>NZ_JBNBZS010000009.1:0-297784 GCF_049629625.1 Roseomonas chloroacetimidivorans | reverse complement strand
CCGGCTGGTGGCCCGCTTCGACCTCGACGTCACCCGGCCTGAATGGGCGCTGGGCTACCGCTTCGACATCGTCCTGCGCGGCCGTGAGGCGACCCCGATGGAGGATGGCCATCATGACTGACGCGACGCCGGAACTCGCACCCTCCGAGGCGACACCCGCCACCGCCCACCAGACTGCCGGCCCCTACTGGCACCTGATCGACTTCCCGGAATGGGCGGATACCACGCGCCACTTCGCCGACTGCCTGCCCGAGGGCGCCGAGCGCATCACCCTGACCGGGACAATCAGGGACGGCACCGGCGCGCTGGTGACGGATGCCATGGTGGAGATCTGGCACGCCGATCCCTCCGGCTGCTACCCCGACCAGAAGGGTGATCCCACGGCCTTCCAGGGCTATGGCCGCAGCCGGACCGACAAGGAGGGGCGCTTCCGCTTCGTCACACTGAAGCCCGGGCCGGTGCCGGTCGGACCCCATGCCGGCGGCAATGCCCTGCAGGCCCCGCATGTCGCGCTGGCCGTCTTCGCCCGAGGCCTGCTCCAGCACCTCTCGACCCGGCTCTATTTCGAAGGCGAGCCGCTGAACGCCACCGACCCCGTGCTCAAGGCCGTGCCCGAGGCCCGGCGCAGCACCATGATCGCCAGGCCCGCCGGAAACAGCACCTGGAACCTCGACCTCCGCCTCCAGGGCGAAGCCGAAACCGTCTGGATGGCGGTCTGACTTCCGTTGCAGTGTTCAGGTCACGCAAGGCTGGTCCAGTAGGTTCCTTCGTGGAGAACTCCTGGGAAGCGCGCGTTGATCTCTGCCAGTGTTGCCGCCGGGTCCAGATCACCGAACAATTCGGGCCTGATCCAGCGCGCCATGGCCTCGAACGCGACAATGTTCACGGCAGCGCCGTTGAACGGGTTCCACAGCCCGTGGACGCGCCGGGCACGAACCGCTGGCAAGAGCCGGAATTCCGGGGCGGCCAGCACTGCTTCCAGGCTGGTGCGTGCCTGAGCAGGTGTCGCGCCAGCCCCGACCTGAATGCCTTGAGAATCATCGGGCAGGTAAATGCCCGTTCCGATGAAGACTTCGGCGCCGGACATGAGCACACGCTCCGCCGCGACCGTGCCGCCGCGCGGTGTTGGCAGCCAGGCCTCGGCTACATTGCGGGCGCCAAGCATTGCCAAGAACATTCCATCACCAGCTGCCGGCCCCGGGGACCAGCAACACGGCCACCGGCCGGGAAAGGCGCTGAAGAACACTCGCGGGCCTGGCTGCCCGCTCTCCGCGATCCGCTTCACGATGCGTTCGCGCCGGGCCTCATAGAAGCCGGTATAGGCCTCGGCCCGCTCCTCCTCGCCCAGCGCGGCGCCAAGCAGCCGGATCGTTGGTACTGTATTGCGCACCGGCTGTTCGAAGATGTCGATATAGATCACCGGGACGCCGCGCTGTTCGAGCACCGAGGCAGTCCGCTTCATTTCATCGGACCGTGCCTGCCAGGCACTCAGGATCACCAGGTCCGGCCGGAGTGAAAGCGCCCGCTCGGCCCCGAAGCCCTGCCCCACCGCGCTGGTCAGCTCGGGTACGCGATCCAGCGCCGGAAAGGCTCGGCGATAAGCGGCGTCGCCGAGCGGATCCACGCGCCTGCGGTCTCCGCCGATGCCCACCAGGATCGAGGCCGGGTCGGGGTGGACCAGTGCCAGGTTGACGAGCTGGAACCCCTCTCCGAGCAGGACCGCGCGAGGTTTGGCGGGGATGGTAACCGTCCGACCGAGCAGGTCCGTCACCTGCCGAGGCCATGCTGGCTGGGCGGCCAGGCGTGCCGGGGGCAGCAGCAACGGGACGCCCGGAAGGCATGCAAGAGCGGCCCGGCGCGACAGGGACAGCATCTTCTCAGTGCTCCTTCCCCGAAGACGGGTCCCGCTACCAACGATACGAGATGCTGCCCAGCACATTCAGCCGGTTGCCGTAGAAGCAACCCGTATCGCCGGAGCAGCGGCTGACATAACGCGTGTCCGCCAGGTTGCTGCCATGGACCGCGAGCTGCAGTCCGTTCATGCGGGGCGAGAGCTTGGAAAGATCGTAGCGCAGCGTCGCGTCGAACAGTGTCGTCGATGGTACGACATTGCCGCCTGAGTTGGCCGTGGTCGTATTGCCGAGATAACGCACGCCGGCGCCAAGTGTCAGGCCAGAGAGAGGGCCGGTGGCGTCCACAAAGCTGTACTCAGCATAGAGACCCGCATTGTTGCGCGCCACGCCGGCCGGGCGGTTGCCGATCTCGGCCGCCGTGTTGCTCTTGGTGATCTCGGGGTCGAGATAGGTGTAGGAGCCAACAAGGGTCACGCCATGGCCCAGCTCCGCGACCGCCTCCAGCTCCAGGCCGCGCACGCGGATCTCGCCGACCGAGACCTGCTGGATGACATTCAGCGGGTCCGGCGTCAGTGTGTTCTGCTGTGTCAGGTGAAAGGCACTGAGCTGCATGAAGCTCCGCGTGCCGTTCGGCTGGAACTTCAGCCCGATCTCGTATTGCTCGCCCTCCAGTGGATCCCAGGAACGGCCGAGGCTGTCGGTGCCGATCTGCGGCTGGAAGGAGCGCGCATAGGAGGCGTAGGGCGCTAAGCCGTTGTCGAAAAGATAGAGGGCGCCGGCGCGCCAGGTGAAGGCGCTGTCGTTCTGATAGCGCCGCACGCCGGCATCGCGGTCGTCCACGTCGGAGAAGGCCCAGTCCTGCCGGATCCCGCCGAGCAGCACCAGACGATCGAAGCGGATCTGATCCTGCAGGTAGAGGCCATATTGCGAGTTCACCTGCCGCACATTGTCATACGGCGTGGTGAGTGCCGGCACGGGGCTGCCGTAGACGGGGCTGAAGACATCCAGCCCTGGCGCGAGGGCGAAGAACTGCGCATTGCGGTAGTTCACCTGGCTGAAATCAAAGCCGCCCAGCACCGTATGGGAGAGGGGGCCCGTGGTGAAGTCGGCGCGGAGCTGGTTGTCTACCTGGAGGGTGCCGACATCGATGTCCGCCCGATAAGCGTAGCGGTTCAGCATCCGCTGGTCCGCCTGCAGCCCGCCACCATAGACCTGGTTCCAGGCGATGTCGGTGTGGCCGTAGCGCAGGTTCTGCTGGAATGAGAACACGTTGTTGAAGCGATGGCTGAACTCGTAGCCGATGCCGTACTGGGTACGGTCGAAGCGGTCGAAATCGGTTTCGCCGGTGAAGAGGCTGCGGCTGATACGGCCGAAGGGCGTCGCCTTTACCGTGCCCTCATAGGGCAGGAACTGGTTCCCCGAGGTCCGATCCTGCTGGTAGTAGCCGAGCACGGTCAGCGAGGTATTGGAGTCGGGCCGCCATGTAAGGGCCGGAGCGACGAAGGCGCGGTCGTCATGCACCTCCTCCACCGTCGTCTGGCTCGCCCGCCCCAGGGCAGTAAGGCTGTAGGACCAGACGCCGTCCGCGGTCAGTGGCCCGCTGGTGAAGCCCTGCGCCTGCACCCGCCCGTAGCTGCCTGCGGTCAGTCGCACCTCGCCTGTGGGCGTCTCGGTCGGGCGGCGCTGCACCATGTTCACCAGGCCGCCCGGCGCGATCTGCCCATAGAGCACGGAGGTCGGGCCGCGCAGGATTTCGTAGCGCTCCAACCCGTAGGTTTCGAAGGCGCTGCCCGCATAGCCGGTGTTGTAGCGTAGGCCGTTCAGGAACAGGCCATTGTCCTGAGCGTTGAAGCCACGGAGCTGGAACCAGTCGGTCCGGCTGTCCGTCCCGTAATTCTCACCTCGGACTCCTGCGGTGTAGCGAAGCGCCTCGCCGAGGGTCTGGGCCTGACGCGCGTCTATCTGGTCGCGCGGGACGACGGAGATGCTTTGCGGATTCTCGATCAGCGGTGTGTCGGTCTTGGCTCCGGTGATTTCCTGCCGGGCGACGAAGCCGCGGATCGGATCCAGCGCGCGCTCGGCATTGCCCGTTACGGCCACCTCCGGCACGGCGACGGAATCGCTCGCGTCCTGGGCCATGGCGGCCGGAGTGAGGGCGGTCGCTGCCATAAGCCAGGCGAACAGGGCCGGGGGATGAAGGCGTGGTGGACGGCTCATGCGAATCTCTCGCAACAAATTCCAGGAGCCTCTCGCATGATTGCGACTGATTCGCAATATTGGTTTTGGGCGCCGCCGCTCGATTGTGGTTTTACTGCCTCAGCGCGTGGAGTGGACGGAAACACCAGGGAATACTCGCGCCCCCAGTTGTGCCGGTTCTCCCCCTTCAACGACCAATGCCCCCGCGCAGCGGGCGGCGCCAGGGGCCAGGGAGGGACCGCGTTGATCGGAGATTGAAGCCCTCCAACGGGACGGGTCGAGGAAGTGCCTTAGAGCGCGTTCCGTGATCATGCTGACATGGTTGCGTAGCGATTGTGCGGGAGCGAACAGCACCAAACGATGGATCCGGTCGCAAACACCGCACGCCCCGGGCTGCAGAAGAAAATGCCATGCCGGTCCGACACAGCAGTTCTTGTCGCCCGTCGGTCCCCGGTGGGTGATGTAGAACTGCTCCGGAGCCGGCAGTGCGCCGGGGCTGGTGCATTCTGCCGTAGCAAGCGTAACGAGATCGGGCGGTGAGCCCTGAGTTGGATCAACGCGGTCCACCTGCAGCCCCGCCGAGCCGCAGGCCGAAATGCCGATCGGCACGCGCTCCTTCACCTGCTCGAAGACAAAGGACTCGCGGGGGGCGCCCCGCCCAACTGCGCCGTCCGGTCCGTGAGGGGGTTTCCGCCGTCAGCGGGCCATGCTGCAATCGCTGGTGTGTCCGGAACCGTGGCTCCAGCCTGCCTTGATCGGTTGTTGTGCCAGCACCGCCCAGGTTCACATCCGGTCATCGTCTCCGGCAGCTGCACCGCGGGCGAAACCGTGGTGCAGGAAGCGCTGACCAGTCCCATCCCTGTTCTCCAGGAGTGCTCATGCCTCGCCTCCATCTCGATCCGGCTCAGGTGCTGCCATCCGACTGGCAGCAGGCTTGCCTCGTTGGCCGCGTCTGGCGGCCCGAGGTGAATGGTCCCTCGGTCGTGACCCTGCGTGGCGAGGAAGTGGTCGACGTCACCGCCGAATGCCTGACTGTCAGCGACCTTTGCGAGCGGGATGATCCCGCGGCCGCGCTGGCCCGCATGCAGGGGGAGCGGATCGCCTCTGTTGGAGAGATCCTGGCCAATACGCCGCCCGACGGTCGCGACCCCCGCAGGCCATGGCTACTGGCACCGGTGGACCTCCAGCCGATCAAGGCGGCCGGGGTAACGTTCGTCACCTCGATGCTCGAGCGTGTGATCGAGGAGCGGGCCAGGGGTCATGCGGAGGCCGCGGCCGCTATTCGGGCTGAGGTCGTTCGCTTGGTCGGCGACAACCTCTCCCGGCTCAAGCCGGGATCGCCCGAGGCGATGCGGCTGAAGGAAGTGCTCATCGAACAGGGCGCCTGGAGCCAGTATCTCGAGGTCGGCATCGGGCCGGACGCAGAAATCTTCACCAAGGCTCTGCCTATGTCGGCGGTCGGCACCGGGATGGATGCGGGGCTGCACCCCAAATCATCCTGGAACAATCCGGAGCCGGAAGTGGCGCTGGCGATCTCCTCCGCTGGCCGGATCGTCGGCGCGATGCTCGGGAATGACGTGAACCTGCGTGACATTGAGGGCCGCTCCGCGCTGCTGCTCGGAAAGGCGAAGGACAACAACGCGGCCTGCGTGCTCGGCCCCTTTCTGCGCCTGTTCGATGCCGGCTTCACGCTCGACGACGTCAGGCAGACGACCGTCACCCTCGTCGTGGAGGGAGATGACGGCTTCCGGATGGAGGGGTCCTCCTCGATCGCGCAGATCAGCCGGGATCCCGAGGATCTGGTGGAGCAGTTGATCGGCCCGCATCACCAGTATCCCGACGGTGCAGTGCTGTTGCTCGGGACGATGTTCGCGCCGGTGGCCGATCGTGGTGCGCCGGGCATGGGCTTCACCCATGCGATGGATGACATCGTCACCATCGCCGCGCCGAAGCTCGGCGCCTTGGTCAACCGCATGCGCTCCACCGATGCCTGCGAACCCTGGAGCTTCGGTGCCTCGCATCTGATGCGATCGCTGATGCAAAGGGGGCTGCTGCAGCCCGGCGGCTCTGCCGGGGCGTAACTGCTTGGTGGAGGGTGGCGGCGTCCACCCTGTTGCACGGAGGCCCTCCCCTGTTGTTTGCGGCTGGCCGCCCTTCCTGCCTGTATCGGGGCACCCGACGCTGGTGTATGGCCTGATCAGCAAGCGCCAGCAGCTATGGGGAACGATGAAGCTGGAGTCCGCACGACAGGTGACGAACAGGATCATGCCCCTCCTTGCCGGACCCTTCGGCATCAAGCCGGGCAGGAGGGTTTGAGATGCCGGGCAGTATCCCTCACCTGGCCGGCGCTACGTTGGCGGCTGTCCAGGATCCCTTGAGCGATCCCCTGGCGCTGTCCCCGCCGCCCGTTCTGTCGGAAGAGGGGCTGCACGAGCTTCTGGCCCGCGCCTATGGCCTGACGGGTAATCTGGTGCCTCTGGGTGGCGAGCGGGACCGCAACTACCGACTGATGCCACCGGATGGCACGCCGCTGCTGGTCAAGGTCGCCCATCCCGACGAGAACCCGGCCATCACCGATTTCCAGAATGCAGCTCTGCTGCACCTGGAGACCGCTGATCCGGACTTGCCGGTGCCGCGCATCATCCGCGCCCTGGATGGCGCCATCGCCGTACCGCACCCGGCTGTGGATGGACGGGCCTGTCTTCTCCGCCTCCTCACCTTCCTGCCCGGCCAGCCGCTGGCGGCCGCCGGGGCACCCGGGCCGGGGCTGGCGCGGGATCTTGGGGTCCTCACCGCGCGGATGAACCGTGCTTTGGCGAACTTCGCGCATCCGGCTGACGGCCGCCGCCTGCTGTGGGATCTGCGGGAGGCACCCGCCCTGCGGGTCCTCCTGCCTGATATCGCCGACCCGGCACTCCGGGCTCTGGTCGTGGCAGCGCTGGAGCGTTTCGAGGCCGATGCCGCGCCCGCTCTGGCCGTCTTGCCCGGCCAAGTCATCCATAATGATCTGAATCTGCACAATGCGCTGGCCGGCCCGGACGATCCCGCCTGCCTGGCAGGCCTGATCGACTTCGGTGATATCCTGCGCGCCCCGCGGCTTCAGGAAGTAGCGACGGCCTGCGCCTATCTCCTCCGTCCCGGGGAGGCGGCGCCGCTCGCCAGTCCCGCGGCCTTCCTGGCGGGGTATCGCACCATCCTGCCCCTGCCGGAGGAGCAGGCCGCGCTCCTGCCCATCCTGATCGCCACACGCATGGCGATGACGGTGCTGATTACGCATTGGCGCGCCGCGCGCCAACCGGAGAACGCGCCCTATATCCTGCGCAACATGCCCGGCGCCCGCGCCGGGCTGGAATGGCTGGCGCACCACGCGCCCCGCACCCTGCCGCCGCATGAGGAATGACCGCCATGCCTGACGCGACCCCCAAGGGCATGGCGATGATCAACGCCTTCGACCCGAACCGTGCAACCGGCCTCAGCCTACGTGAGAAGGCGATGGTGGAGCGCCGCCAGCGCCTGCTCGGCCCGGCCTACCGGCTGTTCTACGAACATCCCGTGCATCTCGTACGCGGCGAGGGCGCCTGGCTGTTTGATTCGGACGGCAATCGCTATCTCGACTGCTACAACAACGTCGCGTCGCTCGGCCACGCGCATCCGCGCGTGGTGGAGGCCATCGCGCGGCAGGCGGCGCAGATCAACACCCACACGCGCTACCTGCACGACACCGTGCTGGATTATGCCGAGGCGCTGCTCGCGACGTTTCCGACCTCCTTGGGGCATGTGATGTTCACCTGCACGGGATCGGAGGCGAATGACCTCGCGCTGCGCATTGCGCGGGCCCATACGGGCGGGGAAGGAATCGTCGTCACCAGCCTCGCCTATCACGGAGTGACCTCCGCGCTGGCGGAGCTGTCGCCTTCGCTGGGCGAAGGCGTGCCGCTCGGGCGGCATGTGGCGACCGTGCCGCCGCCGGATGCCTATCGCGGCGGGGCGGATATGCCCGCGCGCTTCGCGGCAGATGTCGCGCGCGCCTTCGCCGATCTACACCGCCACGGCATCCGGCCCTGCGCCCTGCTCGTGGATACGATGTTCACCTCAGACGGGGTCTTCCCTGATCCGGCCGGCTTCCTGGCCCAGGCGGCGGAGGCAGCGCGCGCGGCGGGCGCCTTGTTCATCGCCGATGAGGTACAGCCCGGCTTCGGCCGCACTGGGTCCATGTGGGGCTTCGAGCGGCACGGTGTGGAGCCCGATATCGTCACCATGGGCAAGCCCATGGGCAACGGGCACCCCGTGGCGGGGCTGGCCATCCGGCCCGATTTGCTGGCCCGCTTCGGCGGCACCGCGCGTTATTTCAACACCTTCGGGGGCAACCCCGTTTCGGCAGCCGCTGGTCTTGCCGTGCTGGAGGTGTTGCGCGAGGAAAGCCTGCCCGCCAATGCGGCTGCGGTGGGCGCCCATCTCTCCGCCGGGCTTTCAGCGCTGGCGGCGCGCCATGAGTTGATTGGGGATGTCCGTGGTGCGGGGCTGTCGATTGGCGTCGAACTGGTGCGCGACCGAGTGACGAAGGAACCGGCGACGGTGGAAACCACGCGCATTGTCAACGCGCTGCGTGAGCGACGCGTGCTGATCAGTGCCTCCGGACCCGGCGCGAACATTCTGAAGATCAGGCCGCCGCTGTGCCTGTCGCGCGAGCAGGCTGATCTGTTTGTCGCTGCGCTCGATGAGGTACTGGGTCGGGATCCGGGGAACGCTGTCCCCGCGTGACGTCTCAGCCCGAGCTGCGCCGGCTATTCGTCGAACTGCGCCAGCTTGCGCAGAAGATTCAGGAACTGCTTCCGCTCTGCTGCGCTCAGGGGGGCCAGGAAGCGCTCCTGGGTGCGCGCGACGGCGGGGCCCATGTCCTGCAGCATCTTCTGGCCGCTGGCAGAGAGGAAGAGGACCCGGCCACGCCGGTCCTCCTCATTGACCTTGCGCAGGATAAGCCCGCGGCGCTCTAACCGGGCAAGGACGTCGCCAGTTGTCGAGCGGTCGAGGTCCACCAACTCCGCAACGGTGTTCTGGTCCACCCCGGGGTGATGGGCCAGGGCCACCATGATCACATGCTGGGGCCCCGTAACACCGAACTCGCGGCTCTCCTCGGCAAAGATGCTTGTGGAGCGCTGCTGGACGCGGCGCATGAGATGGCCGGGCTTGTCGCGGAGAAGAAGGACGTCCTCGCTCCGGAACTCGGTATCGGGCTCCTGGTCTGTTGGCCCGCTTTTTGGGGCGCGGCGCGGACGAGCGGCTTTGAGCAAAGAGGCGTCCTCAATCAAGCAGTCCCGGGTGAGCCTCTCATTGCCGCCGGACCCGGCACTCCGCAACGGGTGGGCCTTCCCCGAAGATTCACTTGGGTACCGATTATCGCTGGACAATATGCGCAATGCTTACTAATTTGGTGGGCAAGGCGGGAGCGGGGACAAATGATCCTCTCCGCATCCTGTCCATGAAAAGAGAACGGGGAAACATCCAAGTGAGACACAGCCGATCTCTGCAGCTCTGACCGGCGGCCGCTAGCCGTTGCCGGCCTTGCCCGATTGAGGGCAGGGCATCCCGCTTCAAGACATTCTCCAGGACGCGCTTCGGGCTGCCATGGGAACGCTTCGGCGTGCCGCAGGGCAGGGCAACCTCCTTTGCGCGGACGCATGGCAGCTCCAGGAAGGTCCAAGAGTTCATGCCGAGCCATTCGGAAACAACCCTGTCAATCTGCGGAACCGAGACGAAGGTCCTGCGAGGCGGCGAAGGACCGCCGTTGGTTTTCCTCTCCGGTGCCGGCAGCAGCGGGGAGTGGCAGCCCTTCATGAATCAGCTGGCCACGCACTTCGACCTTATCGCGCCGCGCCATCCGGGTTTCGGCGGTACGGAGATGCCGGGCTGGCTCGATAACATTCACGACATGGCCTATTTCTACCTCGACCTTCTCTCCGAGCTGGACCTGACGGGTGTGCATCTGGTCGGCCTGTCCCTGGGTGGATGGATCGCGGCGGAGATGGCAGTGCGCAATACCAGCCGTCTGGCTTCCCTGACCCTGGTGGATGCGGCCGGCATCTACGTGAAGGGTGTGCCTGTCGTGGACACCTTCCGCAGCAGCGACGAGCAGCGCGTCCGCGACATGTTCCATGACCAGACACTGGCCGAGCAAGTCATCGCCCGCACGCTGCTGCCCGAGCGTGAGGACCTCATGCTACGGGAGCGGCAGACTGCTGCGAAGCTGATGTGGCAGCCCCGCTCCTACGACCCGCATCTGGCAAAGTGGCTGCACCGGATCGACGTGCCGACGCTGGTGCTGTGGGGAGAGAACGACAAGCTGTTTCCCCGCGAATACGCGTCCGAGTACCAGAGGCTGATACCGGGGTCCAAGGCCGTGGTCCTGCCGGATTGCGGCCATCTTCCAAATCTCGAAAAGGCGGACGAGTTCGTCGGTCAGCTCACGCGCTTTATCGCGGAACAGGAGACCAGCCGGTGAAGATCTTTAACTTTCACCTGATGCCCTATGCTGATGTCGATCTGGACGCGATCGACCGGCACGGATCGGCCTGGGTCGATTTCTCGAACAGCCATTATGACCCGAAGAAGGGAGCGGAGCTCTACAACCGCTACCTCGACGAAATGGAATATGCCGACCAGCTCGGCTTTGACGGCGTGGTGCTGAACGAGCATCACCAGACCGCCTACGGGCTGATGCCGACGCCGGGGGTGCTGGCGGGCGCACTGTCGCGGAGCGTCAAGCGCGCCAAGATTGCCATTCTCGGCCGCGCCCTTCCGCTGCTGAACAACCCGCTGCAGGTGGCGGAAGAATTCGCCATCCTGGATAATGTTACGCGCGGTCGCTTCATCGCGGGCTTCGTGCGCGGGATCGGCGCGGAATACCACGCGATGGGCATCAACCCCGCGGATTCGCAGGAGCGCTTTGCGGAGGCGCACGATCTAATCATCCGCGCCTGGACCCAACCAGGCCCCTTCGAGTATGTGGGCAAACACTACGACTTCCGCTACGTGAACCCCTGGCCGACGCCGTACCAGAAGCCGCATCCGCCGATCTGGATTCCGTCCCAGGGTTCGGGCAGCACCATCCGCTGGGCGGCGGCGATGCGCTACACTTATTGCCAGACGCTGTCGCCGATCGCCATGGTGGCGAAGTTCTTCCAGATGTATCGGGACGAGGCGGAGAAGGCCGGCTACCAGGCGAGCCCGGACCAATTGGCCTGGTCCAACACGATCTACATCGCGGAGACCGACGAGAAGGCAATCCGGGAGGCGAAGCCGCATCTCGAGGCGCTGGTGAACCGCCTGCTGTTGATGTCGCCGCAGACGTTGCTGCCGCCGGGCTACACCAATGTCGAATCGATGAAGGCGATCCGGGCGAAGCGGTCGCTCAGCCGGACGCAGACTATCGACGACCTGATGAAGGCCGGGGTGGTCATTGTGGGCAGCCCGAACACGGTGCGCGAGAAGCTGGCGGAGTATCAGGACCTCGCGGGTTTCAACACCATCCTGACCAAGACCCAGTTCGGGACGATGCCGGCCGAAATGACGCGGAACAACATGGCGGCGATTGCGGAGGAGGTGCTGCCGCATTTCCGCGACCGCCTGCCCCAGCCGCGCTCCGTGGCCAGCGCAGCGGCCGAGTAGCAGGCCATCAGGGATCCGGGGCAAAGATGACGCGCCCCGGATCACCCAACTGTTTCGGAAGGTTGTGCAACGGCTGACCGCGCGACAAGAATAGCAGTCGAAGGCTTGCAGCTCCGATGGGGGCATGACGAGTTCGAGGGAAACATGACCAGGATACCGGCAGCGTCCATCGGGCGCCGACAGGCGACGCAGATGATCGGGGCCACGGCGCTCGGGCTCACCGCGGGACGGGCAGGGGCACAGGATCTGTCCGGGCGCCCTGTCACGATCGTCGTGCAGTACGCCCCGGGTGGGTCGACCGACATCGCGGCCCGGATTCTCGCGCAGTTCCTTGCGCCCGAGCTTGGTCAGCCTGTCCTAGTGGAAAACCGGCCGGGCGGGGCCGGCAATGTCGGTTTCGATGCCGTCGTCCGCTCTAAACCCGATGGAAGCACCTTGCTGGTGACGAATCTCGGCCCGATCACTGTCAGCCCGCATACGATGAGCACGCTTTCCATCGATCCCATCACGCAGCTGATGCCGGTGGCGATGGTGAACCGCACGCCCATGATGGCGTCCGTGCATCCGGATGTTCCGTCCGGCTCCCTGCAGGAATTCGTCGCCTATGTGCGTAGCAAGCGGGAACCACTGCCTTTCGGAACCAGCGGGCAGGGGGCCATTGGGCATGTCGCCATGATGCTTGTGTGCCAGCGTCTCGGCATCACGCTGGAGCATGTGCCCTATCGCGGCATCGCGCCGGCACTTCAGGACGTGATCGCGGGGCGACTAACGGCGGCCGTGGACTCGCTGGTCAGCATGCAGGGGCTGGTCCGCGAGGGCCGGCTGCGGGGCCTGTTCGTGACTGGCGCCGAGCGATCCAGCCAGTTGCCCGAGGTGAAGACCCTGGCGGAGAGTGGTTTGCCCGACCTTGTCTTCTATGGGTGGAACGGTCTCTTCGCCCCGGTGGGCACCCCCGCATCCGTCATCACGCGGCTGGAGGACGCGGTAGCCCGCGCCCTGCGCAATCCGCAATTGCGGGAGCGCTTCAGCGGCCTCGGCACCGAGCCGGGTAGTGGATCGAGCGAGCAGTTTGCGGAAACGGTGCGCGCCGAGCACAAGCGCTGGGGCGAGGTGGTGCGCAGCGCCGGCATCCGCGTCGAGTAGTTCGGCCGGGCAGAGAAAGCGGAGGGCCCGCCAGCGGCAGGGCGCGAAACCCTGCCGTCGGAAGGGCTGTCACAGGCCGGCCCGTGCCTTGAGGGCCGCCGCCCTCTGCTGCACGGCCTCGGCCGCCTTCGCGACATCGGCATGCACCAGCTTGCCGTCCCGCTTCAGCACGCGGCCGTCCACCAGAACGGTCTCCACCGCCGCGGCGCCGCACTGGTTCAGCACCGCCGCAACCGGATCGTGGACCGGCGCGGTGCCCACCGTATTGGCGCGCAGCAGCACGATATCGGCCCGCTTACCGGGGGTCAGGCTGCCTGCCACATCGCCCAGACCCGCGGCCTTGGCGCCGCCCAGCGTGGCCCAGTGCAGCGCCTGCCGGGTGGTAAAGGCCACCGAGGGCAGTGGTGTTCCGCTGCGCTGCGCCTCGGCATTGGCTAGGCCGCGCGCGGCGGCGAGGGCAATGCGCGCCTGCACCAGCACATCGCCTCCCACGCCGGCCGAGATGTCGCTGCCGATCGCCGCCACGCCCCCGGCGCGCGTCATTCGCGCCGCACAAGGGAAGCCGTGGCCCATCTGCATCTCGACTTCCGGCGTGGAGACGGTGCTACCCCCGGCATCGGCCACCATCTTGTACTCGTCCTCGTCCAGGTCATTGGCGTGGGCGAGCGAAACCTGGGGCGTGAGCAGGCCACGGGCATGCATGGTGGCGATGCCGCGCTTCACCCGCTGGGCATAGACCGGCGCGCCGGCATGGAATTGCACGAGCAGGTCGAATTCCCGGGCCAGCCTGATATCGCTCGCCACCTCGTCCATGGTCGAGAAGTCCGGGCCGCGGATCGCCAGGGCCAGCCTTACCCGGCCGGGCGAGGCCAGGCGACCGGCGCGCAGGCGGCGCATGTCCTCCGCCACCGCCTCGGGGCTATTGGCGCTGCGCACGCTGCCAGCGCCAGAGCCCGCCAGGCCATAGGCGAAGACAGCACGGATTCCCGCTGCCTCGAAGGCGTCCAGCGCCGCATCGGCATGGTCGGGGCTGGTGGTCTCACGGCTCCAGTCGAGAACGGTCGTTACACCGGCATCGAGAAGCTCCAGCGAACCCCCGTAATCCGCGGCTCGCAGGTCATCCGGCGAGAGGCGGGAGGAGAGCTTCGCCACCACAGTCCCGAAATACTGCGCGAGCGTCTGGTCCGCCGACATGCCGCGCTGCAACGCCTGGCCGAGATGGATATGCGCGTTGACCAGGCCGGGAATGGCGATGCGTCCGGTGCCGTCGATCTGCTGCGCGCCCTCCGGCACCGGCAGGTCGCGCCCGATAGCGGCGATGGCGCCGTTCTGCACCAGCAGATCGCCCCGGGGCAGGTCGGGCACCGAGGGATCCATCGTAACGATGGCAGCGCCGCGGATCAGCAGCGGACGGGCCGGATCGAAAGTGTCAGGGCTGCGGGGCGCGGCGGGCGTGCCCTGTGCCAGGGTCGGAAGCGGGGCGGCAGCCAGGGACAGGCCGGTAAGGAGGGCGCGACGGGGCGCGTCAGGCATCGGCATGGATGTTTCCTCGCCCCGCTTCTTCTGTGACCGGCGCCGGGCGGGGGGCTTCGCCACGGCAGCCTTGCCAGAGCAGGTGGGCCCGCCCGGCAGGGCGGGCCGCGACGATCAATCGGCGTATTCGCCAGCGGCGGTCAGGATGGGCCGCCAGCGGGCGATCTCGGCTTCCAGAAAGGCACGATGCGCAGCGGGCGTGGCACGTTCCGGCGGCTCGGGCGTGGTCGCCAGCTGGGCGAAGCGGCTGACCACCGCCGGATCAGCCAACGCTGCGCGCAGCGACTGAGCCAGTCGCTCGGTCACCGGGGCTGGTGTGCCATGTGGCACGTAGAAGCCGTGCCAGATCGTGACCTGAAGCTGCGGCAGCCCACCCTCGGCCGTGGTGGGCAGGTGCGGCAGCGCGGCCAGGCGCTGCGCCGTGGTGGTGGCGAAAGCCTTCACCCGGTTGTCCTGGATATAGGGCATGGCATTGGTCGTCTGGTCGCAGGTGAGGTCGATACGCCCAGCCATCATCTCCGTCATGACGGGCGCGGTGCCCCGGAAGGCGATGGGCGTCATGGGCGTCTGTAGGATGGAGCGCAGCAGCGTGGCGCAGAGCTGGCTGGCCGAGCCGAGGCCAGCATGGGCGATGTTCACCTCGGCATTCGGGCGGCGCAGCCAGGCCAGCAGCTCCGGCAGATCCTTGGCGGGCAGGTCCGGGCGGCCGAGTAGGACCATCGGCACCGGGGTGATCAGCCCGACCGTGTCCAGCTGCGTCAGCGCGTCATAGGGCGGGCGCCGGTAAAGGGATGGCGCGGTGGCCACGCCGATATTGCCCAGGAGCAGGGTGTAGCCATCCGGCCGGGCCTGCACGACGCGCTGCGCGCCCAGCGTGCCGCCGGCCCCGGTGACATTCTCCGCCACGACAGCCACGCCCAGGTCGCGCCCCATCGCTTCGGCAAGCTGGCGCGCGACGACATCGGTGGGGCCGCCGGCGGCGAAGGGCACAACGATGGTGACGGATCGCTCGGGGAAGCGCGGCTGCGCTCCGGCGGAAGAGAGATGAAAGTTCGCCAGCAACAGGCCGGCCAGGAAAAGGATTGGACGTTTCATTTTTTTACCCTCCCAGTGAACGCGTTGTGCGCGATGCTCCTATCCCGGGGCGGCGGGCCTGAGCGGCATGGCCAGCAGCACGGCCGCCGGCCGGTTGCTCCGGTTTTCCAGCTTGCGTCCCTCACCGGGCGCGATGCGGCAGGAATCGAGAGGATGCAGGAGCGCCTCCTCCTGCCCTCCGTTCTGCTCGGCGATGATCGTCAGCTCACCTTCCACCACAACGTAGTGCTTCTCGATGGGAGAGGCGTCGAGCGTGGTGTGCCCGCCCGGCAGAAGCCAGGAGAGGCCGAGCCAGAGCGTGTCCGACGGCCCGGCCTCGCGGCCCTGCAAGCGGAACATCCGCATGTCGAAATGCCCGGGCGCCTCATAGGGGCGCGCCTCGCCGAAGCGCGTGATGTTCATCGGCCGGGTTCCATCAGCACGCGCTGCGGCGCGCCGCCGAGGACGATGCGATAAGCCTCCTCGGCACGATCGAGCGGGAAGATGTATTCTTCCTCGATTTCGTAGGGCGTAACCGCGCCGGACTCGAAGCGGGGACGCAGCGCTTCCAGTACCGCGCCGGTCTCGGCCGCGCTCAACGCCAAGGTATCGACGCCGACATAACGGTGCCGGCCGCGATAGAAGGCAAAGATGTCGAAGGGCACCGCGCGGTCGATGGTGGCGATGAAGATCTGCGTGGCGCCATGGCCCATCGCGGCATTGCCGGCGGCGAACCAGGGCGAGCCGACGCAGTTGAAGACCAAGTCGGCGCCATGCCCGCCCGTTGTCTCAAGCACCGCCTGCGCCACGTCGGTGGAGGCGCTGTCGAACACGGCCTCCGCGCCGCGGACGGCCGCGGCCGCTTCCGGGCGGCGCACGCCGGCGAAGACGCGCGCACCCGCCGCGGCCGCGATGCGGCAGGCCGCTTGGCCGACACGGCCATTGGCGCCCAGGACCAGTACGACCTGGCCCGCCTGAACGCCGCCCGCCTCGCGCAATCCGACCTCGGCGGTGACGAAGGGCACGCCGATGGCGGCGGCCTCGCGCATTGAGAGATTGCTGGGCTTGCGGAACACCGCCTCGGGCGGCAAGGCGAGGTAGCGGGCGTGGCTGCCGTCGCGGCTGATGCCGATATCGCCGCCCGAGCCCCAAACCTCCACGCCGATCAGTTCCGTGGGGCCTTCCACCACGGTGCCCGCGAAGTCGCGGCCCGGCGTGCGTGGAAAGACTGCCTTGGGCATGGCGCCCAGCAGTGCCTTCACATCGGAGGGGTTCACGCCGGCGGCGGCCACCTCCACCAGGCACCAGCCTGGCGGCAGGTCCGGCCGGTAATTGGCAAGTTCCAGGCCAAGAGATTGTGGGCCGGCGGCCTTGGTGGCAACGCGCAGCGCGGGGCTCGTGCCCGTCTCCGTGTGGAGGGCGGCGGACATGGCGGGACCTTTCAGGACAGGCCGATGATTTCGCGTGCGCGGGCGGGGCCCACGACACGCGGGCCGAGATGCTCGACAATGCGCCGGGCCTTTGCGACCATGGCGGCATTGGAGGGGGCAAGGACACCGCGCTCGATCATCACGGCATCCTCCAGCCCGACCCGCGCATGGCCTCCGGCCAGGACGGATTGCGCGACCATCGGGAAGGCGGAGCGGCCGATGCCGATGGCGGTGAACTCCGCCTTCTCCGGAAGCAGCCCGCGGGCGTAGAGCACAGTTTCGGGCGAGGGCTGGAAACCGTATTTCACGCCCATCACGAAGGAACAGAGCACCGGATCGCCAAGCGAGCCGTCCTTGAGCATGTCGTTCATGAGGGCGATGTCGCCGGAGTCGAACAGCTCGATTTCCGGCACGGCGCCCGCCTCGCGGATGGCCGTGGCCATCAGCCGGACATTGCGCGGCGTATTGATCACGACCTCCCGCCCTGAATTCATGGTGTTCAGGTCCAGCGTCGCGATATCCGGTTGAAGCGCCGTGATATGGGCCGTGCGGATGGCGGGCGTGGTCAGGGTGGTGCCCGGCCCCGCGATCTTCGGGTCTTCCTCCGAAGGCACGAAGCGGCCACCGGGGCCGGTGGTGAGATTGATGATCAGGTCGCGGTTCTTCGCGCGGATGCGCTCCACCACATCACGGTAATATTCCAGCTCCATACTGGGGCGACCCGTTGCGGGGTCGCGCACATGGAGATGCACCACCGCGGCACCTTCCTCCGCGGCGGCCAGGGAGGCATTGGCGATCTCCTCCGGCGTGACCGGCAATTCCGGGTGCTGTTCGCGGGTCGTCAGGTTGCCCGTGACAGCGCATGTGATGAAAACCTCGTCGCGCATCGCTTTCACAGGGCGCGTCCTCCATCCACGAGAATGATTGAACCGGTCGAGTAGGTGAGCAGCGTGGCGCAGGCGAGCACCGCCTCAGCCACATCCTCGGGCAGTGCCACGCGCTTGAGCGGGATGGACGGCGCGATCTTCGCATTGGCCTCCGGTCCGCGGCCCGGCACGAATCCTGTCTCCACCACGCCCGGCGAGACGGACATCACGCGGATCTTTGGCGCCAGCGCGCGGGCCAGCGACTTGGTCATGCTGTCCGTCGCTGCCTTCACCGCACCATAGGCGAGATTGGAACCGGTGCCATTCAGCCCGGCGAGGGAAGAAATATTGACCACGAGCCCTTCCGACTCCTCCAGCAGCGGCCGGAAGGCACGCACGGCGGCAAAGGGACCGCGCCAGTTCACCGCCCACATTCGGTCAAGGAATTCGTCATCCAGCGCGTCCAGGTCGTGATGCGGGATGGCCTTGGTGAAGCCGGCGCTGTTAACCAGGATGTCGCAGCGGCCGCGTGTCTCTCGAACCCGGGCAGCAAGGGCGACGAGCGAATTGCTGTCCTCCACGCTGGCGGCCAGGGCCTGGTGCCCCGTGCCCGGCAACTCGGCAATGAGTGCGCGCGCCTCCGCTTCCCGCCCGCGATAGGTGACGATGATGGTGGCGCCGGATTGGGCGAGGAGCCGCGCCGTGGCAGTGCCGATGCCGCCGGATCCGCCGAGGATGACGGCGGTACTTCCCTGAAGATTTTTCATGCGATCGGCGGCACTGGCAGGCGCGCCTCCCCGGGTTCGAGGTGGAAGGTGTAATCGAGGGTCCACCACTCGCCATCCGAGCCGTCCGGCGCCGTCCCCTCGCCGCGCCGGTAGCCGCCGACGAGGGCGCGCGTGACCCCGAACACCACATCCGTCTCCAGATGCGGATCGTCATCGGTGAAGACCTGGGTGATGAGGGTCTTGTAGCCCTCCTTGAGGATCAGAAAGTGTAGATGGGCCGGGCGGTAGGGGTGCCGAAGCTGCGCGCGCAGCAGGTCGCCGGTCGGGCCATGGGTCGGCACGGGATAGCCGGCCGGCTTCACGCTGATGAAGTGAAAGCGTCCCTCGGCATCGGTGGTGAACTGGCCGCGGAGATTCATCTCGGCCTGGTTGGGATCCTGATTCTCGTAGAAGCCTTCGGGCGAGGAGTGCCAGACATCGACCCGTGCATTGGCGACCGGCTTCCCGCCTGCCAGCACCTGGCAGCTGGCAAAGAGGCGCGGGCCCGGCGTGGCGGAACGGACAATGCTGGCCCCATCCGCGCATTTTGGTGAGTTGTCCCGCCAGAACGGACCCAGTAGCGCCGCGGCCGTTTCCGAGGCGCCGCCATCCCCGTTGTTGAGCAGGCAGACAAGGGTGGAGATCCCGAGCGCGTCCGAGATCAGAACCCCTTCGTTATGCGTCGGGGAATTGGCCTGCCCAATCCGGCCCAGAAATTCGACCCCGTATTCCCACTCCGCCTCGGTGGGCCGCACCTCCCGCACGAAGGCGTGCAGGTGGCGGACCAGGGCCGAGGTCACCTCCCGCAGGCGTGGGTTCGGGGTAGCTGCCATGGCTTCAAGCACGGCGGGCGTCACATCGGCTTGGCCATTGATGATCATGGCGTGTCCTCCTGGCGGCGCTCGGGGAAAGTGGGCCGGGCTTCGCCAACAATCGTTTGCACAATCGTTTGTAAAGGGGAGTCGGCGCGGCTGGCAACTGCTATATGCCTGGGATGCCGAACCTTCCCTCCACCGGGTTGAAGCATGTTGCCGCTGAAGCCGGGGTTCATCCCTCCACCGCCTCACGCGCCTTGAACCCGAACACCCGGCACCTCGTGGCGCCAGTGGTGGTGGAGCGCGTGCGGGAGGCTGCGGCGCGTCTGGGCTATCGCCCCGACGCGGCGGCGGCCTCCCTGCGCAGTGGCCGTTCCCGGCTGATTGGCGCCCTGGTGCCGGGAATCGCGAATCCGGTCTTCGCCCCCATTCTGGCGGGCGCGGCTGCCGTGCTGGCGGATGCCAGCTATGCGCTGCTGCTCGCCGATCCAGGCGACGATCCGGACCGGGCCGCGAACTTCGTGGCGGAACTGGCTGCGCGCCGCGTGGATGGCATGCTGATCGCAACCGCGGCGCGGGAGGGTGACCCGGCCCTGGCCGCCTGTGCTGCCCGAGGACTGCCGGCGGTGCTTCTCAACCGCTCCAGTGGTGATGCGCCCGCCGTGGTGTCGGATGACCGTATCGGCATGGGCCTGACGGTGCGGCACCTGATCAGCCTGGGACACAGGCGGATTGGCCATATCGCGGGGCCGGCAGCCCTTTCCACCGGCCTGTTGCGGACCAAAGGCTTCACGGCCGCGATGCGCGAGGCAGGGCAGGAGGTAAATTCCGCCGATATAGAGGCCGCCACCGCCTATTCACGCGCCGAGGGGGCGATGGCGACGGAACGCCTGCTCGCGCGGTGTCCGGATCTGACGGCGCTCGCCTGCGCGAATGACCTTCTGGCGCTGGGGGCCTATGACGCCTGCCGGGCGCTCGGGCGCCGCATCCCGGACGACATCTCCGTCACCGGGCATAACGACATGCCGCTGGTGGACATGATCGACCCGCCGCTCACGACGGTGCGCATCGCGCATTCGGAAATGGGACGGCAAGGCGCGCAGCTCCTGCTCGCGATGCTGGCAGGGCGTATCTCCGTGCCGGGGGTGGTCCTGACGCCCGAACTCGTCCTGCGCGCATCGACCGCGCGTCCTGCCGCCGCCTGAAGATGGTGAGATGCGGGAGGCAGGATCACGCCGCCGGGACGAGCCGGCGGTTCGAGCATGGCTTTCCAGCCCCGGGCCAAGCCCCAGGATGGCAGCCCCTCTCCTACAACCTGCCCTTCGCCGTGCCCAAATAACCCCTTCGCCAAAGACCATTGTGGTCAGAAACATGCTGCGGACAGACGGATCAATGCCTCGTGCGCCTTTCAGGCGGCCCTTGCCTGAGGCGCCGGATTGGAGGAACGCTCCCCCCAGCCCCGTTGTTTGGGCCGGAGGTATGGGCATGGCATGGCGTATGAGGGCGGTCCTGGCCCTGGCTCTGCCTCTCATTCTGTCCGCCCATCCCGGCCTCGCCGCGCCGCGGGAGCGCGCGGTGGGTTCCATCATCGAGATCGCTCCGTCAAGCCGTCCGGCACCCAGGTCATCGGTCGACCATTCCGGGAAGGCACGCCGGCTTGAGGCCGCCGTGCTGAATGCCGATCCATCCGGCGCGCCGGCGACCGCGGTCAGTACGGTGTTCCCGCCGGGCACGACGGCCAAGGTGCAGAATGTGCAGAATGGACGCGCCACCCTGGTTCAGATTCGGGGCGCCAGCGCAGGCGAGGACACCCGGCCGCTTGCGATCACGCCGTCGGTCGCCCGTGCCCTGGGCGTCAGCGGGAATCATGCCCAGATTTTAGTCATGCCCCTGGCGGTGCCGCAGCCGGATGGGACGATCCGGCTGGGCGAAGGCACCGGCCTGGCGGGACGGACCGCGGCTCCCGCGCTCAGCGATCGCCCGCAGGATTAAGCTGAATGCCATATGGCCTGGCAGATGTATCTGCCAGACGCCACCGGCCCTTGAGGGCCGCGATCAACCATCGCGGTCGGCTGCACCTCCTTTGATGGATGGAGTAAATCGGAGGAAGAGCAGGGCGGCGGTCACAGGACTGGACCGGTCCGACATTGTTTTTGGATGGGGCGATGGTTAGGCTTCCGCCGCAATGGCGCAAAGCGCCAAGGGAGGAAGTTTTGATGTCCCATCTCGCGTTGCGTATTTCGCTCGCCGGCATGCTCTGCGCTGCAATCAGCCTGCCTGCGCTGGCCCAGCAGCCCGCCGCCCCACCCGGATGGGCGCAGGGGCGCCCGCCGGAGCAGGCCAACAGTCCCCTTGCTCCCCATGCCCCGCGCCTGACCGCGACGCCGGTCGAACGCATTCCTGTGAATTCATTGCGCCTGCCCGAGGGCTTCCGGGCGGAAATTTGGGCATCCGGCATGCCCGGCGCGCGCATGATGACGCGGGGCGAGGACGGCACGGTTTATGTCGGCACCCGCACCATCGGCCGTGTCTATGCCGTGAAGGAGGAGAACGGCACTCGCACGACGCGCGTGCTGGCGCAGCGGTTGAACAACCCGAACGGGGTCGCCGTGCGTGATGGCGCGCTCTATGTCATCGCGATCAACCAAGTGCTGCGCTACGATAACATCGCGAGCAACCCGAATGCGCAGCCCGTCGATCTGACCGAAGCCTTCGCCCTGCCGACCGAGGCGCATCACGGCTGGAAATTCGCGGCTTTCGGGCCGGACGGCAAGCTCTATATGAATGTCGGTGCGCCCTGCAACAGCTGCAATGTCGACGAGAATCGCCACGCGCTGATCCTGCGCTACAACCCCGATGGCACGGGCCGCGAGATCGTCGGGCGCGGCGTCCGCAACTCGGTGGGCTTCGACTGGAGGCCGGGCACCAACGTGCTCTACGCCACCAATAATGGCCGTGACTGGGTTGGTGCCGATACCCCGCAGGACACGATGCACCGGCTGGACCGCGTGGGGCAGCATCATGGCTTTCCCTATTGCTCGGGCGAGGGCTGGCAGGATCCGGGCCATGCCGGTCGTGTCTGCTCCGAATTCCCGGCGCCCGTCGCACTTCTCGGGCCTCATGTGGCGGCGCTGGGAATGCGCTTCTACACCGGCACGATGTTCCCCGAAGCCTATCGCGGCCGTGCCTTCGTCGCGCGCCACGGGTCCTGGAACCGTGATGAGAAGAGTGGGTTCGACGTGGTGACAGTGACGCTGAACGAGGACGGCACGCAGGGAAAGGTGGAGCCCTTCATGACCGGTCTGCTCGACACCAGCAACAACAGTTACAAGGGCCGCCCGACCGATGTGCTGGTAATGCCTGATGGCGCGCTGCTCGTCTCCGACGAGGAGAATGGCGCCATTTACCGCATCTCCTACGGGCGGTGACCGGACGGGTGCGGAAGCTTGTTCTGTTGGGGCTGGCGTTGATAGCGCCAGCCCTTTTCTCTCCCCACTCCCATGCCGAGGATACGCCTGCCACGCACGGTGCCGCGCTGGCCGAGGAGCGGGGTTGTGGGGCATGCCACGGCGAGCGCGGCATCTCCGCGACGCCGAGCATTCCCTCTCTGGCCGGGCAGCAGAGCGCGTTCGTTGCGTTGCAACTTGTTCTATTCCGGGAGGGTTTGCGTGACGTGCCAGCCATGGAGAAGGCCTCCGAGGGTTTGACGGACGCGCAGGTGGAAGAGTTGGGCTCCTGGTTCGCCTCTCTGCCGCATGCGCCGCCGCCGGATCGGTCAGAGCGGAATGCTGGCGTCTATGACAAAGGCGCGGAACTCGCCGAACGGCTGCGTTGTGGCGTGTGCCACCTGCCCAATCTGACCGGACAGAATCAGGTGCCGCATATCGCCGGCCAGCGTGAGGAGTACCTCGCGGCGACGCTGCGGGCCTATCGCGACGATCAGCGACGGGGCACGGACACGCAGATGAACGGCGTGGTGCAAGGGCTGAGCGATGCGGAGCTCGACGCGATCGCGCATTACGTGTCTCAGCGGTGAGGTGAAACGGCCGGGGGAGTGAACTCTCACCGCCATGCACGGGTCCGGGGAGAATTCTTTCTCGCCGGACCCATTCCGCCGCATTACGCTTTGGCGGATGTCATCTCGCGATAGGTGAAAACCGTATCGGCTGCTGCCGCCTCTTGCACGGCAAGATCCAGCAGATGGTGGTGCGGCGACAGCGCACAGGCGGGATCGACATTCGCGGCATCGCCGGTCAGGGCGAAAGCCTGGCAACGGCAGCCGCCCCAGTCCTGCTCTCGCCGGTCGCAGCCACGGCACGGCTCGGGCATCCAGCCTGTGCCGCGGAAGCGGCGGAAGGCGTCGGAATTGGCCCAGATCTCGGCCAGAGAGGCGTCGCGGACATTTGGGAAGTCGAAGCCAGGCAGGCTTTCGGCGGCGTGGCAGGGCAGCACGCGGCCGGCAGGCGAGACGGCGATGAAGGAGCGTCCCCAGCCCCCCATGCAAGCTTTGGGACGCTTCGCATAGTAGTCCGGAACCACATAGTCGATCACCAGGCGGCCTTTCAGAGCGGCGCGCGCCTGCGTCACGGTGGCGGTGGCGGCATCGAGCTGCGCGCGGCTGGGCAGCAGCGTGTCACGGTTGCGCAGGGCCCAGCCGTAATACTGCACATGCGCCACTTCCAGCCGCCCTGCACCGAGCGACAGGGCAAGCTCGATCAACTCGGGCAGATGGTCGAGGTTCTGGCGGTGGACCACAGCGTTCAGTGTCAATGGCAGGCCGGCGACGTGCACCGCCTCCGCAAAGCGCAGCTTGCGTGCATGGCCGCCGGGGAGGCCCCCGATGCGATCGGCCGAGGCTTCTTCCGCGTCCTGCACGGAGAGCTGGACATGATCGAGTCCTGCTTTTGCAAGGGCAGCAAGGCGCGCAGCGTCAAGCAAGACGCCGGAAGTGATCAGGTTGCTGTAGAGTCCGGCCGAGGCGGCATGGCCGACGATCTCCGCCAGGTCACGCCGGGCCGCCGGCTCTCCGCCGGAAAGGTGAAGCTGCAACACACCAAGTGCAGCCGCCTCACGGAACACGCGGCCCCAGGTTGCGGTGTCCAACTCCGCCGAGGCGCGCGACAATTCCAGAGGGTTGGAGCAATAGGGACAACGCAACGGGCAGCGATGCGTCAGTTCCGCGAGAAGACCCAGCGGCGGGGAGACGGCGCCGTTCATTCCGCCACCACGCCACGTGCGGCGAGATCCTCCAGCAAGGCCGTCACATCGGTGGCGATGGTTGCACGCGGCGCGTCGAAGCGGGCCGCAAGGTCATCCACGATTGCATCCAGGCTGCGCGTGCCGTCCATCAGGCGCAGAATTTCCAGTGCGACAGGATCGGGCACGAAAAGGCGCTCCGGTCCCATCACAACCCAGCGGTCGCGCGCCAGGTCTTCGCGCAGGCGCATGCCCCTGGCAAAGCGCGGGATGGTGCTGCCTTGCATCGTCATGCCGGTACGAAGGCGCCGGGCGGAGGCAGGCCCGGGCTGACATAGGCGTGGTGCAGCGCGTCCAGCTGAGCCCAGAGCAGGTCGCATTTGAAGCGCAGCGCCCCGAGCACGAGTTCCTGCTCTTCCCGCCTGCGCGCTTCACGCTTCACATAGTCCAGCGCGAAGGCGACATCCTGCGGGGCCTGGGTCAGGCGCGGGGTGAAATAGGCGAGCGTGTCCTCGTCCACGAAGTCATAGGCGCGCAGCATGCCGCTCACACGCTCCGAGATGATGGCGGGGGAGAACATTTCGGTCAGCGAGGAGGCGACCGCCTCCAGCACCGTGCGCTCCCGCACGAAATTGACATAGGCATCCACAGCGAAGCGCGTCGCGGGCAGCAGGCCGGCGAGGGAGGTGACGTAGTCATCCTCCAGCCCCAACCCGCGCGTCAGGCGCAGCCAGCGCTCCACGCCGCCGGGCTTGGTGCCGTCGCCATCATGGTCCTCCAGCCGCCGGCGCCACTCGCGGCGCAGGGCGGTGGTGGGCAGGCGTGCCAGCAGGGTCGCATCCTTCGCGGGAATGCGCGCCTGATAATAGTAGCGGTTCAGCGCCCAGGCCTGCACCTGGCCCTTGTTGAGCTTTCCGCCATGCAGCAGCCGGTGGAAGGGATGCAGATTGTGGTAGCGCTCGGCGCCAATGGCCCGCAGCCGTGCCTCCAGCTCGGCGGGTGGCAGAAGCTCGCTCAAAGAGTGATCTCCAGGCCGTCCTCGGCCACTTCCCAGCCCGCCGCCTCGGCCTGGGCGCGTTCCGGGCTGTCGGCCAGCAGGACGGGGTTGGTGTTGTTGATATGGATCAGGATTCGGCGCCGCACACCGAGATCCGCGAAGCCCGCGATCACGCCTTCCGGCCCATCGATGCTCATATGGCCCATGCGTGCGCCTGTCTTGGGGCCGGCGCCGGCGCGAATCATCTCGTCATCGCGCCAGAGCGTGCCGTCGAACAGCACCAGGGCCGCACCGCGCAAGCGGTCCTGCAAGGCGGGTGTCATGGCGGCGCAGCCCGGGATAAAATAGGCGGGCGGTCCAGCACCGGCGCGCAGGGTGAGGCCGATCGTCTCACCCTCCTCGGCACGGCCAGGATCGGCTCCGTTCTCAAGAAACAACGGCACCTTGCCGGGCACCGGGAAAGCCTCGACCGTCAGGCTCAACTCTTCGCCGGCCGCGTCGCACAGGGGCAGGGGACCTGGCACCGGTAGCGCGCGGCGGGGCACCAGGGCCGGGTCCAGCGCGCGGAAAATCGGGTTGGCATCCAGCACCGCCAGCGAGGGTGGCGCGGCGTAGAGCGCGAAAGCGTGGCGTTCCCGGAGGGAGAGCAGCCCCGCGATCGTGTCCACCTCGGCCCCTGTCAGGACCACGGCCGCGATTGGTGAATGGCGGATGGCGCCCGGCGCCGGGTGGGGATGCAGGGCGGGGGTGGCGGCGATCTGGGCCGTCAGTTCGGGCGCCGCGTTCAGCAGCACCCAGCGCACCCCATCCGCGCTGGCGGCCAGGGAACACTGGGTCCGGGGGCGCGCGGCCGGATCGCCGGCGCGCGCACGGCGGCATCCAGGGCCGGCGGAATTCCATTGCGGAAACCCGCCGCCCGCTGCCGCGCCGAGCACGATCAGCCTCAGCACGCCATTCCGCCCCGCGTGGCGATGCGGGGGCCGTTCATGCGGCGCGGTGGATCAGGCCTTGGCCTCGATCTCCGCGCAGGCATAGGAGTTGATCTCCATGGCAACGGAGATTTCAACGATCTTCGGGGTGGACCAGGTCATAAGGGCTCCTCCTGCTTTGGGTCGCTGTTCAGGACCAGGAACATTCGGCACTGCCTTGCCCTGGCCCGTCAACCGGAGATGGGGAGGGACCAGGCAATTTCACCGGGTCCGCCCGGCCTGGATCGCTCAGCGCTTCTCGATGTTCCAGAACAGCATCACCGGGGCATCCAGCACGCCGGAGATGTTGGTGCGCCGGGCATAGGGTTGATCGAACTGCCCGAGCACGCGGTAGGGCTGCATTTCCGCCAGCCGGCGGTGAACCACCTCCGTCGCGCTGCGCCGCGCAGCCTCGTCCGGCGCGTCCACCACGGCGGCACGCAGCCGTTCCGCCTGTTCGTCGCAGGGCCAGCCGGCCCAGGCCCGGTCGCAGGCCATGTTCGTGCCGATATTGGTGATGGGCGACTGCATGGTGGCGCCGGAGGCTGTGGTGACGAAAAGGTTCCAGCCGCCTTCCGCCGGCGTGCCGCGGTTCTGCTGGCGCGTGGTCACGGTGCCCCAGTCCGATACCTGCAGGTCGATGTTGAAGCCGGCCTGCTTCAGCCGGTCCGCCGCCACCTCGGCCATGCGGCCGATCGGGGGAATGTCGTAGGAGGTGGTCAGGACCAGCTTCTCGCCACGATAGCCGCTTTCGGCCAGCAGGCGCCGGGCGGTTTCGAGATTGGGCCGGGCATAGGCCTCGCTGCCCGCTTCCGTGCCATTCGCGGTGCCGCAGATGAAATAGGAGGCGCAGCGACGCCACCAGCGCTCATCGCCATATCCGGCGGCCAGGAAATCGGCCTGGTCGGTCGCATAGGCGAGGGCCAGGCGGGCGCGCGGGTCGTTGAAGGGCGGGTGCAGGTGGTTCGGCCGCAGCATCACCTGATTGGACAGGCTTGTGTAGCGCTCCACCCGGATGTCGCGGGACCGGCTGAGGGTCGCGATCAGGTCTTGGGACGGCTGCTCCCAGATATCGATCTCGCCGGTCTGCAGGGCGGCGGCCGCGGTCGCCGCATCGGGCATGATCTGCCACTCCACGCGGTCCACCTTCACCACGCGCCCGCCGGCCAGCCCGTTCGCCGGTTCGCTGCGTGGCACATAATCGGGGTTGCGGTCATAGACCACGCGCGCCCCGGCCCGCCATTCGGCCCGGTTGAAGCGGAAGGGGCCGGAGCCGATTGTTTCCGTTACCGGCCGGAAGGGATCGGTGCGTGCATCGCTTTCGCGCATGATGGCTGGAATCATGCCGACGGCGGAGCCGAGCGCGAAGGGCACGATGCCGACCGGCCGGTTCAGCCTCAGGGCAATGGTGCGGTTATCCACCACCTCCATTGCCGCGACATATTCCTTCAGCTTCCCGCCCACTGTGTCTCGCGCCATCCAGCGCTCCAGCGAGGCGACCACGTCGCGCGCCGTCACGGGCTGGCCGTCATGGAAGCGCAGCCCGTCCCGCAGCCCGATGGTGTGGGTCAGCCCATCGGCCGATACCTCGTGCCGCGCGGCCATTTGCGGCTGCGGGTTTAGCTTCGAATCCCAGGCAAAGAGGGTTTCGTAGATCATCAGCCCGTGCATGCGGGTGATGACAATGGAGGCGACCACGGGGTCGAGCGTGCGCAGATCCGCATGGGGCGCGACGCGCAGCACCCGGTTCGGCGCCGGCTGCGCTGCGGCCTGACCCAGGCAGAGAGCGGCAAGGCCGGTGCAGGCGAGCAACAGGCGGCGCAGGCCCATGGTCGAATCCTTCTTTCCCCTTCGGGAAAGTGCAGCACGCCAGGAGACGGCCGCCAACTGCTTCAGGCCCGGCGGAAAACCAACACCCGTGAGCGGTGGGACACCAACCGGAGCGATCCGTCCGGCTGGAGCCAGAGGAGGGGGCGCGCGCGCCAGGGGCCATGCCGCCGGTCCGCCACGGCCCTTCCGCCGGGCAGGGGCCGCAATGTGCAAGCCTCCCGTGGATGGATGCCGGGCAGCAGCGCGGTTCCATCCGCCTGCACTTCGAGCGTGACGCCGAAGGCATCGTTCCGCCAACTGCCGTGCAGGGCCGGGTCCAGCGCCGTTTTTTCCGACACCGGAAGAAGACGGCGGAGGACGCCACCGATGCGGCCCTCGATTGCGCCATCCGGCGCGCTGCGCAGCGTGGCCTGCAAATAGGCCGGCAAGGTGCGCGCACCCTCTGCGGTCGCGAAGAGCCGGTCGGTCACGCCCATGAAGGTGATTGTTCCCCCCTCCACCTCAGCCCAGGCCTCGCCTTCGGCTTCCGCATAGCGGCCAGGGGGCAGGGTGCCGGGCTGCGGCAGGACCCGTCCGGTCATGACGGCCATGACCTGGAGCGCAAGCCAGAGCGGGTCCGTATCCTCGCGGTTGGAGATGAGCGCGACGCCACAGCCGAGTTCCGGCGCCATCAGGATATGCGTCTTCACCCCGGGCAGGGAGCCGCCATGCCCAATGAGCGCCAGCCCATCCAAGTCAATGGCGGAAAGGCCGAGGCGGTAGAAGTTGTCCGCCCCATCCGGGAAGGGGCGCGGGGCCGAGAGGCGGGCAAGCATCCCGGCCAAGGGCCCCTTCCCAGCCAGGAGGGCCGATCCCCAGAGGGCCAGAGCCTCCACGCTGCCGGCCAGCCCGCCGGAGGGGGAGAAATGCAGGCCGTAGCGGCCCCGGCGCCAGGCATGTCCATCCCGCCAATAGGGGGTGGCCAGACTGGGCACGGGCGTGGCCTCGTCCTCGGGAAAAGCCACTTCCCCCAGGCCCAGCGGCTCCAGCACCAGGCGGCGCAGCGCCTGTCCATAGGACTCCGGCCGCCCAGCCGCGAAGGCGGCGGCGACCAGCCGCCAGCCGGTGTTCGAATAGGCCATCTCGGCCCCTGGCGGCCCCGAAGTGCCGGGCAGGCGGCGACACAGATCCAGCAACTCGGCTTCCGAGAGGCTGGCGGTGTAGGGAAGGCCAAGCAGCCACAGGGTTTCCATCAGGTCCGGGATGGCCCCGGTCATGCCCAGCGCGTGTTCGAGCGGGACGGCGGCCAAGGTCTCCGGCAGGCCCGGCACCAGCGTGCCCAGGGGCGATGTCAGGTCCAAACCGGCGCGCAGGGCGGTCACGGCGCAGAACTGCTTGCTGATGGATGCCCAGCGGCTTGGAGTCCGGGTTTCAAAGGGGATGCCGTGTTCCAGGCTGGCGAAGCCGCCGGCCGAAGCGCCGCGAAGGCCATGCCGATCGAAAAGGGCCATTGCTCCGCCCGGTCCGCCCTCCCTGGACCAGAGATCAGTGATGGAGGCGGCCATGGTGGCCCCGCGGGACAGATCGGCTTGGCTCATCGCTGCATCCTAGGCCTGCCCCCCATGCATCAGAAGGGAGGCACTTCAGGCGCCAGGGCCGGGATCAGCCTTCCGAGGGGGCGGGGAGCGCGGCTTCCAGCAATGCCGCACCAGCGTGCTCCAGGGCACGAGCCGCCTCCTCATTGCCGAGATAGGCCGCTGAGGAGAAGGCGCCCTCCACCAGCAGGAGAAGCGCGTCGCCCAGTACCTCCGGCTCCGCTGTGCCCGCTTCGACGCAGATCTGCCGGATGAGGCTGCGCATCTTCAGCTTATGCGCATCCGCAACCTTGCGTGCCGGATGCTCGGGATCCGGGAACTCCGCGATGGCCAGCCCCAGCGCGCAACCCCGGAAGCCCGGCGTGCGAAGCTCCTCGACGGCGAAGGCCAGATAAGCCGCCGGCCGTTCCCGTGGCGGCAGGTTCGAACCCTTCACCCGGTCGTACCAGCAAGCCATCTCCTGGCAGTCGTCCCGCAGGATGGAGGCGATCAGCTCATCCTTCGACGGAAAGGCCCGATAGAGGCTGATCTTTGTCGTGCCGGCAACGCGGCACAGCTCCTCGACTCCCGTGGCGCGGATGCCCTGCTTGTAGAACAGCTCTTTCGCCACCTCGCGCAGGCGCTGCGCCACTGGGCGGCGCGGCGTGGTGGTCGGGGCATCGCTCACGGTCAGTCTCCTTCTGCTCTCCGGAATAGAGCCCCAGATGGAGCCCCTTGCAATGTTACTGACCGGTTCGTATCAATGTGACGAACCGGTCGGTATCATCCGGCCTCCCGGAGATTGGTCGTGTTGACCCTTACCCGCAAGACCCTGGCCCTGCTGGCCCTTGCCTTCTTTCTGCCCACCCTGCCCGCCCTGGCGCAGCCGGCTCCGCCTGCCGTGACCGTGGCCGAGCCCCTGCGCCGCAACATCACGGAATGGGAGGAGCACATCGCCCGGCTGGAGCCTTCCGCCCGGGTGGAGTTGCGCGCCCGCGTCTCCGGCCAGGTGGACAAGGTGAATTTCCGTGATGGGCAGATCGTCCGCGCGGGCGAGCTTCTCTTCACCATTGATCCCCGTCCCTTCGACATCGCGATCGAGAGTGCCCGGGCCGAGCTGGCGCGGGCCGAGGCCAAGCTGGAACTGGCGCGGCAGGAGATCGACCGGACCTCCTCCCTGGTGCGCGACCGCTATGCCCCCCAGGCCCAGCTCGACACGCGCCGCGCAGCGCAGCGGGATGCCGAGGCCGGCATCGCCGAGGCCCGCGCCAGGCTGCGCCAGGCCGAGCTGGAGCGAAGCTGGACCGAGATCCGCGCCCCCCAATCCGGCCGCGTCTCCGACCGCCGGGTGGACGCGGGTAATCTCGTGCAGGCCGGCAGCACCCTGCTGACCACGATCGTGGCGCTTGACCCGATCTACGCCAGCTTCGACATGAGCGAGGCTGACTATCTGCGCCTGACCCGCCGCGGTGGCCCGCGGCCGGAGGCGAATGGCAGTGCTGACACGGTGCAGCTGCGCCTGGCCGATGAGACCGGCTGGAACCGCCAGGGTCGGCTGGACTTCCTGGATACGGTCGTGGATGCGCGGTCCGGCACCATCCGGGCGCGCGCCACGGTCCCCAATCCCGATCTGTTTCTGACGCCCGGCGTCTTCGGGCGCCTGCGAGCGGGAGAGGGGGAGGTGCTGATGGTGCCCGACGCCGCCATTGCCGCTGATCAGGCCGCGCGGGTGGTGATGACGGTGGCCGCTGACGGCACCGTGGTCGCCAAGCCCGTCGTGCTTGGCCCGGTCGTGGACGGGATGCGTGTGATCCGCGATGGGCTGGGCCAGCGGGACCAGGTGATCGTCGCCGGGCTGCATCTCGCCCGGCCGGGGGCGCGGGTCACGGCGGAGGTGAAGCCCATCACCGGCCCCGCCCGCCTCGCTGAAGTCCGCTGAACGAGGCCCGTGCCATGCGCTTTGCCCAATTCTTCATATCCCGGCCGGTCTTCGCCTCGGTCATTTCCATCGCGATCGTGCTGATCGGCGCCATTGCCGGGCTGCGCCTGCCGATCAGCGAGTATCCGGAAATCGCGCCGCCCACGGTCACGATCGCCGCGACCTATCCCGGCGCCTCCGCCGCCGTGATCGCCGAGACCGTCGCCTCGCCGATCGAGCAGGAGATCAACGGGGTGGAGGGCATGCTCTATGTCTCCTCCCAGGCCACGGGCGATGGACGGCTGACGGTCAATGTCGTCTTCCGCCAGGGCGTCGATGTCGATCAGGCCCAGGTCCTCGTGCAGAACCGCATGGCGGTGGCCGAGCCTCGCCTGCCGGAGGAGGTGCGGCGCCTCGGCATCACCGTGCGCAAGGCCTCGCCGGACATCATGATGGTGATCCACCTCACCTCACCGGACGGCTCGCGCGACGAGCAATATATCTCCAACTACGCGATGCTGAATGTGAAGGATCGCATCGCGCGGCTGGATGGCATCGGCGACGTGCAGGTTTTCGGCGCGCGCGACTACGCCATGCGGATCTGGCTTGATCCCGCCAAGGTCGCGGCCCGCGGCCTGACGCCGGGCGAGGTTCTGGACGCGCTGCGCCGCGCCAATGTGCAGGTGGCAGCCGGTGGCCTGAACCAGCCGCCCACTGGCGCCGGAAGCGGCGCCTTCCAGGTGAATATCCAGGCTCTCGGCCGTCTCCGCAGTGTGGAGGAGTTCTCCAACATCGTGGTGGCCACGGGCGAGGGCGGCGCGCCGCTGCGCCTGCGCGACATCGCCCGGGTGGAACTTGGCGCCCAGGACTATTCGCTCAACGCCTATCTCGATGCGGACAAGGCGGTCGCCATCCCCGTCTTCCAGCGGCCGGGCTCCAATGCCCTCGACACGGCCAAGCGGCTGCGCGCCACGCTGGAGGAACTGAAGCGCGACTTCCCACCGGGCCTGGCCTACCACACGGTCTATGACACCACGCAGTTCATCGAGCAGTCGATGGAGGCGGTGGTTCACACCTTCGTCGAGGCTATCATCCTCGTCGTGCTGGTGGTGATTCTCTTTCTCCAGTCCTGGCGCGCCTCGATCATCCCGCTGGCGGCCATCCCGGTTTCCATCATCGGCACGCTCGCGCTGATGGCGGCGCTGGGTGTCTCGCTGAACAGCCTGTCGATGTTCGGCCTGATCCTGGCCATCGGCATCGTGGTGGACGACGCCATCGTGGTGGTCGAAAACGTGGAGCGGCACATGGCGAACGGGCTGGACCCCGTGACCGCCACGCGCCGCACCATGGACGAGGTGGGCTTCGCGCTGATGGCCATCGCGCTCGTCCTCTGCGCCGTCTTCGTGCCCACGGCCTTCATCGAGGGGCTCTCCGGCGCCTTCTACCGGCAGTTCGCCGTGACCATCGCCGTGGCGACGCTGCTCTCCGCGCTGGTCTCGCTCACCCTCTCCCCCGCACTCGCGGCGCTCCTGCTGCGGCCGCATGGCCATGGCCATGCGACGGGCTGGCGGGCTTGGCTGGGGGCGCCCTTCGGGCTCTTCTTCCGCGGCTTTAACCGGCTTTTCGACCTGCTCTCCATCGGCTACGGGTCACTGACCCGCCGGCTGGTGCGGCTCTCCGCGATGCTGCTCGTCCTCTATGCCGGGCTGCTGGCCTTCACCGGCTACACCGTGCAGACCACGCCCACCGGGCTAATCCCGCCGCTGGATCGTGGTTACCTCATCGCCGCCTTCCAGCTTCCGCCCGGCGCGGCGCTGGCGCGCACCGATGCGGTGATCCGTCAGGCAGCGCGTGATGTGATGGAGGTGCCGGGGGTTGCGCATTCCGTGGCCTTCACGGGCTTCGATGGCGCGACCTTCACCAATGCGCCGAATTCCGGCGTGATCTTTGTCACGCTGAAGTCCTTCGAGGAGCGCGCGGCGGAGCACCTGACCTTCCCTGGCATTACCCAGGCGGTGCAGGCGAAGCTGATGCAGCAGCGCGATGCCCTCGCGCTGGTCATCCCGCCCCCTTCCGTGCCCGGCATCGGCACGGGTGGCGGCTTCAAGCTCTATATCCAGGATCGTGGGGATCGTGGCCCCCGGGCGCTGGAGGAGGTGACGAACCGTGTAGTCGCCGCCGCCAACCAGCGGCCGGAGATCGCCATGGCCTTCACCTTGTTCAATACCTCCACGCCGACGCTGCGGGCTGAGGTGGACCGGACCAAGGCCGAGATGCTGGGCGTGCCCCTCTCCCGTGTGTCGGAGGCACTTTCGGTCTATCTCGGCTCGGCCTTCGTCAACGACTTCAACATTCTCGGCCGTACCTACCGCGTCACGGCCCAGGCGGAGGAAGCGCAGCGCCTGACGCCGCGCGACGTGGCCCTGCTGCGGACGAGGAATGACAGCGGCGCCATGGTGCCGATCGGCTCCCTCGCGGCTCTGGAGGATGACACGGCCGCCTATCGCGTGCCGCGCTACAATCTCTATCCTGCGGCAGAGGTGCAGGGTGCGCCACGGCCGGGTGTCTCCACCGGCCAGGCGATCGCAGCCATGCAGCAGGTGCTGGCGCAGGAGCTGCCTCCTGGCTTCGGCTATGAGTGGACGGAGATCGCTCTTCAGGAGACGACCCAGGGCAACACTGCCCCCATCGCCTTCGGTCTGGCCGTGGTCTTTGTCATTCTGCTGCTCGCGGCACTGTATGAAAGTTGGCTGTTGCCGCTGGCGGTGGTGCTGATCGCGCCGATGTCGGTGCTGGCGGCCATGGCCGGCGTGGTCTGGCGCGGGCTGGACAACAACGTGCTGGTGCAGGTCGGGCTGGTGGTGCTGATCGGCCTGGCGGCGAAGAACGCCATCCTGATCGTCGAGTTCGCCCGGGCGGCCGAGGCGGAAGGAATGACCCGGTGGCAGGCCGCGGAAGCCGCGGCGCGCACCCGGCTTCGCCCGATCCTGATGACCTCTCTCGCCTTCATCCTGGGCGTGCTGCCGCTGGCCGTGGCAACCGGGGCGGGGGCGGAGATGCGACAGAGCCTTGGCACTGCTGTCTTCGCGGGCATGCTCGGCGTCACTGTATTTGGCTTGATCTTCACCCCCGTCTTCTACGTGGTCGCGCGGGCCCTGGCCCGTCGTGAGAGGCGGGAAGCGGAGGGGAGCTTGCCCAGCCCGCTGGGCATGGCCGAGCACTAGGGGCGGCATGGATCGCGCCGGGCTGAAGCCAGCCCGGCGCGTCGAACTACTGCAGGACAGCGAGGCCGGGCGGCAGGATCCGGACCGCTTTCAGCGTGCCAGGAAGCCGCCATCCGCTGCCAGGATATGGCCGGTTATCATCGACGCGGCGTCGCTGGCCAGGAAGAGGGTGGCGGCCGCGACCTCCTCTGGCTCCGCAATTCGGCGGAGCGGCGTCACATCGGCGATCCTGGCCATCAGCGCGCGGTCTTCTGCGAATTCTCCGATGAAGCCGGTCCTCACCCAGGCCGGGGCAACGGCATTCACGCGAAGGTCCTCCGGCGCCGATGCCCCCCGCGGCCCCAGTGACAAGGACGGTTAGGCCGGAGAGATCCCAGGGGCGCGGTAGGGTCACGGGGCGTCCACCTTCGTGGCGGCGGCCGCATTCTCCAGCTCGTGGCGGACTTCCTCGGCCGTTCGGCGCATATGCAACTCGGTCACTCGGGTGGCACGCAGCACGTTGCGCGCCATGGCTGCCTCGAAGATCGCCGCATGCTCCTGCACGGAGCGGCGCCCGCGCGAGACCTTCAGCGAGACCCGGCGGTAGCGCTCGGACTGCTGGTAGCCGCGAGGAACGACGCTGTTGCGAGCACGGCATCCGGCTGTCCGGCTTGCTTGGCCAGTGGCACGCGCGACTGGACAGGCGGGCAGTCAAGTCTCAGCCCAACTGTGCGCTCACCCTGTATTCAGGCGCCAAAGAGGCGTCGGATGCCGCCGCGCAGGTGCTCCGTCATCGCCTGCCGTGCCGCCTGCTCATCCGCCGCCACGATGGCTTCTGCGATGCGGGCATGCTCGCCTGCGATCTCCGGGCGGCGCTCCCTGTCTGGGCGGCCCGAGAATTCGCGCGTCAGGCGAATGCCGGACATCATCTGCTCGCGGAAGGCCTCCAGCGTCGTCAGGAAGAAGCGGTTGCCCGTGGCGCGTGCGATCGCAAGGTGAAACGCCGCATCGGCCTCCGGCCCCGCCGTGTCTTCTTCCAGCTGCAACAGGGCCTGGCGGATGGTTGTAATCGCCATGGGGTCAGCGCGCCGGGCTGCATGGGCCGCCACCTCGCTCTCGAGGCTGCACCGAAATTCCAGAAAGGCGCGCATGTCGGGGATACTGTGCAGCGGGCCAAAGCTGGGGGAGGCGGGTCGGGTCGGCTCCCGCACATAGCTGCCCGACCCTTTGCGGGAGAGGATATGGCCCTCCGCCCGGAGCCGGGCGAGCGCTTGGCGCAGCACGGGGCGTGAGACGGTGAGGCGGCGCGCCAACTCCGCTTCCGCAGGCAGGCGAGAGTCACGCGGGAAGCTTTCGGATGCCAGCAGGTCCCGAAGGCGATCATAGATCTCGTCGCTGAGCGGACGGCGTGCGGCTTGGCCCATGGCTATTCCGTACATTGCCCAGCCAATTAGCCCCAAGTTGTAAAATCTGTCACTTGGAAACGCCATTACGAAGAAGCTGATTGACAGATTTGGTGGATCGGTAAAGCTGCTGGCAATCAGAACAGGCCGGGAGGGATCGGCATGGCCCGTCGTGTTGGGCTGGGCATTGTCCTGGCCGGGCTGCTCTCCGTCATCGCGTCCTGGGCGGTGCCGGCGACTGCCCAAATCCCGAGCCGGCCCGTGCGAATCGTCGTCCCCTTCGCGCCTGGCGGAACAAGCGACATCGTGGCGCGCATCCTGGCCGCGGGCGCGGCTCCCTACTTGCCCGCGGGCGCCGTCGTGGACAACAAGGCGGGGGCGGCAGGCAATATTGGCACGGCAGAGGTGGCGCGCGCGCAGCCGGATGGCACGATGCTGATCCAGTGCACCATCGGCACCTGTGCGGCGAATCCCTTCCTCTACGCTAATCCCGGCTACGACCTGCAGCGCAGCTTCGCGCCCGTAATCCTGACGGGGGCAGTGCGCAATGTGATGTCTGTCAGCAACGCCTTGCCGGCCAGGAATCTGGCCGAGGTTATCGCACTGGTGCGCGCCAAGCCTGGCACCATCACCTTCGGCTCCTCGGGGGTCGGCGCCTCCAACCAGCTGGCACCGGAGCTGCTGCGCGGCATGCTTGGCATTAATTGGGTGCACGTCCCCTATCGTGGCAGCGGCCCGGCGATAACTGACCTCATCGGCGGACGAATCGACGTCTTCTTCGACAACCTGCCCTCCATTCTGCCGCAGATCCGCGCCGGCACGGTGCGCCCTATCGCCGCTGTTTCCAATGAGCGCATCCCCGAGCTGCCAGACCTGCCCACCTTCCGCGAATCCGGCCTGCCCGAGCTGGCGCAAGGGCTGGAGATCGACAGCTGGTTCGGCTTCCTTGCCCCCGCCGGCACACCGGAAGTGACGGTCAACGCCCTCAATGCCGCCTTCAACAAGGCGCTGGAGGACCCGACCGTCCGCCAGCGCTTGCAGGAGGCTGCGGTGGTTCCGCTGGGCGGTCCGCCCTCTCGCATGGCCGAGCAGCTGCGCAGCGAGGCAACGCGCTGGGGCAATGTGATCCGCGCCAACCACATCAGCGCCGAGTAGGAGACGAACTCTTTGTCCAAAGTAACGCGCCTCCGCACCATCCGCATTGCTGAGCGTCCCAACCTCATCTGGGTGGAGATCGAAACGGAGGAGGGGCTGACCGGCCTCGGGGAATCCTTCCGCGGTGCCCAGGCCGTGGAAGCGGTCCTGCATGAACAGGTTGCGCCCTGGCTGATCGGCAAGGATTCGCGCCGCATCGAGCAGGTCTCCCGCCATCTGATGACGCCCTATCTCGGCTTCCACAGCGCGAGCGCCGAGGTGCGTGCCGCCAGCGCTGTGGACATCGCGCTGTGGGACCTCGCGGGGCAGCGCCACGGCATCCCTGTGCACGAGGCCCTGGGCGGTGCCGTGCGCACCGAAATCCGCGCCTACAACACCTGCGCCGGCTATGCCTACAACACCAGCGGCGGCCGCCGTAGCACCTCCGGTCAGGAGGAGGCAGCCGGCCCCTATGACGACCAAATCGCCTTCATGCGCGATGCCGGGAAGCTGGCCGAAAGCCTTCTCTCCGAGGGTTACACCGCCATGAAGATCTGGCCGCTCGACATCTACGCCGAGGCTTCGGGCGGCCATATGATCACGCTGGAGGACCTCAAGGCCGGCATCGAGCCCTTCCGCAAGGTTCGCCGCGCGGTGGGCGACCGGATCGAGATGATGGCCGAGCTGCACAGCCTCTGGTCCAGCCACGCCGCCATTCGCATCTGCCGCGCACTCGAGGATGTCGGCGTCTTCTGGGCCGAGGACCCCATCGCCAAGATGGATGATGCCCACGCCCTGGCCGACCTGCGCCGTCAGACGCGCACGCCCATCTGCGGCAGCGAGACGCTGGGCGGCGCCGTGCCCTTTCGCGACCTGCTGGCGGCCGATGCGCTGGACATGGTGATGATCGACCTCGCCTGGTGCGGCGGGCTGACAGAAGGCCGCAAGATCGCCGCCCTGGCCGAAGCCTATGCCAAGCCTCTCGCGCCACATGACTGCACCGGTCCCATCACGCTGATGTCCGGCCTGCACCTCGCGCTGCACGCGCCTACCGCCATCTTCCAGGAGGTGGTGCGCGCCACGCTGGCCACCTGGTACCGCGACTTGGTGACGGAACTGCCGATACTGAAGAACGGCTTGGTACAAGCGCCTACGGCGCCGGGGCTGGGCACGAAGTTGCAGAATTCCGTGCGGACGCGGCCGGATGCCGTGATTCGCGAGAGCGTGCCGCGATGAGCCGGGCCGGAGGAAGTGTGCCATGAGGCGCCGCATCCTCCTCGCCGCCGGAGCCCTGGCCCTGCCCTGGGACGCGCGGGCTCAGGAAGGCCGTCAGGACGCCTGGCCGTCGCGGCCCGTCACCATTATTGTACCCTTCGCGCCCGGCAGCTCCTCCGACATCATCGCGCGCGCCCTTGCGCAGGCGATGCAGCAGGCGCTGGGCCGGCCCTTCGCCGTGGAGAACCGGCCGGGCGCCACGGGCGAGGTGGGTGCGCGACAGGTGATACGCGCGGCGCCCGACGGGTACACGCTGCTGCACGCACCGATCAGCACCTGGGCCATCAACGTCGCGCTGCGGCCTAACCTCGGCTACGATCCCGTTACGCAGCTCACCCGCATCACGCAGACCGTGCGGACACCGAACGTGCTGGTCGTGAACCCGCTGGTGCCGGCGACGGACCTGCCGGGGCTGGTGTCCTGGATGAAGCGCAACGCCAGCAACGCCTCCTATCCCTCCTCCGGAGTCGGCGCCTCGGACCATTTGACGGGGGAGATGTTCAAGATCGCCACGGGCACCGAGATGACGCATGTGCCCTATTCCGGCGGTGGCCCAGCGATGACAAGCGTGATCGCGGGCGATACGCAGATCTCCTTCCAGAACCTCGGCGCTGTGATTCCACACATTCAGGATGGGCGACTGCGTCCGATCCTCATCACATCGGCCGAGCGCAGCCCCGTGCTGCCGAAGGTGCCGACCGCACAGGAGGCCGGATTGCGCGACTTCGTCGTCTATTCCTGGCAGGGCTTCGGCGGTCCGCCGGGAATGGCGCCGGCGCTCCTGGCACAGGTGCATGACGCGGCGGTGGCAGCGCTGCGCAGCCCCGCCGTGGCCCCGCGCCTAACCGAACAGGGTTTCGAGGTGGTGGGCAACAGCCCCGGGGAGTTCGCTGCCTTTCAGCAGGCTGAAATCGAGCGCTGGCGGCAGGTCGTGAAGACCGGCCGGATCACGGCGGAATAGGAGTTGGCTCGATGCTGATCCAACTCATCGGCGCGCAGGCTCCGCAGGTCCCGCGGCTGAGCGTACTGCTCGGGACGGGCCATGAGGTCGTGTCTCTGGAACGCTTGCCGCCGGAGGGGCCGATCCGCGCGGATGTGCTCGTCACGAACCGCCTGACGGAGGAGGAGGCTGGGCGGCTCGACTGCCGATTGCTCCAGCTTCCTGGCGCGGGGCTGGACGGCGTCGCGCTGGAGGCACTGCCGCCGGGTTGCACCGCCTGCAACGTCTTCGAGCACGAGATTCCGATGGCGGAGTACGTGCTCTTTGCCGTGCTGGAGCATGTGCTGGAGCTGGGCGCGCTTCCGGCACGGCTGGATGCGGAGACCTGGCCGGCCGCGCACCGGAGCCGGCCCTTCCATGGCGAGGCCTGCGGCCGGACCATGACCCTGGTCGGCTTCGGGCATATCGGCCGGGCGATCGCCACCCGCGCGCGGGCGCTCGGTATGCGGATTATCGCCATCACCCGCCGTGGCCAACCGGACGTGGCGGCGGATCAAAGCCTGGCTGTGGCGCGGCTGTCGGAAGCGTTGCCCGAGACCGACGTGCTCGTCCTGTGCTGCCCGCTGGACGACAGCACGCGCGGCCTGATCGGTGCGACGGAGCTGGGTGCGATGAAGCCTTCCGCCTTGCTGGTGAATGTGGCGCGGGCGGAGGTGGCGGAGGAGGAGGCCCTGTTTGAGGCGCTGCGGAACCGCCGCATCGCGCGGGCGGCCATCGATGTCTGGTACCGCTACCCGAAGCCGGGGGAGGCGGAGTGCCCGCCCTCTCGCTTTCCCTTCCACGAACTGCCGAACCTGCGCGCCACGCCGCACATCTCCGGCTGGACGGAGGGACTGATGGAGCGGCGCTACGCCTTCATCGCGGAGAACATCCGACGGCTGGCCGAAGGAATACCGTTGGAGAACGTGGTGCGCACCGTCAGATAGCGGCGGCGCGAAAGAAGGGGAGGAGAAGGCCATGGTCATCATCCCGCGGCGCGCGGTGCTCTCGCTCGCGGCCCTTTCCGCCATTCCGCGCGCCCTGGCGCAGCCGCGCTCTGCCTGGCAGCCCGCACGTCCGATCGAAGTAATCGTGGGCTTCGCCCCGGGCGCAAATTCGGACTTGCCGGCCCGCGCGATCGCTCAGGCTGCGGCGCCGCTCTTTCCCGTGCCGCTTGTGGTGGTGAACCGCCCGGGCGCCAGCGGTGCGCTGGCCGCGCAATACGTGGCGGGGCTGCCGCCGGACGGACAGACGCTGCTGATCGCGGGCGGCAGTGAATCCCTCACCCTGCCGGCCTTCCGCGAGGTGCCCTACGATCCGCGCACCTCTTTCCGCGCCATTATCCGGCTGACGCGCCAGCCACTCTTCATCGTTGCGCGCGGCAATGACGGCGCCGCGGGGCTCGCCCCCATCCTGCAGGCGGCGCGGGAGAGGCCGGGCGAGATCGCCTATGCCAGCTCGGGCATCGGCTCAATCTACCACGCACTTTTCGTGCTGCTGGAGCGGGCGAGCGGGACGGAGCTACTGCACGCGCCCTATCAGGGTGGCGCACCAGCCCTGCAGGCGCTGCTCTCCGGCACGGTGCGGCTGACGGGTGCGGCGCCCGAGGACATGGGCGGTTTGTTGGAGACGGGGCAGATCCGCCTGCTCGCCGTGGCCTCCCCTGAGCGGCTGGACCGCTTCCCGGCGGTGCCGACGCTGCGGGAGCTGGGCTTCGACGTGCAGGTGGAAGGGATGAAGGGCTTGGTGGCGCCGGCGGGATTGCCGGACGCCGCGGCCGCCGGCCTGCATGACCGCTTCCGCGAAGCGATGGCCTCCCCGGCCTGGAAGACCTTTCTGGAGCGCACCGGTGCAACCGAGGGCTACCTGGATGGCCCCGCTTTTCAGGCGGAGATGAACCGGATCACCGACCGCCTTCGGGCGGCCCTGAAACCTGCCTGAGCGTGGCGGAGGGGCGGGCGATGCCCGGCGGGGTGGACCGAGGGCACGAAGTGAGGGCGCCGAAGGGTGGTCGGGCCACAAGGCGAGAAGAGGAACGAGACTGATGCTGATTGAGGCGGAGCGGTTGCGTGCCGGGGTGAATCGGATCCTGTGCGGTGCGGGCAGCGGTGCGGAGGAGGCTGCGATCGTCGCTGACCACCTGATTGAGTCCAACCTCCGCGGCCATGACAGTCATGGCGTCGGCGTGCTTCCCGCCTATATCCGCAATATCGGCGCCGGCCGCCTGCACCCGAATCGCCATGCCGAGTTCATCCGGCGCGATCCGACGATCGCCGTGGTGGATGGGGAGATGGGCTTCGGCCAGGTCATCGCCCGCGAGGCAACGGATTGGGCCATCGGCGCCGCGGGGGCGAACGGGCTCGCCCTTCTGGCGCTTCGCAACGTCCATCATATCGGTCGCGTTGGCACCTATGGCGAGCAGGCGGTGGCGGCCGGGCTGATCATGCTCGCCTTCGTCAACGGTATCTCCGGCGCGCCGCGCGTGGCGCCCCATGGCGGGCGGGAGCCGCGTACGGGCACGAATCCCATCTGCATCGCCGTGCCGCATGGCGATGCGCCCATCGTGCTGGATTTCGCCACCAGCCGGATCGCGCTCAACAAGGTGCGCGTGGCGCGCAACGAGGGCCGGCATGTCGCGCCTGGCTCAATCATCACCCATGAGGGCCAGCCCTCCACTGACCCGGATGTGCTGTATGGGGAAGGGCCGCGTGGCGCGCTGCTGGCCTTCGGCGAACACAAGGGCTCCGGCCTCTCGCTCATCTGCGAGCTGCTGGGCGGCGCACTGACCGGTGGTGGTGCCGCGCAGCGCGCCGATGCCGCGGACCCTGCCATTATCAACGGCATGACGGCCATCCTGATCGACCCCGGCCGCGTCGTGGACCTGCCCTGGTTTGCGCAGGAGGTGGAGGCGGTGGTCGCGCATATGAAGACCGCCGCCGCCATTGATCCGGACAAGCCGGTGATGGTGGCGGGCGACCCTGAGCGTGCCAGCCGCCGCAAGCGCCTCGCAGAGGGCATCCCCGTCGACGCCACCACCTGGCGGGAAATCGGCAAGGCCGCGGCAAGCGTGGGCGTCGCGCTGGAGGCTGCCTGAGGGGAACTGCGGGCCTCGCAGGCGCGAGGCCCGCGCCGGAGCGGAACGGGAACAAGCTGGCGAGACGGCCGAGAAGGGAGGAAGGGATGAACAACGGGAATTTGTCGCCAGCGGTGATCACCCGGCGTGGCCTGGGTGCGGCCGTCCTCGGTACCGCGCTCGCGGCACCAGCCCTGGCCCAGCGCGCCTGGCCTACGGACCGCCCGATCGAGGTGGTGGTGCCCTTCACCCCCGGCGGTGGGAGCGACATCATCGCCCGGGTCACGCTGCCCTATGTGCAGAAGCTGCTGCCCGGCGCCAACTTCATCATCTCCAATCGCCCCGGCGCCTCCGGCCAGACCGGTAATGAGTATGTCTTCAACGCGCGGCCGGATGGTTACCTGCTGACGGTGGTGACCTCCCCCACGCTGGTCACCATCCCCATCGAGCGCCCCACCCGCTACAAAGCTGGCGAGTTCAGCTTTATCGCGAATGTGGTGGACGACCCGGGCGGGCTCTGGCTCCGTCCCGCTTCCCCCTACCGGAGCATCGCCGACCTGCTGGAGGCGGCCCGTACAAAGCCCGAGGGCCTGTCCTACGGCACCACAGGCGTTGGCTCGGACGACCACCTCCTCGTCCTTGACATCGCGCAGAAGATGCCGGGCACGCGCTTCGTCCACATTCCCTTCAACAGCTCCGCGCCCCTGCAGACCGCCATGATGGGCGGCCATATCGATTTCGGGTCCTTCAACATGAGCGAGGGCTATGAGGGGCTGACTGATGGCCGGTTCCGTTGCCTCGCCCAGGCCGGTGCCTCACGCTGGCACAAGGCAGCGGAGGTGCCCACCTTGCAGGAGACCGGCCTGGCCCTGTCCGGTGGCGGCGCCCAGCGTGGCATTTGCGGCCCGCCGGGCCTTCCCGCCGAGATCCATGGCCGGCTCGTAGAGGCCTTCCGCACCGTCCTGGCCGACCCCGCCTTCCTGGCCGAGGCGGACCGGCTCGGCATGCCTATCCGCTCGATCGTCGGGGAGGAGTACCGCGCCTTCACCCTGGGGCGGGAGGCCGAGTTCCGGAAGTTGTGGTCGGAGAAACCCTGGCGGGAGGGGTGATGCCCTGTCCGGAGTCCGTGAAGGCATGCGGGCTGATGCAGCGATCGTGGAAGCTGCCTGCCGCGTTCCGGCCCGGAGGCTGAGGGTCGTATGGTCCGGCACAGCCAGAGCAGCCCGGGCCGGGCGATAATGGGGGCAGATCAGCCCCTCGGTCTGGCGCAGCGCCAAGCGGGCCCACCCCCGAGGGGTCGGGCCGTCGTGGTGGCTGGCTCCGGGTGGTGCGGCTATCTGCCCCACGTGCTCCGGGGCTAAGCCTCCCAGGCCGCGCTCGCGGTCTCCGTGAACCATTCGGGCAGATTGCCTCGCCTGCGTAGGGCCGCATCGTACTCTGCCCAGCCCGTCCCTCCGAAGCACTGCTTCGGGATGTGATGCGGGTGGTCGGTGTTCGCCTCTGACGGCAAGCTGGACGTCCCTGGAAGGCAGGCCGTCGTCCCCTCTCGCAATCCTATTCCACCCAGACCGGCAGACCGAGCCTGTGCAACACAGTCAGTCGGCAATCATCAGGCAGGCCAGCAGCGTCATCCAATTGGTGATCCAGCGACATTCGCGTTTAAGCGGCCCACGACGTGACCGAAGGCGAGTAGTGGTTCTGTCATCCCGCATCCCGGTAGTGTGTCCGCATGCGGGATGCCGGCCCTTGGCGGGTGGAACGGTGCGGGACCATCAAGCCCCGCACGGCCCCGGTCCGGTTACTGCGGTGAGCTGGGGATGTCGTGGCTAAGCCGGAACCCATCAAGGCTGGCCTCGGCGACGCGGAACCACGGGTTGGAGCTCTCCAGGAAGCGCTTCCATGGCCGATAGATCGTACGGAAATCCTCATTCTGCCCCGCAATCTCCTCGAAGGTCTCGAAAGAGGCTTTGTAGGCAGCTTCAAGGATAGGGCGGGGGAAAATGCGAAGCTGGGTTCCGGCGCCGAGGAGGCGGCGTAGTGCGTCCGGGTTGCGGGCGTCGTACCGCGCTAGCATCAACAAGGTCTGTTCGGTCGCGGCCATCTCGAAGGCCAGCTTGAAGCTGGCGGGCAGCGCCTCCCAAGCTGCGAGGTTTACCGGCGCAGTGATACCTGCGCTGCCTTCCCACCAGCCCGGTGAATAGTAATACGGCGCAACCTTATGAAGGCCGAGCTTCTCGTCGTCATAGGGGCCGATCCACTCGGAGGCGTCAATCGTGCCACGCTCGAGAGAAGCGTAGATATCCGAAGCAGCAAGCTGCTGCGGCACCGCGCCGAGCTTGGTGAGAATGGTGCCGCCAAGCCCCCCGATGCGCATCTTCAGGCCCTGCAAATCCTCCAGCGTGCGGATCTCCTTGCGATAGAAGCCGCCCATCTGCGTGCCGACATTCCCGCAGGGAAAAGGAACGACATTGACCTTGCGGTACAAGTTCCGCACCAGCTCCAGCCCACCAGCCTCGAAAAGCCATGCCGCTTGCTGGCGCGCATTGAGCCCGAACGGAAGTCCGCCGTCGAACGCATAGGCTGGGCTCTTGCCAATGTAGTTCGGCGAGAGAATGTGGCCACACTCGACAGTGCCGTTCTGCACACCATCCAGCACTTGCAGCGCCGGCATGATCTCTCCGCCGGCGAAGCACCGGATCTGGAAGCGGCCTTCCGTCACCTCGCTAACGCGACGGCAAAGCGCCTCAGCAGAGCCGTACATGGCGTCGAGGCTCTTCGGCCAGGCGGTAGCCATTCGCCAACGCACCAACGGCGCCGGCTGCGCGAGCGCCGGGGTGGCGAGCGGGGCCGCGGCTGCCGTGGCGGCACCCACCCCGAAAATCATTCCGCGACGCTTCATGCTTTCAGTCTCCTCTGGCCTGTGTCGCGGGGAGCGCAGCGGCCGCGTCCGCCCTTTCGCGACGGCTAAGCCGACGCGTCGTCCCGTGGCGCCAGGGCATGGCCCGACGTTCCAGAGCATCCACCGCACCAATCAATGCCACACCGAGCACGGAGAGGATGGCGAGGGCCGCAAAGACCCGCGGCGTGTCGAACTGCCCCTGTGCAGTAAGGATGACATATCCCAGCCCGGCCTGTGCGGAGACGAACTCGCCGACGATTGCGCCCACGAGGGAGAGTGACATCGCTACTTTCAGCCCCGCGAAGATCGAGGGCAGCGCGGCGAAGATCCGGATCCGCAGGAGTATCTTCCAGTGCGGCGCGCGCAGGGCGCGCGCCATGTCGAGCACGTCGGGCGAGACGGAGCGCAGGCCGAGCGCCGCGTCGATCACCACGGCGAAGACGGCGATAAGGAAGGCAATGGCCACCTTCGGCGTCGCGCCCGTGCCGAACCAGATGACGAGGAGCGGCGCCATCGCGACCTTTGGCACGCTGTTCAACGCGACGAAAAGCGGAAAGAGCAGCCGGTCGAGCATCGGAGATTCAACGATCAGCACGGCGAAGGCGATGCCGAACACGGCGGCGGCGACGAAGCCGGCCAGGGTAACGGCCGTGGTGTAGGCCGCCTGGCCTGCGAACCAGCCCGGAAACTGCATAATGTCGGCGAGCACCAAGCTGGGGGCCGGAATGAGGAAGGGCGGCAGCGCGAAGAGATGCACGGCCGCTTCCCAGAGTAGCACGAAGCCGATGGCACCAAGCCAGGGCAGGAGATGGGAGGAGTACTTACTCATGGAGCAGCCCCATCGCCTCGAAGCGTCCGCGCAGCTGGCGGCTGAGCGCGCCGAACTCAGGCGTTTCCCGCACAGCGAGACGGCGGTGCTCCGGCAGTTCCACCTTGATGTCGTCCACAAGGCGCCCCGGGCGCGGCGCGAGCACCACCACGCGTGTGGAGAGGAACAGCGCCTCTGAAATGGAGTGAGTGACGAAGACCACTGTCATCCGTTGCTCTCGCCAGAGCCGGTGCAGGTCAACGTTCAATTGGTCCCGCGTCATCGCGTCCAGTGCGCCGAAGGGCTCGTCCATGAGAAGGAGCGAGGGGCGCAGCAGGAGGGAGCGGCAGATGGCGACACGCTGCCGCATGCCGCCGGAGAGAGTGTGGGGATAGGCGTGCAGGAAATCGCTCAGCCCGACCATGGAGAGAAGCTGGCGCGCGCGGGCAACATGGTCCCGCCGCGGCAGCCCGGCGAAATCGGCGGGCAAGAGAACGTTGTCGAGTACATCCGCCCATTCGAGGAGGGCGTCGCGCTGCAGGGCGATGCCGAGCCCCTTAGGGGGCGCGGTGATGGGCTCGTCCGCGAGGCTCAGCAGGCCGCCGCTGGGTTTCTCAAGCCCTGCCAGGCAGCGCAGGAAGGTGCTTTTGCCGCAGCCGCTGGGACCGAGAAGGCTGACGAACTCGCCCGGCCGGATATCGAGGTCCACCCTGTCCAGCGCGAGCACGCCGGCCGGTCCGCCGAAGCGCTTGGTGACGCCGCGTGCGGAGATGAAGGGCTGCACCGCCGGCACGGCGGTGGCCTGCCCTGCTTCAGCGGGGAGCAGCACCGCTCGCGCCCTTCGCAAGGTCCTCGATAATCCGCGTATCGAGCAGCGTCGCGTCGAAATAGGCGCCCGCCGGCTCGGCTTTGGGAATCTGGCCCGCGGTAGCAAGATTCGCCGCGGCCTCGGCCCAGTCCGCCTCCGCCATAGGGCCGATTGGCTGGCCCTTGGTGGCCTCTGTGGTCACATAGCCGCGGATGAGTTCGATTTGCTCCCGCAGCACGGCCGGTTGCAGCCGGGCCTGCGGGCGCGCGGCGATAATGGCCCGCACCGCCTCGTCCTCATGCCCGTCCAGGATGTAGGACCAGGTGCCTGCGACGACGCTGGAAAAGCGGCGAAGCGCATCCGGCTTCTGCGCGATGCTGCGCTCGGTGGCAAAGAGGCCGAAGCTGGGGAAGGCCAGCCCGTGATCCGCGAAGCGGATGGCGATGGAGGGCCGCTGCGCGCGGACGGATGGAAGGGTGAAGGGAATGGTGGAGAGCATGCCGTCCACCCGGTTGTTGACATAGAGGCCGACCTTGCCGGCCGCGTCCACGCTTTGCAGCTCCAGATCGTCGCGCTTCAGCCCGCCAGCGGCGAGGAAGCGGTCGATGAAGGGCGCCTCCAGCGAGCCGGGCGTGTAGGCGAGCTTCTTGCCACGTAGCGCCGCGATGGTGGTGATGCCGCTGCCCTCGGGCAGCATCGCGCCGATATCGTTCTGTCGCAGGAAGGCGGCGGTGGCGCGCACGGGCACGCCGCGGCCGCGCGCCATGATCATCGGCCCGAGCGCGGCATGGCCGATGTCGAATCCGCCATTGCCGACAATCTGCACAGTCGCGGTCGAGCCGTTGCCGTCCTCGAACTGCGCGGCGACGCCGTGGCGCTCGAACCATCCCTTCGCGAGGGCGAGGTGAAAGGGCGCGTGCACCCCCCAGGTGGACCAGTCCAGCCGAGCCGTGACGCGCTCGGCCGCGCGGGCCTGTTTCGACAGGAAGGGCGAGGCCAGGAGGACGGGCAGGATGCGTCGGGTGGTCAGAAGCATTGATCTTGCTCCAGGCTAGGTCTGTGGATCGATCCTGCTCAGCTCGGCGCCGCCGTGCCGAAGCTCAGTATGCCCCGTTATGTAGCAAGAGCCGGGCCATGTTCGCGTGCCCGCGCTCAACGTCCGAAAATTCTTGCCTTCAGCATTGCCCAGAGCAGGGCCAAGGCGTTCAGACGCGCCGTCTTCGCCGGCGGCTCGCGCCCGGCCAGCTCAGCCTCGAGATTCGCGGCGAACTGCTCTGCGAGCCTTCCCACAAGATCTGCCACGAGGTTGCCCCGGTTGAACTGCGCGAGAACGCCGGTGAGCTGCCAGGAGAGAATGACGGTGACCATGCTTCCAGCGGTCCCATCAGGCCGCACGCGCCAGCGGATATCGCCTTCCGCCGCGGAGTTGGTTCCGCTGTCGCGCCCGCGTCCGACGACATGACCCTCTCGTGCCGCGCCATCCATCTCGAAAGTCCCCGTACCACCGAAGGCCACCTTCAGCGGCCCGAGGGAGACCCGCATCCGGCCGGAGAGCCGGTTGCCCTCGATCGTGTCAATCTGCGCACCCGGCAAGCATGCGGCGACGCGACGGAGATCCGATAGTGCGTGCCAGACCGCGTCCGGAGCAGCATTGATGTGCACTGCTTTCTCGAGCGAGGGTGCGCCATCGCGCAAGGTGACCTGGCCGCCTGTGCTGCGTGGCACTGCGGCCGCGGCCGGGGCGGCGATATCCATGGCCTTTTTTGCCACCGGCGCGGCCTCCTCGGCCTGCTGGGGCGCCCGGCCGGCGCAGACCGAACCGATCGCGTCCACGATACCGACATAGCCGGTGCAGCGGCACAGATTGCCGGACATCTCCTCGCGGATGCGCTGCTCCGGAATCTCGCCTAGGCGCAGGACCACGTCACGCGCCGAGACGAGCATTCCCGGCGTGCAGAAGCCGCATTGGAGAGCATGGTTCGCGGTGAAGGCCTCCCGCAGCTCGCCCATCAGCGGATCGCCGTCAAAGCCCTCAATGGTGCGGACGCTGCTGCCGTCGCAATCCACGGCATAGGCGATGCAGGCGCGTTGCGGCGCGCCGTCGATCAGCACCGTGCAGGCGCCGCACACGCCCTGCTCGCAGCCCAGATGGGTACCGGTCAGGCCCAGCGTGCCGCGCAGCCAGTCCGCCAGATGCGTCCGGGGTTCGACATCGCCGGAATGGATGCGGCCGTTCACCTCAAGCGTGATCTGCATCATGCGCGCGCTTCCGTCAGCTGGTCGAGTGCGCGCCGGACGGTCACGGCGTGCTGTTGTCGGGACAGGGCGTCGATCTGGGGCAAGAGGCTGGCCAACTCCTCCGGCAGACCCGTGACGGCGGCCTCGGCCTGGCCTGCCAGGACGCGCGCGGCGGTGGTGGGCAACAGCACGGGCGCGCCGCCCGTGGCGCCGGCCACTACCCGGGCCAGGCCGCGCCCGGGGTCCAGAATGACGGCGCCGATCGCCTTGGCGAACTCGCCGGTCTTGCGGGTGATCTTGTAGTAGCCCCAACGTGCCCCGGCGGAGAGGCGCGGCACCTCCACGGCGGCCAGCAACTCGTCCTCCGCTAGCGCAGTCGCGAAAGCGCCGCGGATGAAATCCTCCACGGCTACGCGGCGGGTGCCGCGCGGCCCCTGCAGCACCATGGTGGCGCCGAGGGCGAACATGGTGCTCACCCAGTCCGCCGCAGGGTCCGCATGGGCGAGGGAGCCGCCCAGCGTGCCGCGGTTGCGCACGGCGCGGTAGGCGATGCGGGCTGCCACATGGCGCATCATGCCGCGGGCGGGGTCCTCGACCACCCCATCCTCGATGGCCGCATGGGTCCAGCCTGCGCCGATGGAGAGGGTTCGCGCGTCACCCTCGATGCTGCGGAGGCCGGCGCGCTTGATGTCAATGAGGCGCGCGGGACGTGCGAGGCGCAGGTTCAGCGTCGGGCCAAGCGACTGGCCGCCGCCCAGGATCCGCGCATCGCCCGGCATGGCGGCGAGCATGGACACGGCCTCGGCGGCGCTGGCCGCCCGGGCGTAGTCGAAGGCGGCGGGCTTCATGCCGCCTCCATTGGCGCGGCGGCCTGTATGGCGTGCAGGATGCGCTCGGGGCTCGCGGGGATGGCGCGCAGCGTGGCGCCGAGCGGCGCGAGCGCATCGTTGATCGCATTGGTGATGGCGGCGGCTGGCGCGATGGCGCCGCCCTCCCCCACGCCCTTGATGCCGTGCGCGGTGTAAGGCGAGAGCGTCTCGGTGTGGTGAATACGAAAGCGCGGCAGCTCCGTCGGCCCCGGCAGGAGATAGTCTATCAGGGTGGAGGCCAGGGGCTGTCCATTGCCGTCATATGGGCTCTCCTCGAAGAGCGCCGTACCGATGCCCTGGGCGGCGCCGCCATAGGTCTGGCCCTCCACGATCATCGGGTTGACCATGCGGCCGCAATCCTCGGAGATGACGTAGTCGAGGATCTCGACGATGCCGGTCTCAGCATCCACGGCCAGCTTCACGGCGTGGCTGGCATAGGAGAAGACGCCGGTGTCGATATCGGGCTTGTAGCCCTCCGTTGCCTCCAGGCCGCCCGTATCCACGCCGTCAGGCAGCTGGTCGGGTCGCAGATACCAGGCGCGTCCGATATCGGCATAGTCCAGGCTGGCAGCACCCGCATGGATGCGGCCATCGCGGAAGGTGACCGCCGACGGGTCGGCCTGCAGAAGGTGCGCGGCGATGGCCTTGATGCGCTCCGCTACCTTGGCGCCCGCGCGGGAGACGGCACCGCCCGCCATGACAATCCCCCGGGAAGCGTAGGCACCGGTGGAGTAAGGGGTGGCTGCCGTGTCGCCCAGGGTCACGCGGATGTCGCGGATGGGCACGCCGGTCATCTCATTCGCGACCTGGGCAAGGGTGGTCTCCAGGCCCTGGCCGATGGTGTGGATGCCCGCCCGGACCTCCAGAGATCCATCGGGCGTGAGCTTCACCAGAGCCTGCTCATAGCCCGGCACCAAGGGCAGACCCCAGGCGGCGAAAACCTTCGTGTTATGCGCGGACTGTTCCGTGTACGTCGCGAAGCCGATGCCAAGATAGCGGCCCCTATCGTCGCGGCGGGGGCCGTTGCGGAAAGCGTCGAAGCCGATCATGCGGCGCACTGTCTCGAGCGAGGCAGGATAGTCGCCGCTGTCGTAGAACTTGCCGGTGACGTTGGTGTAGGGCATCGCCGCACCGGGCACGAGGTTCTCCGCCCGCACCTCCCAGGCCTCCCGCCCTACGGCCTTGGCGATGGCATCGATGACAGACTCGATCGCGAAGCAGACGCCCGGGCGCGCCACGCCGCGATAGGGCGCGTAGGGCGGCTTGTTCGTGGCCACGGAAAGCACGTGGCATCGATAGGCCTTCAGATCGTAGGGGCCCGGCAGATTGCCGCCGGCCTGTGCGGCCTCCAGGCATGCCGTGAAGGGCCAGACGGAATAGGCGCCGGTATCCACCATGATCTCAGCATCCAGCCCGAGCAGCCGGCCGCGCCGGTCGGCATAGGCACGGAGCTTGTAGTGGTGCTGGCGGGCATTGGCCCCGGCCGTAAGATGCTCCCGCCGATCCTCGGTCCAGCGGAAGGGGGCCTTGCGCGTCAGTGCCAGCCAGGCGACGCATATCTCCTCGGGCTGCAGCAGGCACTTGTAGCCGAAGCCGCCGCCCACGTCGGGTGGCGCGATGCGGATCATTCCCTGGCTGATGCCCAGCACCTCCGCGAGGCCGGAGCGGATAAGGTGGGGTACCTGCGTGGAGGTGTGCACCACGAGCTGGCCAGCGCGGTGATCCCACCAGGCCAGAACACCCTTGCCCTCCATGGGATGCATGGTCTGCCGGGCAGTGGAGAGTTCCAGATCCACCCGCACCGGGGCAGAGGCCACGACGGGCTCAAGGCCACTGTCGAACCGGGTTTCCAGGAAGAAGTTGTCGCCCCATTCCGGATGCAGCAGCGCGGCGCCCGGGGCGCGGCCGGCATCGCAGGAGGTAATGGGAGGAAGCTCGTCAAATTCGACCTCGACGGCCTCGGCGAGGTCCTCCGCCCGCGCACGGGTCTCGGCGACGCACATCGCGATTGGCTCACCTACGAAGCGCACGCGTTCCGCGGCCAGTGCGTGGTAGTCGGAAACCTTGTAGCCCGGGATGGTTGAGCGCACCGTCATTGGAATGACGCCGGCAAGGTCCGCGTTGAAGACCACGTCATCCTCATGGCCGGCCGGCTTAGTGCGATTGAGGATGCGCGCATGCGCGACGGGGGAACGGAGGAAGGCTACCTCGCGCAGGCCCGCCATTTGGATGTCGCCCACGAAGCAGCCGCGACCGGCCAGGTGTCGGACATCCTCTTTCCGCCGAACGCGGGCGCCAATGCCCTCGCCCGTCTCCGCACGCCCCCCGACCAGCCCAACAGACGAAACTTCGCCCATCAACAACCTCCCTGGGTGACGTGGCGCTCCGGTTCTGACGTCCGGTATTGCGCGGTACACTGATGAAGGTGAATGCGAACGTCAAGTAGGTTGGCCATCTCCCTTCTGAACGGTGCGCCGATGTTGTAGATAACGACTCTCAACACGAGAGATGGGGCCAGGATCAGGCCCGGACAGGAAAGTCTCCATGAACGCCATCACTCCGCCGCCGCCGCGCAAGCGCGCCGCCCCGAAGGCAAAGGCGAGCGCTGATCCAGCGGAAGCGGTGAGCAGTCCGGAGCTGCGGCAGCTGATCGAGAGGCTGCCACTCTGGCGGCGGCCGGGCTACTTGGTACGGCGCCTGCACCAGATCCACCAAGCGCTGTTCCTTGAGGAATGCGCGGAGTTTGATATCACGCCCGTGCAGTATGGACTGTTAACCACCCTCTCCCTGCGCCCGGATGCGGACCAGAGCTCGCTGGGGGCCGAGGTGGGGCTGGATCGCACCAACGTGGCTGATGTGCTGGGCCGGCTGGCGCGGCGCGGCCTGGTCAGCCGCAGACGCGGCTCGCGGGACCAGCGTACGATGGTGGCGCGCCTGACGCCGATGGGCGCAAAGCTGACGAAGGAGATGCACGCGGCCATGAGCCGCGCGCAGGAACGCTTCCTCTCGCCGCTGGACGAAGGCGAGCGGCAGCACTTCGTGGAGACACTGATGCGCCTGATCGACGCCAACAATCACCACGGGCGCGCCGTGCTCGGCAAGACAGAGGACTAGACGGGGACACAGAGCGCGTTCGGCACCAAGAGGCTGTCGTAGATGCAACGGCGGGAGGCCAGACGCAGCCGGCCTCCCACGCGACGGAACACGTCCTCGTAGCGGCCTAGCTGGTGCAGCGTTGCGTCCGGGCGGTCGAAGAGAACTTGCAGGACGAGGTAGTTCGACCGCGCGCGCACCTCGCCATCCTGCTCCGGGCCAAGGATCTCTGTGTTGCTGATCATATGGCGGAGGTAACGGGGAGCAAACATCGCTGTCTTCGCCAGTGCGAAGGCGCGGTCGCGGATCATTCCGATGCCCTCGCAGTAGATCAGTCCGACCGGGCGGTTCCGGTCGTGGTTCTCGCGCGAGATAACGACGTAGAAGCCGTCCTCCGTGAACATCTCCGCCCAGTCGCCCAGGCGCATCTCGTCGAGCGCGGCCGAGTAGGCAGCATTGAAGGCCTCTACCTCCTCACGAAGGAGCAGGCGGTCGATCAGGGCCTCGCGAGAGGTCGGGGCGGCGGGCGCGTCCAGCATTTCAGAGCCCCATTTCCTGGCGCCAATGACGGTACATGGCGCGGATGGCAGATTCGGAGATGAGCGTGTCGGAGGTTCCGGCCTCCACCGCCGGGTCCAGCTTCACCACATGCGTGCCGCCGGGCACGCTCTTCATGCCGTCCTGCACGAATTTGATGGCTTCGTTGTCCTCCAGGCCGAGGAAGCCGGCGGGGCCCATCAGGTTGCCCTGGCGCAAGCGGTGGCGGGTCATCTCCTCGCTGTCGCCCTCGAAGCCGAACATCGTCCACTTCATGATGAACTCGTTCGGTCCGGTCGGAACGATCTGCCGGATGCCGAGCGTGTTCATCTCGCGCTGTACGATCAGGTTAGGCCAGATGGTCGCCATGGTGACGGACCAGGGGCTGTCGAACTCGTCCACGAAGTCCATGAAGCGCGGCTCCTGCAGCGTCATGCCCTCGCGATAGGCCCTCATCTCCTTCTTACTCTCGGCAGACAGCTTGGAGGCGTCTGATTTCGCCGAGGCCATGACGCCGTGGCGGCCAGTCTCGTCCGCCAGCATAAGTGACTTGTTGCCCGCAACCAGCAGCCCGAAGGTCACCAGGAAGGTGTGCAGCAGGGTCGCGTGGTACGGGTCCTTCAGGTTCTCGTGGTACAGCTTCCAGTTGCCGGGCAGCGTGTGGCGATAGTGGCCGAGGATGGTCATCTTGCGGCCATCGAAGGTCGCCTCGAACTCGCGCAGCACCTCCGGACCCAGGTATTCGGGGAAGCTTTCCATGTCCTTGGCATAGGAGGCGAACACCACGCCACGGTGAGTGGTGACGTTGAGCTGCCGCAGGCCGTGCTTGGATACGTCGAAGTCAGCGGGCATGCCGCCCTGGCCGTTGACTCCGCGGCGGAAGGGCACGCCGGCGAGGTTGCCCTTCAGGTCGTAGGTCCACTGATGATAGGGGCAGACGAACTCTTTCACATTGCCGTCCATCTCGCGGCAGAACTCGGCGGCGCGATGAGTGCAGCGGTTCTCGAAGACGCTGATGGACCCGTCCTCGGCGCGGGAGACGACAACCGGCGTCGGACCGACATTGGAGCGGATAAAGTCTCCCGCCTTTGGGATCTCCGCCTCAAGCGCGACGTAGTTCCAGGTCCGGCCGTGGAAGATTCGCTCCACCTCGCGCTTGTAGATCGTTTCGTCCGTGTAGACCCAGTCGGGGATCGCGGTCAGGCCCTCGGCGGGCCAGGCGAAGCGCTGACGCATCGCTATGTCGCCCATGCCGTCCATCATGTCCGTCTCCAGAGAGCTGGGGGCGGCCTCCTCGCCCAGCCAGCGCGCGTCATGCTCCGCCGGGTCGAAGGCCTGGTTGCGGGTAAAGGCGCCGCGCGCCTCGCGGATGGCTGCAGGACTGCCGAAGGCAACGACGCCGGTCAGGCGGCCTGTGGCGCGGTCCACGGTCCGGTAGATGGCGCCCGCCTCCGCACCCGACCCGCTCAGCGCGACGCGGTCCTCAGGGCCCGGCAGGCCGATCATCTGGATGTTCAGGCCGAACTGGTCGGTCCAGAACCAAGGGCGCTTTGGCGCTTCGCCTGGCGCGCCAGCCATGGAACGGCCGGCGGCCGCGCCGCCCTCTTCGGCATTCTGCCAGCTCTCCAGCCGCACGCGGCGGCCGTGCACGCGTTCATCGAGGGCCACGCAGTCGCCGGCCGCCCAGATGCCGGGTACGCTCGTGCGGCCCTCCGCATCAACGACGATAGCGCCCGCCTCCATGGCACAGCCGGCGGCTTCCCCGAGTGCTGAGGCAACCTGCAGCCCGACACCGACCAGCACGACATCCGCATGCACCGATCCCTTGGTCGTGCGAACAAGGAGGCCCTGGCCATCCTCCTCGATGCTGTCGACGCCCTCGCCCAAGCGAATGGTCACGCCATGGCTCGCGGCCAGGGTGCGGAAGGCAGCCCCGAGCGGCGGGGGAAGAAGGCGGGCCATCAGCTCCGCCTCGCGCTCCATCAGCGTCACCTCGCAGCCGCGGGCGCGGGCGGCGGAAGCCAGCTCCAGGCCGATGAAGCCGCCGCCGATGATTGCCACGCGCCGGGACCGGCCTAGCGACGCGGCGATCGTCTGGGCATCCTCCAGGGTGCGAAGATGCAGTACGCCGGGATGGTCCGCGCCGGGTATGGAGAGGCGCCGAGCATCGCCGCCCGTGGCGATGAGGAGCTTGTCGTATGCAAGCGTTTTGCCGTCACCGAGGATCACCTGGCGGGCCGCCGGGTCCACGCCCTCGACACGGGTGCCGAGGCGCAGAGTAACGCCCAGATCTCGGGCATCGGCTTCCGTCAGGCGACAAGGCGGCGACGCATCGGGGCTGGCCAGCACCTCCTTGGAGAGGGCGGGGCGCTCATAGGGAAGATGGGCCTCCTGCCCAATGAGCGTGATCTCGCCGTCGAAGCCCGCCACCCGAAGCGCGCGGATGGCTGCGGCCGCGGCCTGGCCGGCGCCCACCACCACGACCCGCTCGGAACGCGCCGGAGAGGCTGTGGCGACCATCTCCTGCAGCGAGGGCGCTGCCGTATCGGCCGGGCGCTCCAGGTCCACAAACACCTCTCCAGCCTCGACCTTCACGGCATAGGTGCGAAGGTCTTCGGTGAGGGGCGCGCAGAGCGCCCGGCCGGTGCGGATGTCGAACCGGCCCTGATGCAGAGGACACTCCACCTTGCCATCCTCCACCCAGCCGTCCGCCAGGAAGGCGAGGGCGTGGGTGCAGATGCCGTGGGTCGCGTAAACCAGATCGCCGTTGCGGAAGAGCGCGACGGGGGTGCTGGCAATCTCGGCCTTGTCCACGCCGCCGTCTGTGAGCGCCTCGAGGGCGGCGACCCTATGCCAAGCCATCAAATACTCCCATGAACAGGCTAACTTTACTCAGCATACCTCTCTTCCCTGCACTCTAGTCGGGGATTCGCGCTTGCGTCAAATCATTCAGTACACCATCATATCTGCCGAATTCGGGGAGATCATGGCCGTGCGCGATGCGCCAGTCCGGGAGAGCCGCTGCTCCGGCGCTAGGGCTTCCATCCGGTCCATCACGCCCTGAGGCCGGGGGCTCCCGTATGGACCAGCACTTCTACGAAACTCGGCTCGGCCATGACCTGCCGCATGACCCGTTCAAGGCGATCATCGCCCCGCGCCCCATCGACTGGGTCAGCACGGCTGATGCGGAAGGGCGCGTGAACCTTGCCCCCTACAGCTTCTTCAACGCCTTCAACTCGACCCCGCCCATCGTCGGCTTCTCCAGCGAGGGCCGCAAGGACAGTCTAAGGAATGTGGAGGCAACAGGCGAGTTCGTCTGCAATCATGCCGAGGCAGGCGAGATGTTCGAGATGTTCTGCCCGCAGTTCTCGATGCTTGACGCAGCCGGGTCAGAACGGTCGTAAACCGCCGTGCTGCCCTGGCGCCGAGCGGTGGTCATGCGGAAGCGTGGATTGGAATGCGCCATTGCCGGCCCGCACCGATCTCGGTTTGCTCACTCCAAGTCGGAGGCGGGCTCTCTGACTCGCTCGGCAGGTCCTGCAACCTCCTGGGTACGACCCGGCAGAGCCCTAGGCGAGGTCTCCGACTGGCCAAAGGGTTGCGCATGAAGCCAACGGGCCTCCGGGCTGGCGGAAGCATATCTTGGCTCAGCCACGCATCACGAAAGGGGAGAGTGAAAGATGCCGACAAGAACTCCAAAGATTGCATTCGAGGAGCACTTCATGGCTCCGGGCTTCGAGGACTACTCGAAGGTCTTCACCAAGCACATCGCGAGTGCCTCGGCCTCCGACCTCTCCGCCCGGCTCGCAGAGTTCGGTGAGCTTAGGCTTGCGGCCATGGAGGAGGGCGGTATTGACCTCATGGTGCTGTCGCAAACGGGCCCTGGCGTGCAGGCAGAACGCGATGAGGGCGTCGCGATCCGCCGGGCAAGGGAGAACAACGACTACCTGGCCAGGCAAATCGAGCAAGATCCGAGAAGGTTCGCGGGCTTTGCGATTCTACCGATGCACTCTCCTAGGGCGGCCGCTGAGGAGCTGACGCGGGCGGTGCGTGACCTCGGCTTCAAGGGTGTCCTGGTGCACGGCCATACCAATGGCCGCTACTACGACGATCCGGCCTATGACGAAGTATGGGAGCGCTTCCAGGAGCTTGATGTTCCCCTCTACTTGCACCCGATCGACTTCCCTGAGCTGCCGAAGTCCTTCGAGGGACATCCGGAGCTCACCGGCGCTGCCTGGGGATGGGGGGTGGAGACAGCGACGCACACGTTGAGGCTTCTCTTCGGAGGTGTGTTTGACCGCTTCCCCAATCTCAAGATCGTCATCGGGCATATGGGCGAGGGGCTGCCGATCCTCCGCTGGCGCTTCGACAGCCGGTTCGCCGTGTACTCGCACGGTATCACCCTGAAGCGCGCGCCATCGGAGTATTTCGGCCGGAACATCCTTATCACGACAACCGGCGTCTGCTCGCACGCTGCGCTCACCTGCGCGCTGGACGAGATGGGGACGGACGCGGTGATGTTCTCGGTCGACTATCCCTACGAATCGACGAAGGTCGCGGGAGACTTCATCGAGAGCGCGCCGATCTCGCAGGAGGTGCGGGAAAAGGTGTGCTTCCGCAATGCCGAACGCCTGTTGAAGGTCAGCCTCTAACGACCTCAGGCAATCCGCGGCCGGCAGCGACAGCGTTCCATGTTCTGCCGGCCAGCAATTACGGGACGTTGCCTAGCCAAGATCCAACGAGCCTGAATGCGACGACCGGCTGCACTCCCCAGATGTGCCTGGCTCCGCTCTAAGCAATCACCTGCTTCGAGAATGAGGAGGGCCCTCGTCCGGATGCGATAAAAGCAGCGCGAAGATGCCCTCCCCATCCTCATCCATAAACTGAGGATCATCAGGCGTGCCCGCTAAGGGCTTTAAAAGAGCAAAGCTGGCTTTGAAGGGGGCTGGCCCTGTCGACACGTGGTGACCTTCTTGCCACTCGGCGCTACAAATGCCACCCCGAATGATCGACCACGAACCCGCTCGGTAACTCCGCGCGGACATAATGGCCAAGCTCAAGGCCCGGAGGGAAGTTCATGATTGCACGCCGCACCCTGCTCGCCGCACCTGCTGCGCTCACGACGGTAAGCGCCGCGCGCGCCCAGCCGACCTGGACCCCAGACCGCCCGATCCGCTTCATCGTGCCTTACGTGGCGGGTGGGTCGACCGATGTTGCTGCCCGCCTCCTGGGGGACGCGATGGCGGAAAGGCTGGGCCAACCTGTTATTGTCGAGAACCGCGGCGGTTCGGGCGGCAATATCGGGGCAGAGATCGTGGTCCGCTCCCCTCCTGATGGTCATACGCTGCTGATGGGCACCACGGGATTGCTGACCACCAACCAGCACATCTACCGGAACATGACCTTCGATCCGCTGAAGGACTTGGCGCCGGTTTCCATGGCCTACACGTCGGACATGGTTCTCGTCATCGCGCCAAGCGTGCCTGCGCGGAATCTTGCGGAATTCGTGGCGCTGGCAAAGGCACAGCCCGGAAAGATGTCTTTCGGCTCGTCTGGCCATGGCGCCTCGACCCACACGGCGGCTGAGTTGTTCAAGCTTGCGGCCGGCATCCAGATGGAGCACGTGCCCTATCGGGGCAGCGCCGCCGCAATGAATGACCTCATGTCCGGCACGCTGGAGATGATCGTTGTGCAGATCGCGCCGACCGTCGGCCTCATCCAGGCGAACAAGATCCGGCCGCTGGCCGTCACCGGCCCGCGGCGCCACCCGCTGCTGCCGGAGGTGCCGAGCATCGGCGAACTCGGCTATCCCAACGCCGAGGCGACGTCCTGGGGTTGCGTCGTGGTGCCGGCAGGAACGCCCTCTCCCGCCATCCGACGCCTGAATGCTGTGACGCGCGAGGCAATCGCTATGCCGGCCGTCTCCCGCCGCATGGCCGAGGCGGGCGTGGACGGCGTCTCCTCCACCCCTGAAGAGTTGGCTGACATTCTTCGGAAAGAAGCGGAGAAGTGGGGGCGCGTCGTGAAGGAGGCCCACATCAAGGTGGATTGACGCTAGAACTCCTCGCCATTCATGACGGAAGCTGTCTCGGTTGCCGGCGATCAGCGTCATGAGGGCTTTCCGTCCCGCAGGACGCGGCGGCCAATCGATGGGGTCGATGCGACCGGAAGCGTATGACGTGATCCATTTCGTCACCGCATCAGCGGCAGCCATGCTGCGGGGGCCGGAAATGGTTGTGGGTGCCCCGGTGGAGTCCAGGAGGCAAAGCCTCCTGGCAGCACGGGTGCCCACCCCTCGAGGCGTCCGCAAGGTGGCGTCAGCCTTCTGTCATACGCACCAACCGATCCGGCATCTCGTCCAGCCTGTTGATCCCGACCGCCCCCATATCGCGCAGGATCTCGCTGCGCAGGATGTTGATGGCATAGGCGACCCCGGCCGCCCCCCCGACCGCCGCAGCATAGTTGAAGGGCCGCCCCACGAAAACGAAGCTGGCGCCGAGCCCGATGGCTTTCAGGACGTCAGTCCCGCGCCGGACGCCGCCATCCAGCATCACTGGGATGCCGCCCGCCGCCTGGACGACCCGGGGCAGCACGCGCAGCGGCGAGACCGCCCCATCGAGTTGCCGTCCTCCATGATTGGAGACGATGATGCCGTCCGCCCCGCTCTCGCGCGCAAGGCGGGCGTCCTCCGCATGCAACAAGCCCTTGATGACCAGCTTACCCCGCCAGCGCCGGCGGATCCGCTCCAGCCAGGTCCAGTCAATCTGCGCGCGGTCTCCGAACTCCCGCTCGACGTTGCGCGCCACGATCGGGGCGCCGCGGGTGGCGAAGGAGTTCTCGAAATGTGGCACTCCGTGACGCAGCAGAGTTTGTAGGAAGGTGCCGAACAGCCACCGCGGCCGGGTCAGGCCATCCCAGGCAAGCCGCAGGCTGGGCCTCAGCGGTGTCGAGAAGCCGGTCCGGATGTTGTTCTCGCGGTTCGCGCCGACCGTGGTGTCCACCGTGACCACGAGTGTTTCAATGGAAGACTGCATCACCCGATCGATCAGCGCCTCGATGCGGGGCATGTCGGGGGGCAGGTAAGCCTGGAACCAGGTCGTGGGGCCTGCGGCGGCGATGTCCTCTAGCCGGATAAGCGAGGAACCGCTGATGATCATCGGGATGTTCGCCTGTCCGGCCGCGCGTGCCAGAACGAGGTCGCCGCGATAGGCCGAGAGCGCGCAGATTCCCATCGGAGCAATCCCGAAGGGCGCCGCATAAGTGTGGCCCAGCAGCGCCGTCTCTTGCGATCGCTTCGAGACGCCGACCAGGAATCGCGGGACGAAGCCGTATTCCCGGAAAGCTGCGCGGTTGTCGTCAAGCGACTGGTTGTCCTCGGCTCCGCCGGAGACATAGCCGAAGATTGGGCGCGGAAGATGGCGTCGCGCTGCCACCTCGAAATCCTTCAGCGCGAGGATGCGGCGGAAGCGCCGCGGCACGTCCTTGCTCGAGCGGCGCCGGTCGTTGACCGCCGGCTCCGGAAGGCGCTGCTCTCCCGTCGGCGCAACCTCCCGCTCAGCCGGCATTACGAGCTCCTCCTGCCTGCCAGTTCAGCTCGAACAGGGTCGTGGTCTCCAGCTCTCCCTCCGTCCAGGCCGTGATGCCGGCCTGCCTTTCGCCGAGGTAACGTGGAACGCCGTCCTCCAGAACCATGGGAAGATCATGGCCCGGCAGCAGGATGCTGCCGGGGCGCGCTTGCCATAACTTCCAGATCATCTCGATGGACCGCCGGCTCGCCGCCTGGTCCAGGCTCATGTCAGAGCGGCGCTCCAGTAGCTCGGCCCGGTTCTTCGCCGCGTCGCCGGTGAAGATGATGTCGTGCTCGGGCCCGGACAGCCGGTAGACGAGGCAGCCCGGGGTGTGGCCGGGCGCCTCATAGGCCGTGATGCCTGGAATGACCTCCTCCCCGTCCCGCACCGTCCGCAGCTGCGGCGACGCGTCCAGCTCCCGGATGTACAGCTCCGGGACCGCGTTGGCCCCCCAGGGCTGCGCACGGGACCAGGATAACTCCTGCTCCCCGATCACGACCCGCGCTTCTGGAAACAGAAGCCAGTTCACCGAGTGGTCCCAGTGCGAATGCGTCAGCAGCACGTCGGTCACCGCGGTGAAGGACAGCCCGCGCGCTTCCAGGCGCTCCCGCAGCAGGCCGCGATAGCTGAACGCGCCGACATCCACCGCGATCACGCGCCCGCCGCCACGGATCAGGGCCACGGTGCTCCAGCCGAGGGCGCCGTGGCACACGGACTTGCCCGGATAGCCCTGAACCAGGATGTCAACATGCATATCGCTGAGCATCATCCCCCCATTGATCTTCTACTGACCTGCCCCGGTCACTTTCGGCGATATGGGCCGGTGACGGCTACGGACGCCAGATCGCGCCAGCACGCAACCCATGGAGCCGGATGTACGACGGCCGCCGTTCTTCGTGAATTGGTGCAACGCCCAAATCTGCGCCTCAAAGATTTGCCGCCGTGCAAGGATGAAGATTGGGGGCAGCTTCCCATGCCAGCGCTTGGTTCCTCCGGCCTGTCACGGGTTCCACACCCGGTCGATTGCTTCTCTTGCCACTGCGGATCGCCTCTGGCTGGATGCGGTTAGAGAAAACAAAGGGAGGAGACGATGTCCGAAGTCTCACGCCGCGGCCTCTTGACCTTGCTTGGCGCCAGCTTCGCAGCGCCCAGCTTGGCCGCGGGATACCCGGATCATCCCCTTCGCATCATCGTGCCCTACGCACCAGGCAGCAATTCCGACGTACAGGCGCGGATTGTCGGGGCGGCGATGTCCGATCGGCTTGGCCAGCCGATCATCGCTGAGAACCGTCCGGGCGCGGGAGGATCAATCGGAGCCGCTGCCGTGGCCAAGGCCCGCGCGGACGGATACACGCTCCTGCTCGGCTCGAACGGGCCGCTGACGATCACGCCCTTCTTGCAGGCGAACCTGCCCTACGACCCGCTCAAGGATCTGTTGCCGGTCGGCCTCATCAGCCGCATGCCGCAGGTGATCGCCGTTCCGACGGCATCGCCGTTCCGGAGCTTCGCCGCCCTACTCGAGGCGGCCAGGATGCGGCCGGGGCAGATCAGCATCGGATCCTCGGGAACCGGGAGCGGGACGCATATGACCCTCGAACTGCTCATGGCGGCCTCGCGCGCCCGGCTCAATCATGTGCCCTATCGTGGCAGCAGCGCGACCGCGACTGATCTGGTCGCCGGCACGCTCGATACCGCGATCATCGAGTTCTCTACGGTGCTGCCGATGATACGCGACGGCCAGGTTCGCCTGCTCGCCTCGGCTTCGGCCGCTCGGCTGCCGCTGGCACCTGACGTACCGACGTTGATTGAGTCCGGCATGACCGACCTCATCGGCGCCAGCTACAACGGGCTGGTTGCACCAGCCGGAACGCCGCCCGCCGTCATGGCAACCCTCAGTGGAGCCCTGGCGGCGGCGCTCAATGCCCCGGCGGTGCGGGAGCGGATGCAGGAAATCGGCTCCGAGGTGGCCGGGCCGTGGGAGGCGAGCCCGGAGGGCTTTGCCGAGTTCATCCGTGCTGAGTATGCGCGATCCCGCCGGGCTGTGGAACTGGCCGGCCTGAAGGCAGAGTAGGGTGCAAGTGCCGGCAGCCCCTTAGGAAAATGATGTCTTTGCAATCAGGTTTGTGTCTTGGCGACGTAGATTCTCTTTCGCGAGTTTCGGGTTGCGCAGGCGAGATCAGAACAGCGATGAGGAGGACTCTGGTGCGTCAGCAGGCGGAGGAAATTGGACATGCCCGCAGTCACCATTCAGACTGCAGCGCACGCTACAGCACCGCGAGAGCGTGACGTCACTCGGGTATTGCGCCCGGTTCGGCAGCCCCGCTGGGGCAACATGCTCTTTGTCTCTGGACAGGGCCCCTTGGACCCCGAGACGAAAACGGTGGTGGAGGGCGAGATCGAGGTGCAGCTGCGCCGCACCCTCGACAACCTGCTCAGCATGCTGGACGCGGCGGGCGCGACGCTTGCCAGCGTGGTGAACATGCGCGTGGTGCCGCGTGACGTGGCCGACTTCCCGCGCTTCAACGAGGTATTCGGCAGCTACATGGAGGCCGAGAGGGTCACCCGCACCTGCATCGGCGCCACGCCGCACCGAAAGGGCGTGAATGTCGAAATCGACTGCGTCGCCATGTTTGGCTAACCCCCAGGACAAGGGCAGCCCCCGTGCTCACCACACCATTCAAGATGCCAGTTGTTGACCTGCAGCAGCGAATGAAGGAGCTGGAGGCAAGCGGGAAGCACGTCAGCGTTCTCTGGCAGCACCCCGATTCGCTGGTCTTCATGGCGCGCGGCCGCGAATACCGCAGCGAGTTCCATATCAATCCCTCAGACGAGGTGATGTTCCAGGTCAAGGGAACCATGCACCTCCACTCCCGCACGCCGGACGGGAAGGAGGAGATCACGGTCCTGCCCGAGGGATCGATGATCTACACCCCGAAGGGCACTCCCCACTCGCCCCGCTTTCCGCCTGACGCCTTCGCGGTCATCCTGGAGCAGGAGCGCCGGCCGGGCGACGTGGACCGCTTCCAGTGGTACTGCCCGAACTGCGACGCCCTGGTGCATGAGGAGTCCGCGCCGGTCGCCCAGTACAGCGCTGATCCCGTGGGCCAGGCCTACAAGCGCTTCTACGGCAGTGAGAAGAACCGTACCTGCGAGGCCTGCGGGCACATCACGCCGGTGCCTGAGGGTTTCGAGGTCTGATGACCGACTGCTCTTTCCATCATCAGCCCATCCTCGGCAAAGTATCCCTTCTGAATGGCCGCGTGGAATGGCGTGACCATCGCTGATGAGGCTGACCCTCAGCCGCCTGGGACCGGTCACTCGCAGCGGCCTGTCGCCGGCGGAGAGGGGAGCGCAGAGGCGCCGTAGCCATTCCAGGGAGCATGGCCCTTACTCGGTCGTCCAATATCCCGGCCAGCTCGCGTCTGTACCGTTTTCGGCTTTCGCCGCTCCGCAAGCGGCACGCGGCCCGCAAGCCGGTCCTTCTCCGCGACTTCGGCGAGGATGATGCGCATGCTTTCGGCGTGGGTGGCGGCAAGGGCCCTGGGCCGCCACGGGCTGGTGCATGCCTATGGCCATTGCAGCCTGCGGCTGGACGAGGTCCATTTCCTCGTCGCCCCCTCCCGCCCGCTGGGCCTGGTGGCGCCAGGGGAAACCTGCGCCGTGGTTCCGCTGGAGGGCGGCCTGCCCGAGGGCGTGCTGGGCGAGGTCCGCATTCACCGCGAGATCTACCGGCGTCGCGCGGAGGTGAGGGGGCCGCTCCATGCCGCCACGCACCATGAGCCTGGGCACCATGGGCCGCACCGCGCGGCCGCGCCACGGCTTTGGCTGTTATCTCGCCAGCGCCGGCCCTGTGGGACGACCCGCAGCTCATCCGTACTGACGCCCAGACCAAGGCCATGGCCGAGCAACTCGGTGGGCGCCGTGCCATCGTCATGCGCGGCAATGGCGCGGTGATAGCCGGAACCTCGCTGAAGCAGGCAGTGGTGCTCACCTGATATCTCAAGGATGTCTCGCGGGTGGAGTTGAACTGCCTGGCCGCTGGCAACCCGCCGGAGCAGGGCGTGATCAGGGCCGAGGCCGCTCGGGCCCGCGACCGCCAGAAGGGTGAAACCGGTTCCTCCGGCCCGCGCTTTGTTCGGACCGACGGCGGCGCAGGACTATCCGATGACCCAGGAAAATCGCGACGATCCCGGCCATGACCCGGGCGACTCAGTGCCTTCAGGCGTCGCACCGGTGAGCCCGGTGCCGCTTACGGAGGAAGACCGCAAGGTGAAGCGCAAGCTGGAGCAGCTTGGCAGCCATGGCGAGGCGGAGCACGGAAAGCCGCAGGGCCGCGCGGAAACGGAAGGACCCGAACAGCAGGGCCGTTGAGCCCCGCTCCAGGGCCACTTGCGTCACTCGATGCGGATGTTTTCCGCCCGCACCACCTCGCGCATCGCCACCCGCTGATCCGCCACGAAGCGCGCCAGCTCCTCCCGGCTGCCGCCGGTGGGCAGCACGCCCATGCCGTTCAGCATCCGGTCACGTCGTGCCGCATCACGTAGGGCCTCGTTCAATGCTGTATTCAGGCGCTCCAGCACCGGGCCGGGCGTTCCGGCCGGGGCCCACATCGCAACCCACTCATTCACGTCGTAGCCTTCGAAACCCTGCTCGGCCATGGTCGGTACATCGGGCAGGAAGGGCAGCCGCTCCCGCGTCGTGACCGCCAAAGGACGAAGCCGGCCCTCCCGGATCAGCGGGACCGCCGCCGGCGTGGTGGAAAAGGCCATATCCACCGCGCCCGACAGCACGTCCTGCATGGCTGGGGCCGAGCCGCGATAGGCGACATGCACCAGCCCCAGATCCGCGCGACGTGACAGCACCGCCCCGGCCAGATGCGGCCCCGAGGCGATGCCGGAGGAGGCATAGGTCATGCCGCGGTTCTTGCGGGCGCGTTCCATCAGTGCGGCCAGGCTCTGCGGCCCGCCCGGCAGCACCACCAGCACCTGCGGTAGCGTACAGAGATGCCCGATCGGCGCGAAGGCGGTGACGTAGTCGAAAGGCAGGTTGGGCATCAGCGTGGGGTTGAGCGCCTGCCCCGAGGCGTCGGAAAGGATGGTGTAACCATCCGGCGCGGCCTGGGCGACGACGCTGGCACCGATGGAACCGGTGGCGCCGCCACGGTTCTCCACCACCAGCGGCTGGCCGAGAAAAGCGCCCATCGGTTCGGCCAGGAGCCGCGTGGGCACGTCCACCCCGCCGCCGGGCGCGTAGGAAGCAACCACCCGGATCGGCCGGCTCGGCCAGGGGGCCTGCGCACGCGCGAGGGAGGGCAGGAGCGTGGCGGCCGTTGCCGCCGCGACGATTTGCCGGCGTGAGAGGTCGGGCATGATTGTTGTTCCGGACATTTCCACCGGCAGCTTAGGGCCGTGGCAAAATCCGGCACAACCGCAGCCAGCCCGCGCCGATCTGCAGAGATGACGTTGACAATTCGAACCGAATGCGTTCCGTTCCGAACGTGATCTGAAAGGGATTGAGCAGTGGGATTTCAGGAGGCAGTTTCGACCTGCTTGCGCCAGTACGCGGTGTTCCGCGGCCGCGCTCGGCGCTCGGAATACTGGTACTTTGTCCTGTTCCTCGTGCTGGTGAACATCGTGGCGTCGATCCTCGACTCTGCTCTGTTCGGCAGTTCAAGCACCGGCCCGCTGGGCAGCCTCGTGGGGCTCGCCTTCCTGGTGCCGGCCCTGGCCGCTGCCACGCGGCGGCTGCATGACACGGATCGCTCCGGCTGGTGGCAGCTCATCGTGCTCGTCCCGGCACTCCTGACGATCGGACTCCTGGTGCCCGGGATCGGCTTTCTGCTCTACGGGCTCGGCATGCTCGGCGTCCTGGCCGCGGGCATCCTGCTGCTGGTCTGGCTTTGCCAGCGGGGCACGCCTGGGCCGAACCGCTTCGGTACGCCGCCTGTCGCGGCCAGCGTCAACCCGGCCCTGGCCTGAGGTCCGGGGCCGGGCGCGGCGGGATGATTACCCGTTCCGCCGCGCGTGGGCCCGCACCGCCGTCTCTACGGCAGAGAGGTCGTTCGGTAACACCGTGAAGCGCTCCTCGCGATCGTAGAGATCGGCCATATGCGGTGGCAGGGCCGGGCGCTGGCCGGTTGCCTGTTCAACCGCATCCGGGAACTTTGCGGGATGGGCGGTGGCGGCGATGATGATGGGCGTCACCTTGTCGTCCGGCATGCAGCCATGGCTGGCGGCGGTGCCGGCGGCCGTGTGCGGATCAGCGAGATAGCCCTGGGCGTGGAGGCGGCGCATCTCAGCGACCGTCTCCTCATCCGACACGGCATGGCCGCGGAACAGGGCGGTCGCGGCACGCCAGGTGGCCTCGTCGATGGGCATGCGACCGGTGTCGCGGAAGGCGCGCATGGCGGTGGCGGTCCTCATGCCATCACGGCCCAGCAGCTCGAAAAGCAGGCGCTCGAAATTCGAGGAAACCTGGATGTCCATGCTCGGCGAATAGCTGGGCACCACGGGCTGCGCCGACATGTCGTTGGCAGTGATCCAGCGCGCGAGGATGTCGTTGCGGTTGGAGCCGATGATCAGCGTGGAGACGGGTAGCCCCATGCGCCGCGCCGCCCAGGCCGCGAAGACATTGCCGAAATTGCCGGTCGGCACGGCGAAGGCCACTTCCCGCTGCGGAGCGCCAAGGGCGAGAGCGGAATAGACGTAGTACGGGATTTGCGCCGCGATACGCGCCCAGTTGATGGAGTTGACGGCGGACAGGTTCATCTCGGCGCGGAAGGGCGCGTCGTTGAACATCGCCTTCACCAGATCCTGACAATTGTCGAAATCGCCCTGGACCGCGATGTTCTTCACATTCGGGGAAAGCACCGTCGTCATCTGCCGGCGCTGCACGGCGCTGGTGCGGCCCTCCGGATGCAGGATGACGATATCGAGGTTCTGCCGGTCGCGGCAGGCTTCAATGGCGGCGGAGCCGGTGTCGCCGGAGGTGGCGCCGACGATGGTGATGCGCTCACCGCGCCGGGCCAGCACATGGTCGAACAAGCGGCCGAGGAGCTGGAGGGCGAAATCCTTGAAGGCCAGGGTCGGGCCGTGGAACAGCTCCAGCGCAAAGCGGCGCTCGTCCAGCTGAACCAGCGGGGCCACGGCGGGGGTGGTGAAGCCCGCATAGGCGTCCCGGCACATGGCCAGCAGGGCGCCATCCTCAAAGGCATCGCCGGTGAAGCGGGCGATGATGTTGGCCGCCAGGTCAGGATAGGGCAGGCCGCGCAGGGCGTTCCAGTCCTCACTGGTCAGGACGGGCCAGGTCTCCGGCAGGAACAGCCCGCCATCCTCAGCCAGGCCGGCCAGGAGAACGGATTCGAAGTCGCGGGGGGCGGCCTCGCCGCGGGTGGAGACGTAGCGCATGGGCGGGGCTTAGCGGAAAGGGGCCGCCGCCGGAATGGCGCATCGCGCATGGGGGCATCGTGATTGGAAGGGGGTGGCGGAGGCACGCCAGGATGGCGGGCATGATCCGCCGAGCCTTTCTGCTTCCTCTGTTGGTTTTGGCCCTGCCTGCTCTGGCGCAGGAATTGGTCGCGACCCGGCCCGGCACGCCGGAGGGCGACGCGCTGGTCGCGCGCCTGCGGCAAGGCGGGCTGGTGCTGTTCATGCGACATGCCGACACGCGGGGCGAAGCCTGCGACCGCTCCTTCCGGGTGGGGGACCGGGCCGGGCAGCGGAACATCTCCCCGATGGGGCGGGAACAGGCGGCCCTGGTCGGGCGGCGCATCGCGGAACTGGGCATTCCGCTGGAATTCCCTGTGCTGGCCGGGCCGGTGTTCCGGGCGCGGGACACGGCGGAGGCGGCCTTCGGGCCCAACCGGGTGCGGGTGACCGACGACCTGCTCGCCGATGACTATGCGGGGGCGCGGCTGGAAGAGGTGATGGCGGGCCACCGGCGCCTGCTCTCCGAGCCCGTTCCAGCCGGGGTAAACCGCATGCTGGTCGGGCATCGCACTCCACTGATCATGATCGCCGGCCCGCCTGTAGGCGGGCGCGCCCTGCCGGAAGGGTCCTTCGCGGTGGTCGAGCCGGGTGGGGCCTTCCGGGTGCTGGGCGTGCTGGAGCTGGCACCGCTGCCAGGGGGCGGCTTCCACGGGTGTTGAGCGGAACCCGCACCGAAGCGCATTCCGGCCGGGCCGCCGCTGGCCTAGCCTGCACGGCCGAATACCGGAGCGAGCAGCAGCCCATGATCCATGTCGTCGCCATCATCACCGCCAAGCCCGGCCAGCGCGATGCGCTTCTGGCCCTGTTCCATGCCAATATGCCGGCGGTGCTGGCGGAGGAGGGATGCATCGAATACGGCCCGGTCATCGACCAGCCGGATTTCGGGCCGGCGCAGACCCCGATCGGCCCTGACACCTTCATCGTGATCGAGAAATGGGCCTCGCCCGAGGCCCTGAAGGCCCATGGTGCCGCCCCGCACATGGTCGCCTATGGGAAGGCCTCGCGCGATCTGATCGCGAGCCGCACCATCCATGTGCTGACGGACGCATGAGCAGCACGGAAGCCGCCGCACGGGTCGCGGCCCTTCTGATCGAGCGGAAGCAGACCGTCGCGGTGGCCGAGTCCTCCGCAGGCGGGTTGATCGCGGCGCGGCTGCTCGCCGTGCCCGGCGCCTCGGCCTATTTCATGGGAGGAGGCGTGGTCTACACCGCCGCCGCCCGGGCCAGCCTGCTCGATATCTCGCCCGAGGACATGGCGGGAATGCGCAGTGCCACCGAGCCTTATGCGCGACTGCTGGCCGAGCGGGGGCGGCAGCGGCTCGGGGCGGATTGGGGGCTGGCGGAAACGGGTGCGGCCGGGCCGTCCGGCAATCGCTACGGTGATGCGGCGGGGCATAGCTGTCTGGCCGCCTGCGGTTCCCTGACCTTGTCGCGCACCCTCGAAACCGCCTCCACCGACCGGACGACCAATATGGAGGGCTTCGCCACGGCCGCCCTGGAACTCCTGGAGGAAGCCCTGAAGGGCTAATCCGCAGGGGTCGCCCCCGAAGGACTCGTGACGGTTACTATACCGTCCGGACGGTTGAAAATCCGTCCGGACGGTATAGCTCTTGGCCATGAGTACCGAGCCCCGTCCTGACGCCCGCACCCGGGTCCTCGACGCCGCAGAGGCCATCATCCGCGCCCGCGGCGTACCCGCCCTGACGCTGGAAGGTGCGGCCAGGGAGGCGGGCGTCTCCAAGGGGGGGCTGCTCTATCACTTCGCCTCCAAGGAGGCGCTTCTGATCGGGCTGATGCGCCGCCTCGCCGAAGGCATCGAAGCGGATTACCGCACCATCCTCGCGGCCCAGCCGGAGGGGCCGCATCGCGCGCTCAGGGCCTGCCTCTCCTTCACCTTCGACCAGCCCGATATTTCGGAGGCCCATGCGCGCGCGGCGGCCGTGCTGCTGGCCGCCTTTCACCACGATCCAGCGTTGATCGACCCGATCCGCGCCTTCTTCGCCCGCATCCGTGAGGCCGTGGCGGCCGATGGCACGCCGCCCGGCATTGCCGCTGCCATCATGCTGGCGGGGGACGGGCTGTTCATGTCCCGGCTCTTCCGCCTCTACGAGCCGGGCGCCCATGAGGTGGCCGCCCTGCGCGCGACGCTGTACGGGCTGCTCGAGGGCGCATCGTGACGCGCTGGGGCTGGATCGGCTGCACCCTGCTGGCGGCCGGGCTGTCCGCCTGGGCGGCCGGGATGGGGCCCTTCGCAGAAGCGCCGGTCGCTCCGCCCGCAGCGGCCTTTGCGCCGGCCGGTGTCGGCGCGCTGGGGCGGGTAGAGCCAGCAGAGCGGATACGGCGCCTGGCGGCCCCCGGCGTTAGCCTCGGAGCCAGGCTGGAGCGCCTGCTGGTGGCCGAAGGCGATGTCGTGAAAGAAGGCCAGGTGCTGGCCGAATTCGCCGACGCCGCCCAGCGCGACGCGGCGGTGGCCGAGGCGGCCGCCCGGCTGGCCCAGGCGAATGCCACGCTGGAACGCACCCGGCGCGGTGGCAGCCCGAGCGAGCTGGAAGCCGCCGAGGCGCGGGTGACGGCGCTGCGCGCCGCCGAGGAGACCGCGCGGCGTGAGGCTGCAAGGTCGGAATCGCTCGTCGCCTCCGGCGCCGGCGCGGCGGCCCAGGCGGAGCGCAACCGCTTCCTGGCTGCCCAGCGCGCCGCCGAGCGGGCGACGGCAGAGGCCGATCTGGAGACGCTGCGCCACCCACGGCCGGAAGACGTGGCGCATGCCGCGGCCGATCTCGCGGCGGCTGAGGCGACGCTGGCCCGCGCGCGGGCGGATGCGGCGCTGTCCCGCCTGCGCGCGCCCTCGGACGGCACTATCCTGCGTATCATCGTGCGGCCCGGTGAGGCGGTCGGCTCGGATGGCGTGCTGGAAATCGGCGATCTCTCCCGGCTCGATGTTGTGGCCGATGTCTATGAGACCGACTTGCCGCGCCTGCGGGAGGGCGCCCCGGCTGAAGTGATCGTCCCGGGCGAGGCCACGCGCCACAACGCGGTGGTCCGGGAAATCGGCTGGGTGGTGCGCCGCACAACCCAGGCCGGCACCGATCCTGTGGCCGCGGTGGATGCGCGCACCGTCGAGGTGCGCCTGACCCTGGATGAGGCTGCGAGGAAAGCCCTGATGCGGCGCTCTGGCATGCAGGTGCAGGTGGCGATCAAGCCATGAATGCGATCAGCGACATCCGCCCGGACCTGCTCGCCGCCCCGCGCAGCCCAGGCCTGCTCACTTCCATCAGCCTCGCGGTCCGGCTGGCCTGGCGGCAATTATGGTCCGAGAAGGCACGACTGGCTTCGGCCATCGCGGGCGTGATGTTCGCCTGCATGCTCGTCTTCATGCAGCTCGGCTTCCGCGCGGCCTTGTTCGAAAGCGCGACGACGCTGATCGGCGCCATGCGGGCGGACCTGTTCCTGATGAACCCGCTCACCGTCGCCTCCTTCCGGCCGGAAACGCTGCCGCGGGCGCGTGTCTCCCAGGCACTGGGCGTGGAGGAGGTACAGGCCGCAGTGCCCGTCTATCTCGCGCAATCCAGTTTCCGGAACCCGGTCACTGGGAGGCGGCGCATGGTCCAACTTGTCGGTTTCGACATGGAGGCAGGGGTGCTGGACCTGCCCGGCCTGGCGCCGCTGCGCGACGCGCTGAAGCAGCCGGACTCCTTCGCCTTCGACACGCGCTCGCGCCCCGAATTCGGGCCCATCGGCGATCTCTTCGCGGAGCGCGGGCCCTTTTCCGTCCAGATTGGCAACCGCGAGATGCGCGTTATCGGCACTGTCGCCATGGGCACCTCCTTCGGCGCGGATGGCAATGTCATTCTGTCGGAGGTGAATTTCCGGCGCGTGGCGCGCGAGAGGCGGGCGGAGCTGGTGGATCTGGCGGCGATACGGCTGAAGCCCGGCACCGACCTGCTGCAGGCGCAGGCCGCGCTGCGTGCCATCCTTCCACAGGATGTGGCGGTGCTGACCGCGGCGGAGCTGCACGCCCATGAGCTGCGCTACTGGCAGGAGGCGACCCCGATCGGCTTCATCTTCAGCTTCGGCAGCCTGATGGGGCTGATCGTCGGGATGGTGATCGTCTACCAGATCCTGTTCAGCGACATCGCCGGCCATCTGAAGGAATACGCGACGCTGAAGGCCATGGGCTATTCCAACGGCCATCTCTCCCGTGTCGTGCTGGGGGCGGCGGGAATCCTCGCCTTGCTGGGCTTCGTGCCGGGCGCGGTGGTCTCGGCGGTGCTCTATGGCGTGGTGGCGGATGCGACCTTCCTGCCCCTGGCCATGGAAGTTGGGCGGACCATGACCGTGTTCGGGCTAATATTCGGCATGTGCGGCCTGGCTGGTCTGCTCGCCATGCGCAAGCTGCGCGATGCCGATCCGGCGGATATGTTCTGATGCAGAACCCGGTGGAGGTTGCCGGCGTCACCTACGCCTATGGCGAGGGTGCGTTGCGGAGGGAGGTGCTGCGCGACGTGGATCTACGCGTGGCACCGGGCGAGATCGTGATCCTCACGGGCCCGTCCGGCAGCGGCAAGACGACCTTGCTGACACTGGTCGGTGCACTTCGTGCAGTGCAGCAAGGATCCTGCCGCGTGCTGGGGCAGGAGCTGGCCGGGGCACGGGAAGCGGATCGCGTCGTGCTGCGGCGCAGTATCGGTTTCATCTTCCAGAACCACAACTTGCTGGGCTTCCTGACCGCACGGCAGAACGTGGCCATGGCGCTGGAACTGGACGGCACCACGACGGAGCGCATGCGGCTCGAACGTGCGGAAAACATGCTGCGCGCGGTGGGCCTGGCGGAGCACCTGGAGAAATGGCCGGGGCAGCTTTCCGGAGGCCAGCGGCAGCGCGTGGCGGTGGCGCGGGCGCTGGTGGGCAGCCCCGGGCTGATCCTGGCCGACGAGCCCACGGCGGCGCTGGACAAGGCGAGTGGCCAGGAAGTGGTGCGGCTGTTGCGCGACCTCGCCCGCTCCCGCGGCACCGCAATCCTCTTGGTGACGCATGACCCGCGCATCCTGGACGTGGCGGACCGCATTGTGGCGATGGAGGATGGGCGCGTGGTTTCGGACGAAGCGGCTCGCGCGGTGAAAGGTTAGGGCCTGCACTGCAACATGCGGGATTGCCCGCTGCACTTCGCGCTGTTCATGCGCCGCGTCGTGCACGGGGAAGGGCCGTTTCAAAACGATTTCATCCTGTAAAGCGCGGCGACATGCCGGCCCCGGTCTCCAGGGGCTGGCGTCGGACGCGTGACTGAAGCTTGAGCGGCCGTCGCAGAGCGGAACCGTCCGGGAACGTGAACTGTCTGTCAGGCAATGGGCTTGAATGTTGAAATGAACCCAAAGGAACGGAGTTGTTCCGGCGCAGCAGTGCCCACGGGCTCGCTTGGGTAACATACGGCATCCAGCGGTGATCTCGGCTGGCTGTCAGCAACGCAGATGCAGCATGGAGCCGCTCGCACAAGCCTTACACTGGGGGGTGAAGAACGGCACCCGACGCGACATCGCGCATCACTTCGGCGTGGGTTTCCGGAATGGTGGAGGCAACGTTGCCGCTCGGGAAGAGCGCCACAAGCGTCGCCTCGACGAGAGGAGGTGGCCAAAGGAGAACGACCGGCTGACAGTTCTTTCGTGTTGCTCGCGTAAACGGCGCCGCCACTCGCAACGCGGAGCGGGTTGGCGGCGTTCAGCGCCCCGGCGGATGAGGATCATCCTTCACCGTCTTGTCACGACACGCCGCCTTGCGAGGCGAAGGCCGAGACAACACTGTTTGCGCGACGGGCCGTGCCTCGCGCTCGCCGGGGCGTTTCGGCGGTGCGGGTCGTGTCCGTCTTGGTTTGGAGTTCGAGTTCATGCGCGTTCCGCTTCCCGGTCGCGACTATTTTCCGCCCCGCGTTCTGCTGCGCGGTGCTGCCCGTTCCACGGTGGACACGCTGTCCGCCGAGAAACGGGTGATGGAGCCGCGTGGTGGCCTGCTGGCCTTGCGCCCCGGCCCGATGGTGCTGCCCGCCTCGCCGCCGACGCCCATGATGGAATTGCACCCCACGGCCGCCTAAGCGGCCGAGGGAGGGAGATCAGGGAAGAACCGGCCGAGGGTCAAGCGAGGTCGAGAGCCAGAACAAGCCGAGATGCAGGTGCGGGCCGGTGACGCGGCCCGTAGCGCCGGAAAGGCCGATCACCTGCCCACGCGAAACCGCCTCGCCCTCGCGCACGTCATGCCGGGACATATGGGCGTAGAGGGTGGTCACCCCATGCCCGTGCTCAATCAGCAGCGTATTGCCGGTGAAGTAGAGATCGGCCGCCAGCGTCACACGGCCTGACGCGGCGGCCACTAGCGGCGTGCCGGTGGGCACGGCGATGTCCAGCCCCAGATGCGGCGCACGCGGCTGCCCGTTCAGGATCCGCTGGCTGCCATAGACGCCGCTGATCCGGCCCTGCGCGGGCCATTCGAAGCCTTCAGCGAAATAGGGCGTGGGCGTGTTGGTCCGGCGGGCGGCATTCAGCCGCTCCTGCTCCGCCCGGATGCGTGCCAGTGCCATGGCATCGGGCGTGACCATGCGGGGTGGCAGGCCGTGCAGCTGCTGGATATCCCATTCACGCGGAACCACGGTGAGGCGGCGCTCCTCGCGCCGGCCATCGGACGTGGTGATGCCGAGCGTGGCATGCGACCCGGCGTCGCGGCCGAAACCAAAGGCAAAGATTCCGTCCGGTGAAACGCGAAGATCGCGGCCCTCGAAAGTAAGGCGCGTGCCAGGATCCGCACGACCCGTCACGAGGGCGCCCTGCGTGACGTGCTCTGGGAGGATGACGGCGGCCTTGGCTCGCTTGGCGAGAAGCAGCGCCGGAAGGGCCAGGGCGGCGCGGCGGGAGAAAAAGGCCGGGGAGAAGAAATTCTCTCCAGGCTCCTTTTCATGTTGGGGCGCGCGAGTGGTCATCGGTGCTCCAGGAGTTAGATGGGGATGGAAGGGAGCCTTTCCCCGGTCCATCACAGCAGCGTCTCCTGCGGTGCAGCGGCCTTGCCGCGCCGCTTCCCCCTGTCATCCGTCACGCTCACGCTGCCATCCGCAAATTGCAGCGTCAGGCGCTGTCCGGGTGCCACGGCGGCGGCGGCGGTCACAGGCTGGCCACCATTGTCGCGCACCAGGGCGAAGCCACGTTCCAGCAGGGCCTGATAGGAAGCGCCCTCCAGCCGCGCGGAAAGTCCGCGCAGCGCGGCACGGCACTCGCGCAGGCGTGCGGCGACCAGCGGCGTCGCATCGGGAATGCGGGCAAGAGCGCTGCTGCGCTCCGTCAGGCGGCGCTGGGCCGCGGCGTCCAGCCGCTCCCCGATGCGGATGAAACCAGCGCGGCCCTCGCGCAGCCGGGCGCGGAGCAGCGGCGCCGGATTGGGCAGGGAGACCAGGGTGCGGGATTGCCGGTCCAGCACGGCCCGAGTGGCGCCGCCCAGGCGGAAGGCGATCAGGTTAAGGGCGCTGCGGCGCTGGGCGATGGCCTCCTGTGGCCGGGGCAGGCGGGCGGCAGCAGTTTCCAACGCGCGGCGCTTGGCGGCGATCAGCGCCCGGGGGGCGAGTTGCAGGCGATGGCCGCGGTCCTCCACCCGGTTGCGGCCGGCGGCGATCAGGGCGGGCAGGTCCGGCAGGCCGGCGCCGGCACGGCTCAGGCGCAGGCGGGCGCGGTCGAGCACGGAATGGCCGGCACGGGCCAGGCGTGTGGCACGTTGCTGCAGCGCGGCAAGAAGTTCCTCCCGCGCCGGAACGGCCAGTTCCGCAGCGGCGGTCGGGGTGGGGGCCCGGCGGTCGGCGGCGAAATCGATCAGTGTCGTGTCGGTCTCGTGCCCGACGGCGGAGATCAGCGGGATTGGTGAGGCGGCGGCGGCGCGGACGACGACCTCCTCGTTGAAGGCCATCAGATCCTCGAGGCTGCCACCGCCACGGGCGACGATGATCACATCGGGGCGCGGGATGCGGCCGAGAGGCGAGAGGCTGCCCATGGTGGCGATGGCGGCTGCCACCTGCTCTGCGGCGCCCTGGCCCTGCACGGCCACGGGGATCAGCAGCACGCGGCGGGGAAAGCGGCGGGCCAGGGTGGTGCGGATGTCGTGCAACACCGCGCCCTTCTCGCTGGTGATCACCCCAACCACTTCAGGCAGGAAGGGCAGGGGGCGCTTGCGGGCCTCATCGAAGAGGCCCTCGGCGCCGAGGCGCAGGCGCAGCTTTTCGATGCGGGCCAGCAACGCGCCTTCGCCGGCATATTCCAGCTTCTCGATCTGCAGCGCGTAGTCGGAGCGTTTGTCGGAGGCGGTGATCTTGCCGGTGGCGATCACCTCCACCCCGTTCTCGGGTTTCACGGCCAGCTTGGACATGGCGCCCCGCCAGATAATGGCGCGAATCGTGCCAGTCTCGTCCTTCATCGAAAGATAGGAGTGGCCGGAAGGATAGGTCTTGAACTCGCAGATCTCACCGCGCACGCGGATGCGGCCGAAGGCGCCTTCCAGCGTGCGCTTCACCGCGCCCGAGATCTCGGAAACACTGTATTCGGGAATGTTGCTCGGCGTGCCGTCCATCCCGGGATTATGACGCTTCACGGGCAAGGGCGCCACGGATCGGACAGAAACTTCTCTGCTTCGTCGCCCTTCCGTCCCTGCAACAGCAGGAGACTATACTTCTTCATGCCAGTGGAGACCACCGAAACGCCAATAGAGGGGCAGCTTGCGCGGTTGCGCCGCTATGGCGAAATGCTCAGCGATTTCGGCCGCATGGCGGCCGATAGCAGCGACGTGGAGCGGCTGGTCCAGCTCGCCTGCGTGCAGGCGGCGCGGGGCATCGGCATCCGTCACACCAAGGTTCTTCGGCACCGGCCCGAACACGGGGACCTGGTGATCGTAGGAGGCGTGGGCTGGAATCCGGGGGTGGTCGGCCATGTGCGCCTTGCGGCGGACCTTGCCTCCCCGCCCGGCCAGGCGCTGCGGACGAGTCAACCCAACATCATCGACGATCTGCCGAACGACCCGGAGTTCCGCTATGCGCCGGTGCTGAGGGACCATGGTGTCGTTTCGGCGCTCAATGTGCCGGTGACGGTAGACGGCGATGTCTGGGGCGTGCTGGAGGTGGACAGCGACGTGCCCCGCCATTTCGGGCCGGATGATGTGCAGTTCCTCTCGGCCCTGGCCAATACACTGGGGCTTGCACTGCGCAGCCGGCTGGGCCTGAGGGGGGTGCTGGACACTGCGGCCGACACGGCCCGCCTGCTGGCCCAGGAACGCATGTTGCGGAGCGAGTTGGAACACCGCAGCAAGAATGACCTGCAGCTCATCATGTCCCTGCTCGTCATGCAGCGGCGGCGGTCGACAGACCCCGAGGTGAAGCGCATGCTCAGTCATGTGTTGGACCGGGTGACCGCAATCGGCGTTGCGCATGATCAATTGAACCTGGACCGCAGCACCGGACAGATTGAGTTGTCCGATTACCTGCAAGCGCTCTGCGCCAACCTGTCACAACGGCGGGAGGGGGTGGCGATCGAGACGATGCTGGACCGGGTCGAGATGCCGCATGTGCGGGCCGTGCCGCTCGGGCTGATCGTAAACGAATTGGTGACGAATGCGCTGAAGCACGCCTTCCCGGAGGGGCGCTGCGGGACGATCCGGGTGGAATTCGCCAACTCGCCAGGGGGCGAGGGGCGGCTCTGTGTGCGCGATGATGGGGTGGGAATGGGGCCGCCGCGCCCGGGCAGTTCGGGCACGGAACTGGTGCAGCGCCTGGTGCAGCAGGTCGGCGGGCGGCTGGCCCGGGCCGAACAGATGCAGGGAACCGGCATCTGCGTGTTCTTCCCGCTGGTGACCTGAGGCCGGAGGGCAGAGCCTCCGGCCTCGCCAGCCGCCTCAGCGGATGACTGGCAACTCGTTGAAGGTGTGGAAGGGCGGCGGGGAGGCAACCTGCCATTCCAGCGTCGTCGCGCCTTCACCCCAGGGGTTCGCCGCTGCCTTGGGGCCGCGGGCCAGGGTCATAACCACCACGACCAGGAAAACGAGGAACGAGACCCCGCTGATATAGGAGCCAATGGAAGCAACGAGGTGCCAGCCGGCGAAGGCGTCGGGGTAGTCCGGATAGCGCCGCGGCATGCCCTGGGCGCCCAGAAAATGCATGGGGAAGAAGGTCACGTTGACCCCGATGAAGAAGGTCCAGAAGTGGATCTGGCCCAGCCGTTCCGGATACTGGCGGCCACTCATCTTGCCGACCCAATAATAGAAGCCCGCAAAGATGGCGAAGGCCGCTGCAATCGCCATCACATAGTGAAAATGCGCGACCACGTAATAGGTGTTGTGCAGGATCACGTCCACGCCGGCATTGGCCAGCTTCACGCCGGTCACGCCACCAACCGTAAAGACGAAGAGGAAGCCGATGGCGAAAAGCATCGGCGTCTTGAAGCTGATCGAACCGCCCCACATCGTTGCAATCCAGGAGAAGATCTTGATGCCCGTCGGCACCGCGATGATCATCGTCGCGGCCATGAAGTAGGCCCGCGTGTCCACCGAGATGCCCGAGGTGAACATGTGGTGTGCCCAGACCACGAAGCCCACCACGCCGATCGCCACCAGCGCGTAAACCATGCCCAGGTAGCCGAAGATCGGCTTGCGGCTGAAGGTGGACAGGACGTGGGAGATGATCCCGAAGGCCGGCAGGATGATGATGTAGACTTCGGGGTGGCCGAAGAACCAGAACAGGTGCTGGAACAGCACCGGGTCGCCGCCGCCCTCAGGCTTGAAGAAGGCCGTGCCGAAATTGCGGTCCGTGATCAGCATGGTGATTGCGCCGGCCAGAACCGGCAGGGACAGCAACAGCAGAAAGGCAGTGACGAGCTGTGCCCAGACGAAGAGCGGCATCTTGTGCAGCGTCATGCCCGGGGCGCGCATGTTGAAGATGGTGGCGATGAAGTTCATCGCGCTAAGGAGGGAGCTGACGCCGGAGAGGTGCAGCGAGAAGAGCTGCAGGTCCATCGCCGGCCCCGTATGGTAGGTATCGTCGGACAGCGGTGGATAGAGCGTCCATCCCGCCCCGGCATTGCCGATGAACAGGCTTGCATAGAGCATAATGACGGCGGGCACGACCAGCCAGAAGGAGATGTTGTTCAGGCGGGGGAAGGCCATGTCCGGCGCGCCGATCATGATCGGCACGAACCAGTTGCCGAAGCCGCCGATCAGGATGGGCATGATGACAAAGAAGATCATCGTCAGCCCGTGGATGGAGACAGTCGTGTTCCAGCTCTGTCCGTCCGGGAAGATCTGCAGCCCGGGCTCCATGAGCTCCGCCCGCATCAGGATGGAGATCGCGACCGCGAGTGTCGCCGAAAAGATGGAGAAGATGAAATAAAGTGTTCCGATATCCTTGTGGTTCGTGGAGAAGAGCCATCGGCGGATGAAGCCAGGCGGTCCGTGGTCGTGCTCGGCATGCGCCCCGTCATGGCCTGATACAGCATTGGGGTGGTGCGTGTTTGCCGCCATGCTCTTCAGCCTCGTGAGCCCGCGCCGAGTTGAGCGCCTCGCCCGAAGACCGGCCGCGGGACAATGTGTTTCGCGCAAATGCGTGGCCAAGCGGGCCGGCCGGACGCTGGATGATTCCGCTGCACTGCGCACTAACCTGTGTGAGCGGCGGCGGGCCTCCGGCTGATCCGGTCAGGTCTGGCGCTGATTGGTTTCCGGCGCGACTTGCTCGCGGTTGAGCACTGCGACCAGCGTGACACCCCCGAAGATTGCGCCCAGCAGGGTGAGGAGGAGAAAGCGCACGGCATAATCGCTCCAGCCCGCCTCTCCCGTTGCCACGAGACAGAATGCGTCCACGGATCCGGCGATGATATGTGAGAACTGCCCGAGCGAGACGAGATAGGTCAGGACCATGATGACCAGGGGGGCGGGCGGTTTCCGCCGCCGGCAGGAGCCAGACCATCAGCGCGATCAGCCACCCCGCGAAGATCGCCCTCAGAGGGGGCGTGCCGAATGGGTGGGCCAGGGCGTGGCGGGCGATTTCGGCGAAGGCCGCCTTGGCCTCCGCGTCGAAAACCGCAGTATGCACAACCGCATTGGCGAAGATCCAGGTCGCCGTCAGATTCCCGGCCAGGACAAGGCCCCAGAGGCGCAGCACGCGCCAGAGCGTGTGGATGCTGCGGTTGTGAAGGAGCGGAAGGATCGGGAAGAGCGTGTTCTCGGTGAAGAGCTGCTGCCGCCCGAGCACGACGATCAGGAAGCCTGTCGTATAGCCAAGATTGGTGACGAGCGGCCGCCAGGGTGCATCCGTCCCCACGCTCGATCCTCTCTTGGGCGACCGGCGCCTGGCAGACGCGGTCCGCCCCCATGAGCGCCCCGTTCCGCTGGCCGTTGGAGGTGGCGATACTTCCGCTTCTGCAGGCGGATGCAGACCGCACCTGGCGGAGCGCGGGGCGGCGAGATCGTATCAGCCGGGTCAGAGACCGGCCGCCTTATGCCGTGGAAGGGGCGCAGACGCGCGGCCCCTTCCACGGCATAAGGCGCCGCGACGGCTTCAGGGGGTTTGGGCGCGCATGAAGGTTCTTCTGGTCGGCGGCGGCGGCCGCGAGCACGCGCTGGCATGGCGGATTGCGGAGAGCCCGCTACTGACGAAGCTGTGGTGCGCCCCGGGCAATCCGGGAATCGCGGCCCATGCCGAATGCGTGGCGATCGGGGCGGAGGACATCCCGGCGCTGGTTGGCTTCGCCAGGGAGAACGGGGTGAAACTGGTGGTGGCGGGGCCCGAGGCGCCGCTGACGCTGGGTCTGGCCGATGCCTGCGCGGAGGCTGGGATCGCCTGCTTCGGGCCGAGCGCGGCGGCCGCCATGCTGGAGGGATCCAAGGCCTTCACCAAGGAGGTGCTGGATGCCGCCCAGGCGCCGACCGCCGCCTGGCAGCGCTTCGAGGATCCGGTGGCCGCGCGGGCCTATCTGCGGGCCCAGGGCGCTCCGATCGTGGTGAAGGCGGATGGGCTGGCCGCCGGCAAGGGCGTGGTGGTGGCCGCGACGCTGGAGGAGGCCGAGGCCGCCATCGCCGACATCATGGAAAGCCGTGTCCACGGCGCCGCCGGCGCCCGCGTGGTGATCGAGGAATGCATGATGGGGGAGGAGGCCTCCTTCTTCGCCCTCTGCGACGGCACGCGCGCCATTCCCCTCGCTGCCGCCCAGGACCACAAGCGCGTGGGCGATGGCGACACCGGCCCGAATACGGGTGGCATGGGCGCCTATTCTCCGCCCCCGGCCTTCACGGATGCCATGCGGGATGAGGTCATGGCCCGCGTGGTGAACCCCGTGCTGGCCGAGATGAGCCGGCGCGGCGCGCCTTTCCGGGGCGTGCTCTTTGTCGGGCTGATGCTGACCGCGACCGGCCCGCGCGTGATCGAGTTCAATGTGCGCTTCGGCGATCCTGAGTGTCAGGCGCTGATGATGCGGCTGAAGAGCGACCTGTTGCCGGCCCTGGTGGCCTCGGCGAAGGGAGACCTGTCCGGCGTATCCTTGGAATGGTCGGAGGATCCCTCCCTGGTCGTGGTGATGGCCGCGCGCGGCTATCCGGGCACGGTGAAGAAGGGCGAGCCTATCGGCGGGCTGGAGAAGGCCGCCGCGGTGCCGGGCGTGCGCGTGTTCCATGCGGGCACCGCGCGCGGGGCGGATGGGTCGGTCGTGGCCTCGGGCGGCCGGGTGCTTGGCATCGGCGCCACGGCCCCCGACCTGCGCGCGGCGCGGGAGGCTGCCTATGCTGCCGTCGACGCGCTGGACTGGCCCGGTGGCTTCTGCCGGCGCGACATCGCCCACAGGGCCTTGTGAGGGGGAAGATCCTGATGGAGGGCACAGCCTCTGTCCGCTGCGGCGACGATCTGCGGGGGCGCGTGCCCGGGGAGTATTTCTGCCTGGCCGATCCGGTATGCCAGGGGCCGGTGCAGGCGGGCTCCCTGCCCGAATACCTCTCCCGCCGGGCCGTCTTCGTGGCCGGGCATTACGGGCCGGACTTGGCGGCGGTGCGGTCCCGGCTGGGCACGGAATACACGGCGCTGCGCGGGCTGGCGGCGTATTCGCGCATCCTGCTGTGGTTCGAACACGATCTGTGGGACCAGGCGGTGCTGATCCGCCTGCTGTCGCTGCTCGCCGACATGCCGGTCCTGGCCGGGCGCCTCTACCTGATGCCCGCCGATGGGCGCCGGAGTTTCCCTGATCTGCCCCAGGGAGAACTGGAGGCGCTGGCGCCTGAGCCCCTGCCCTGGTCGGCGGTGGAGGCTGGGGCCGAGGCTTGGCGCGCCTTCGCCTCGCCGGACCCGACGGCGCTGGACCGGTTGTCACGCCGCGCCCTGCCCCTGCCACATCTGGCCCGCGCCATGCGCCGCCACCTGCAGGACCTGCCCTGGGTGACGGATGGCCTGGGCCTGACCGAGCGGATGATGATGCAGGCCATCGCGGAGGGCGCGCGGGACGAGGCCGCACTGTTTCGCCAGCTGCGCCCGGCTGATCAGGTCTTCCATTTCACGGATCTGATCGTGCGGGACTTGCTGAAGCGGCTTTCCACCAGCACGCGGCGGCTGGTCTCGCGCGATGCGCCCCATGCGCTGACGCCGCGTGGGGCTGCGATCCTGGCCGGCGAGGAGCGCTACGTGCCGCCCCCGCGCTTTCATGCGGGGGTGGTGGTGGGGCCAGGCGGGGGCTGGTGGTGGCACCCGCGGGCGGCCGGGGTGACCGACGTGCCGCCGGGCCGCCGGGCGATGGGGTTGTTCGGCTAGGGGTGAGGCTGCCGGGTCAGTAGTGATACTGGCCGGTCGGGGCCCAGGGCGTGACCAGCCCGCCGCCATCGAAGGCGCGGAGGGAGGGATCGGCCACCACCTGGGTCACTCCGCTCTGCGCGGCATAATCCGCACCCGCCATTCCGCCTCGGGCATAGGCCATATCGGCCGCGGAACTGGCCCCGCCGTAAGCGGCAGCGCTGCTCGCGTATTCCGCCGCCATGGGGCCGCTCATCGCCACCTCGGTCCCGAGGCGCGGGACCACATTGGCGAGGTAGTTGACCGTCTCGTCCGGCAGGATCATCGCGCCGGAAAGATAACCTTCCACCCGGTCCGGCCCGGCATTGTAGGCGGCAACGAAGCCCGGCGCGCCGAAGCGGTCATACATCTCCCGGATATAGGCGGCCCCGGCCAGGATGTTGTTACGCGGCTCATAGGGGTCGCTTCCCAGCGCGTACCGGGTCCGCATGATGTCATAGGTGCGGGGCATGACCTGCATGAGCCCCATGGCGCCCACGGGCGAAGTGATGGGCAGCCCATAGGAGTCGTAGAGGCGTCCGCCGCTCTCCTGCCGCATGATCGCGCGGATCCAGCGCTCCGGGACCCGGAAGCGGGCCGAGGCCTCCTGGATATACGGTCCCCAGGGATCGTCCGGCGTTCCCGGTACGGCGTAGGTGCTGGCAGCCTGGGCACGGTAGCTGCTGGCCTCGGCGCGGGAGGCGTTGAGGTCGTAGCCGTAATCGCCGTTCCCGTCATAGCCGCGGCGCCCGTCCCAGCTGGTCTGGTCTCCGCCCCCGCCCGCGCAGCCCGCCAGGAGCGCGGCCAGGAGAAGTGCCACGACGGGGCGGGCAGCGCCCTGCTGCCGGCGGGTGATCGGGGGGTAGGGAGGGATGTCGGCCTTGGGCACCGGATATGAACCTGACGCGATGGACGGCCACCCAGTCTGCCGCGCCACGGCCGGATTTATAGGCCCTATCCGGCTGTTCGGGGCAGATCCCGCGCCGGTGTGACCCGGCGTCAACGCTCCAGCCAGGCGCCCCTCACATGCAGCTGACGCAGCCCGAACCTTGACCCCGGCGGCACGCATGCCGACCTTCTGCCCCAAGCCACCGCTGGTGGTCCCCTTCGGGAATCGAGACGATATGAGCGAGCACACCAAGGCTGTCAGTGACGACAGCTTCAAGACCGACGTATTGGAGGCCTCTGGCCCCGTGCTGGTCGATTTCTGGGCCGAGTGGTGCGGCCCGTGCCGCATGGTCGGCCCGATCCTCGATGAGATCGGCAAGGAATATGCCGGCAAGCTGACCGTGGCGAAGGTCAACATCGACGAGAACCCGATGACGCCGAACGAGTATTCGGTGCGCGGCATCCCGACGATGATCCTGTTCAAGGATGGCAAGCCCGTGGACATGAAGGTGGGCGCCATGCCGCGCGGCCAGCTTCGGGCCTGGGTTGATCAGGCCCTCGGCGCCTGACCGGCTTGCGCGCCGTACTGCTTCTTGCGCTGGGGCTGGCCGCCTGCGCGGCCGGCCCTGTTCCGGCGCAGGAGGTGGTGCGGAGCGAAAGGGCCAGTTTCCGGGTGCGGGATTTCGCGGCCGGGCTGGACCACCCCTGGGGCGCCGCCTTCCTGCCGGATGGGCGGCTGCTGGTGACGGAGCGGCCTGGACGGCTACGGATCATCGGACGGGACGGTGCCGTTTCCCCGGCCCTGCCTGGCATGCCCGATGTGGTGGCGCAGGGCCAGGGCGGATTGCTGGACGTGGCGCTGGCCCCGGATTTCGACCGGACGCGGCAGGTCTATCTCTGCCTGGCAGGCGCGGCCCAGGGTGGGGTACTGACCCGGCTGGCGACCGCGACGCTCTCGCCGGACATGGCGCGGCTGGAGGGAACCCGGACCCTGCTGGATGCGACGCCGGCCCAGTCCTCCGGGCGGAACCATTATGGATGCCGGATTGCCTTTGGGCCGGACGGCAAGTTCTATCTTTCCACGGGCGAACGCTACAACGACAAGGGGCGGGCGCAGCGGCTGGATGATCTGGGCGGCAAGGTACTGCGGCTGGAGCGGGACGGACGCCCCGCCGAGGGCAATCCCTTCATCGGACGCCCGGATGCCCGACCGGAAATTTTCACCTATGGGCACCGGAACCCGCAGGGGCTGGCCGTCAACCCGGCCACCGGATCGCTGATCGAGATCGAGTTCGGTGCCCGGGGCGGCGATGAGGTGAACCGGTTGCGAGCCGGGGCGAATTACGGCTGGCCGCTCGTGTCCTACGGCACGGATTACGACGGCAGCCCAATCGGCACCGGGCAGGCGAGCGCGCCGGGAATCGAGGAACCGCTGAAGCACTGGACGCCGGCGGTGAGTCCTTCGGGCGGAAATTTCTATACGGGCGATGCCTTTCCGGCCTGGCGGGGCAACCTGTTCCTGGCCGCGCTGCGCACGCCCGGCCTGATCCGGCTGACAATGGATGGCGACCGCGTGGTGGGGGAGGAGCGGCTGCTCTGGGGCCGCACGCGCTTCCGCCAGGTGCTGCCTGGGCCTGACGGCTTCCTCTACATCCTGACGGACGAGACCCGGGGCCGCGTGCTCCGACTGGAGCCAGCATCGTGAGCACATCCGAGGCCCAGGAAGCCCTTTCAGGCCTTTATGCGCTATCGGCGCCGAAGCCTGATGGCGGTCGCGTGCCGCTCGCGGATTACCGCGGCCAGGTGCTGCTGATCGTGAACACGGCAAGCCAGTGCGGCTTCACGCCGCAATATGCGGGGCTGGAGGCGTTGCAACGCCGCTACGGGCCGCAGGGCTTCTCGGTGCTGGCCTTTCCCTGCAACCAGTTCGGGCGGCAGGAGCCCGGCGATGCCGCCGAAATCGCGAATTTCTGCACGACCAAATACGATGTCAGCTTCCCCGTCTTCGCCAAGATCGAGGTGAACGGGGCAGGAGCCGATCCGCTGTTCCGCTTTCTCAAGCAGGAGGCGCCGGGGGCGCTCGGGACGGAAGCGGTGAAGTGGAACTTCACCAAGTTCCTGGTGGACCGCAGCGGCCGCGTGGTGGCGCGCTACGCACCCGCGACCGCGCCGGAGAAGATCACCGGCGAGATCGAGCGGCTGCTCAGCGCGTAATGCCCTGCCTCAGGCGGTGCGAGCGCCGCCGGGACGGGGAACGCTGATCACGAAGAGGCGGTGGTTGGCGATGTCGATGTTGCGGCGCGCCTTCTCGTTCCACACGCGCTCGGCGGTCTTCGTGTCATGGAAGGGGCCGTAGCTCTCCTCCGATCCAGGCTCGAGGGTCGTAAAGGTCGCGTCGGTGAAGATGCCGCCCCAGATGAAATGAAGCTGGGGGTAGGTGTTGTCGGGCATGGCCTCGGCTCATCAACGGGTGCGGCGCAGCAAATACTCCCCTGGGGTGAATTTCCCAAGGGCGGGGGCCATGACATTCATGCGGGGCTGAACCTGGAAAGCGCCTGAATTCAGGATCTTTCCGCTTATTGTTCTTGATATGTTCTTGATGTCGCGCAGATTGCCTCTCATATCGGAGGGCCAGCCGTAAGGACCTTTCATGGATCTGCGCGAGAAGCTCGAGATCCTCGCCGATGCCGCGAAATACGACGCGTCCTGCGCGTCCTCCGGCACCGAAAAGCGTGACAGCCGCGAAGGTGGTCTGGGCAGCACGGAAGGCATGGGAATTTGCCATGCCTATGCGCCGGACGGCCGCTGCATCTCGCTCCTGAAGGTGCTGCTGACCAATGCCTGCGTCTTTGACTGCGCCTATTGCATCAACCGGGCCTCCTCGAATGTGCGGCGGGCGCGGTTCTCGGTGCGGGAAATCGTCGGGCTGACGCTCGACTTCTACCGGCGGAACTACATCGAGGGGCTGTTTCTCTCCTCCGGCATCATCCGCTCGCCGGACTACACGATGGAGCAGATCGTGCGGGTCGCGCGGGAGCTGCGGGAGACGCACGGCTTCAAGGGCTATATCCACCTCAAGACCATTCCCGATGCCGATCCCGCGCTGCTGGCGGAGGCCGGGCGGCATGCGGACCGGCTGTCGATCAATGTGGAGCTGCCTCAGGCCGGGAGCCTGAAGGCGCTGGCGCCGGAGAAGGACGCGGGCGCTATCCGCCTGGCCATGGCTGGGCTGCGGAGGCGGATCGACGAGGCGCGGGAGGCCAAGGCCGAGTCCTCGGTGGTGCGGGTGGCCATGTCAGGCGGGCGCCGGGCGACTGCCCCGCGCTTCGCCCCGGCCGGGCAATCCACGCAGATGATTGTGGGGGCGGACTCCTCGGATGATGCGGCGATCCTGGACACCAGCGTCCATCTCTATGGGGCCTACCGGCTGAAGCGGGTCTATTTCTCCGCCTATTCGCCGATCCCCGATGCCTCCTCCATCCTGCCGCCCGTGGCGCCGCCTCTGGTGCGGGAGCACCGGCTCTACCAGGCCGATTGGCTGCTCCGCTTCTACGGCTTCACCGCACCGGAGGTTCTGGCGGGCGGCGAAGGCGGGATGCTGGACCTGGAGTTGGACCCGAAGCTCGCCTGGGCGCTGAAGCACCGCGCGGTCTTCCCCGTGGATGTGAACCGGGCGGATCGCGAGATGCTGCTGCGCGTGCCCGGGCTAGGCGCGAAGACAGTGGAGAGGATTCTCGCCGCGCGCCATGTGCGGTCCTTCCGCATGGCGGATCTGGCGCGGCTGCGGGTGAATCTTCGGAAGATCGCGCCCTTTGTCACGACAGCGGACCACCATCCGCGCAGGGGGCTGCTGGACCGGGCCGATCTGCGCAACCTGCTGCTGCCGAAGGATGGGTTGGCCGAACGCGCCACCATCCTGCCGGCCGGCGGGATGATACGGCCGGTGCAGCTGCCACTGTTCGGGCCGGCGCCGCTGCCCCTTCCGGGGCAGGGCGCCGTGCCCGTGGCGGCTGCCTGATGCCGGTCGGCGGTCGCATCAGGCCAGGCGGGCACGGGATGTGCCCGCCATCGGCGGCCTCAGTAGCGGCGGCCGCGCCGCGCGTCGTGGCGGCCCTGCAAATAGGCACGTTCCTGTGCCCGTTCGGACTGGTCGTAGAGATAGCCAGCGCCGGCGCCCAGGCCGCCGCCGAGCAGCGCGCCCCAGCCGGCATTGCCGCTGAAGGAGCCGACAACCCCGCCCAGGGCGGCGCCGCCCAGGGCGCCGGTTCCAACGGTGCGCTGGGTGCGGTCCATGCCGGCACAGGCGCCGAGGGACAGGGTGGCGAGCAGGGGAAGGGCGAGGCGGGCGGCGCGCAGGGTCATGGTCGTCCTCATCTCAGCGGGTCGCCCGGGTGCTGCGGGCGCTGGGTTGGGCCGCCTGGGCCGGGCAGGGATAGGTGGCCTGGGCCCAGCGCAGCAGGCCGTCCGGCGCTGGTTCGCTGCCATATTGCGGGTTCTGCTTCGCCCAGTTCGCGAAGGCGATGGCCGACTGCGCCACGCTCGGCGTCGGGCTCGGCACGCAGAAGAGCGGCGGCACGCGGCCACCCGCCGGGTGCAGCAGGGCATGGTACTGGCCGATGGCCGTCACATAGCCCTGGCAATAGGCGATGGCCTCCAGCCGCTGCACGCCCGTGCTGTCCGGCAGGCAGATCGCCGCGAGATCAGCGGTGGTGGAGACCGAGGTCGGCGCGGAGGACGCCGGCGCTGCGGGAGACTGGGCCTGGGCGCTGGGCGCCGCAGCAAAGGCTGCAATGGTCAGGGCCGCCAGCGTGGCGGTCCGGTGGATGGTCCGCATGGATCGAAAATCTCCCCTCACCGGCCCGGCTGCGGGCGAAGCCCGCCCGCCATCCGGACCCATGACTGCAATGACACGCCCGGACAGGCGCGCCTGCGTTTTCTGTCCTTCCTCCGATGCTCCGCAACCCGTGGCGCCGGGCTGGGGCCATCAAGAATTGCTGCGGCGGCGCTTTCGCCGGGCTTTTGGAGGAATGGCATGACGCGGTGTTGCGTCAGGCTGAACGCACCGGATGACTTCGATGGCTGGCGCGAGGCCGCACGTGCGCTGGTGATGGTGGGACTCGGGCCCGCCGAGGTGACTTGGCTGGTGGAGGGCGATCCCGTGCCGCTCTTCGGCTCTGGGCCGCCGCCCCCGCCACCCGCCAGCGCCGCCGCGCCACGCGTGCCGCGCGGCTTCCCTGAACTGGCCCAGCTCGTATCGCGGCATCGCGATCCCGAGCGCTTTGCGCTGCTTCATTCCTTGCTGCACCGGCTGCAATCGGAGCGTGGGCTGTTGGACGACGCGGCCGATCCGGAGGTCGCGCGGGCCCAGGCCATGGCACGCGCGGTGCGGCGGGACGCGCATAAGATGCACGCCTTCCTGCGCTTCCGGGAGGTTCGCGTGGAGGATGGGACCTCCGCTGCCCCGGCATCCCGCTTCGTTGCCTGGTACGAGCCGGAGCACCACATCCTGCGAGCAGAGGCCGGCTTCTTTTTGCGCCGCTTCGCCAGCCTGCGCTGGTCCATCCTGACCCCGGCGCTCTCTGCCCATTGGGATGGGGAGGAGGTCCGGTACGGCCCGGGTGCGAGACGGACCGATGCGCCTTCCGAGGACGCCGCCGAGGGGCTCTGGCGGGCCTATTTCGCCTCGATCTTCAACCCGGCCCGGCTGAAGCCCGCCGCCATGCGGGCCGAGATGCCGAAGAAGTACTGGCGCAACCTGCCGGAGGCGCAGGACATTCCGCGCCTGGTGGCGGAAGCCCCGAAGCGCATGGCAGAGATGGTGGCCCGCGGCGCCACCCCGGCGGCGGAGCGCCGCCAGCGTGCGATTCACCTGCCCGCCCATCTGCGCGGCGCGCAGCCGCAGGCGGCCCAAAGCGTTGAAACCGCCATGCCGGCCGATCTGCTGACCAACACCGCCGATTTCGCCGAGGCCCAGGCCACGCTGCGCCGTGCCCTCCTGGCGCGCAACGACCTGCCGCCCTGGGTAGCCAATGCCACCCAGCCCGTGATGGGCGAGGGACCCCAGCACCCGCTGCTGATGTTCATCGGCGAGCAGCCCGGTGACGAGGAGGACATCCAGGGCCGTCCCTTCGTCGGCCCCGCAGGCCGGTTGTGGAACAGGGCACTGGAAGAGGCGGGCGTCTCGCGCGACGAAGCCTATGTCACCAATGCCGTGAAGCACTTCAAGTTCACGCCCACCGGCAAGCGGCGGCTGCACCAGTCCCCGGATGCGGGCGACATCGCCTTCTACCGCCCCTTCCTGCAGCGCGAGATCGGCTTCGTGCAGCCGCGCCTGATCGTCACCCTGGGCGCGACGGCGCTGCGGGCCGTTTCCGGCCGGGCCATGGCCGTGACGAAGCTGCGCGGCTCCCTGCTGCGCGATCCGGAAGGACGGCCCTTCTACCCGACCGTCCACCCGTCCTATCTGCTGCGGCTGCCGGACCCGGCGGCCAAGGCGCGGGAGTATGACCGCTTCGTCGAGGATCTCGGCCAGGCGGCGGCCACGGCGCGGACGCTGCCGTAGCGGCCAATGAAAAAGGACCGGGAAGAATTCCTTCTCCCCCGGTCTTTCTTACGCGCCCGCCATCGTCAGCCCTTCGATCCGCAGCGTCGGGCTATCCGTGCCGCGCTTGAAGCGAAGGTCGTTGGCCGGGGTGATGTTCAGGAACATCTCCAGCAGGTTCCCCGCCAGGGTCACGCCCGAGAAGGGTTCGGCAAGCTGGCCGTTGCGGATCATGAATCCGGAGGCGCCGCGGCTGTAATCGCCGGTCAGGCCGTTGATGCTGCTCCCGATCATCTCCGTGACGTAGAGGCCCTCGGTGATGTCGGCCATCAGCGCCTCTGGCGTCAGCGTGCCCGGCTCCAGCCACAGATTGGTGGTGGAGGGAGAGGGCGGGCCGCCGACGGAACGGGCGGCGCGGCCATTGGATTGCAGGCCGAGCTGACGGGCGGAGCGCCAGTCCAGCAGCCAGTGATTCAGCACGCCGTCCTCCACGATTGCGAGGGGGGCGGTGGGCATGCCCTCGGCATCGAAGGGACGGGAACGGAGACCGCGGGGGCGGGTGGGGTCGTCACGCAGGGTCAGGCCGCGGGCCATGACCTGCTGGCCCATCTTCTTCAGCAGGAAGCTGGTGCCGCGGGCGACGGCCGCGCCATTCGCCGCGCCGACAAGATGGCCGAGGATCGAGCCGGCCACGCGCGGATCATAGAGCACGGGCAGGCGCGCCGTGGCGGGGCGGATCGGATTCAGGCGGCGGACAGCCCGCTCCCCGGCATTGCGGCCAAGGGTCTCGGGATCATCCAGGTCGGAAAGATGGGTGGCGGAGCTGTAGTCGTAGTCCCGCTCCATCGCCGTACCCTCGCCGGCCAGGGCGGTGACGGACAGGCTGTGGCCGCTGCGGGTGTAACTGCCCATGAAGCCGTTCGAGGCGGCCAGCGCGATCATCGTCCGGCTCCAGCCGGCATCCGCACCCTCGGAATTGGTCACGCCGGCAACGGCGCGGGCGGCTTCCTCGGCGCGGCGGGCGCGCTCGGTCAGGGCAGCGACGTCGGGCTCCTGCCCGTCATCCATGTCCAGCGGCAGGTCGGCCAGGGCAGGCACCTGCTCGGGCAGCCCACCGAAGGGATCCTCCGGCACAGCCCAGGCCATGGCGACGGCGCGCTCCGCCAGGGCCCGGAAGCCCGCCGGGCTGGCATCGGTGGTGGAGACGGTGGCCTGTCGCTTCCCCAGGAAGACGCGCAGGCCGATATCGAAGCCCTCGGCACGCTCGACATTCTCCACCTCGCCCAGCCGCATCTGGACGGAGAGGGAGGAGCCGGCCACCAGCATGGCATCCGCCGCATCCGCCCCCGCCGCGCGGGCGGCGGAGACGAGGTCGGACAGGGTGTCGCGCGGGTCGGCCTTGGCCTGCTCGACCGCCGCGCTCACGCCGCGAGCCTCTCTGCGACCTCGGGGAGGTGCGGGACGCGGCCAGCCGGGCCAAGCGCGGCCAGGGTCGGCGGAGCGCGGAAGGCGCGGGCGGCCGCCTGCTGAACCTGCTCCACCGTCACGGCGGCGATCTTCGCCTTGGTCTCCTCGACCGGAATGATGCGGCCATGGACCTGGAGCTGGCGGGCAAGCTGCTCGCAGCGGGAGCCCGTGGATTCCAGGGACATGAGGACGGAGGCGCGGAGCTGAGCCTTGGCGCGGGCCAGTTCCTCCTCGGTCACGTCGTGCTGCACGCGGCGCAGCTCCTCCAGCGTGGCTGGCATCAGCTCGGCCGCCTGTTCCTCGCCTGTGCCGGCATAGATCGTGAAGAGGCCGGCATCCCGGTACGGGGAGTGGAATGAATAGACGGAATAGACGAGGCCGCGACGCTCGCGAATCTCCTGGAACAGGCGGGAGGACATGCCGCCACCGAGGATCGTGGAGAGCAGCATCGTCGGGTAGTGCATCGGGTCGCCATAGGCAGGCCCAGGGAAGCCCAGCAGCAGATGGACCTGATCCAGGTCCCGCTCCTCACGGAACTCGCCGCCCGTGTAGCGGGCGGGCTCGGCCTGGTGCTGCTCGATGGTGGGCAGGTCGGCGAAGTGCTTCTTCGTCAGATCGACCAGCTGGTCATGGTCCACGGCGCCAGCAGCGGCGATGACCATGCGGGACGGGCCGTAATGGCGGCGCATATAGCCCGTCAGGGCCTCGCGCGGCAGTTTCTCGATGATCTCCGCCGGGCCGAGGGTCGGGCGACCCATAGGCTGGCCGGCATAGGCGGTTTCCTGGAAGTGGTCGAAGACGATGTCATCAGGCGTGTCATTCGCCTGACCGATCTCCTGCAGGATCACGCCGCGCTCGCGCTCCACCTCCTCGGGGATGAAGGTGGAATGGGTCAGGATGTCGCCGAGGATATCGGCGGCCAGGGGCAGATCCTCCTTCAGGACCTTGGCGTAATAGGCGGTCGTCTCGCGGGCCGTGTAGGCATTCAGGTGGCCGCCCACCGCCTCGATCTCCCGTGCAATGGCATGGGCGTCGCGCTTTTCCGTGCCCTTGAAGGCCATGTGCTCCAGGAAGTGGGAGACGCCGTTCTCATGCGCCTCCTCGTCGCGCGTGCCGGTATGGGCGTAGGCGCCGATCGACGCGGTTTCCACGCGGGACATGGTGTCGGAGACGATGGTGAGGCCGTTGGGGAGGCGGGTAAGACGGACAGCGCCGCCGTTCAGTGCGGGGTCGGTGGCGGCGGCCAGGATCTGCTCGGTCATGCTTGGGGGATGGCTTCCGGAGACGGAGGGGCGTTTCAGCTCCTGAATGTAGGGCGTCCGGCGGCGGGGTGCGAGGCGTGAGCCTCCAATCGGTGCAGCGCGCGGCTTAGCGGGCGGCGTGGCGGGTGGGGGGTGGCGGTGCGGGCGGGGGAAGCGGGAGGGGCCGCTGGAGGGCGCTGCGGCGGGGCGTATCCGGCGTTTCGGGGGCCATCCGGGGGCAGAGCAGAATGAAGCCCGCCAGCACGCTGGCGGGAATGAGCGGCCCCGGAAGCCGCCAGGCGGGCGCCCGGGCCGGGCGGCGCGGGCGCCGGCGGCGGGCGCGGGTGGGCTCCTCGGATTCGGGCGCCGGATTGGCGGGAAACTGGAACAGGGTGTCCGCGCGTGGAAGATCGGAAACATGCAGGAGCAGCACGCCTACGCGGGCAGCCAGCGCATGGGCGGCGGCGGTATAGGGCGCGTTGGAGACGACGGCCGCGCCATCCGCGCCGGCATAGCCACGCCCCGCCAGGGCTTCCTGCACCGCCTTGTTGCCGACGGGGCGGGTATAGAGCTTGCACTGCAGCACCACGGTGCGGCCGCCTTTGCGGGCCAGCACGTCCACACCTTGATCCCCGGAACCACGGCCGACCGAGACGGACCAGCCGCGCGCGGCGAGGGCGTCGGCGCAATGCTGTTCGAACTGGCGGGGCGTGAGGGCAGAGACCTGGGCCTTGCCGCTTGGGGCGGCGGGAGCGGTTTCGGCGGGCACGCCATGGGCGATGAGCAGCACCGCCGCGAGAAGGAGGAGCGCAACCGCGGCGAGCAGCACCCCCAGACCCATGACCTCTCCGGCCGACTTGACGTCACCGGCGGGCCGCCGGGCGGCCTGTCCGGCACTTGCGACTCGGGGCTTGAGAACCTGACAGGCCTATTAGGTGCCGTTCTTCACAGGGAACTTCAACATCGGCGGCTAAATCAGGTCAGGAAATTCGCGTTTTCGATCAAAGATTTCGCGGTGAGGCGCCGGACGCGCCCGCGCACCATGCCGCGGCAGCCCCGAAAAAGAAGATGAGGGGGCCGGGGGAGAATTCCTTCTCCCCCGGAATCTATCCATCGGCGGATCAGGCGAGGGTCGCTGCCAGCGCCTCGGCCATCCGCCGCGCGAAGGCCGCTGGATCACGCGGAGTATCGCCGTCCTGGACCCGGGCGAGGTCGAGCAGCAGCCCAGCCGTCTCCTCCAGTCCGGTGCCCGTCTCGGCCTTTGCCGCGAGGCTCCGTACCAGCGGGTGGCGAGGATTGATCTCCAGCACGGGCATACCGGCGCCGACACTGCGGCCGGCCCGCTGCAGCAGGCGCTGCATATGCAGGTCGGGCCCGCCTGCGGCAGCCGCGAGCACGACGGCGCTGTCCACAAGGCGATCCGTGGCGCGCACATCGGAGACATCGGCCTTGAGGGCATCCTTCAGGATCGGAATCAGCTTGGAGACATCCGCGGCTTCCCCGGCTGCGCTCTCCCCGGCCGCGATCTTCGACAGGTCGACCGTACCCTGGGTGATGCTCCGGATCGGCTTCTCCTCGAAGCTGCCCAGCCGCTCCGGCCAGAAGGCATCGATCCCATCCGAGAGCAGCAGCACCTCAACGCCACGGGCGCGGAAGCCCTCAAGCTGGGGCGACTTCGCCAGCGCCTCCTGCGAGTCCCCGGCCAGGATGTAGATCGCCTCCTGTCCCTCCTTCATGCGGGAGACATAGTCGGCAAGAGAGGTCCAGCCCTCCAGGGCGGACGAACGGAAGCGCAGAAGGCCGGCCAGCTCCTTGCGGTGCTCCGAATCCTCCCAGACGCCCTCCTTCAGGATCGGGCCGAAATTCTCCCAGAACTTGGCGTAGCTCTCGGCATCCTTCGCGCGTGTCTTCAGCTCCGACATCACACGATTCGTCACCGCCCGGCGAATGCGAGCCAGCACCGGCGTCGCCTGCAGCATCTCGCGCGAGACATTCAGCGGCAGGTCCTCGGTGTCTACCACGCCTTGCACGAAGCGCAGCCAGGAGGGCAGCAACTCGGCTTCATCGGTGATGAACATCCGCCGCACATGCAGGCGCACGCGGCTCTCCCGCTCACCTTCCAGAACCTGGAAGGGCTTCATGCCCGGTATGAAGAGCAGCGCGCTGAACTCCAGCGCCCCCTCGGCATGCCAATGCAGCGTGGCCCAGGGCTCGTCGAAGACATGGCCGAGATGGCGGTAGAACTCGGTGTAGCTCTCCGCGCTGACCTCGGATTTCGGCTTGCGCCAGAGGGCCGTGCCCTCATTCGCGGGCTCGTCCTTGCCATCCCGGGCAACGGTAATGGGGATGGTGATGTGGTCCGCCCATTTGCGGATGATTGACTGAAGCCGGAATGGCTCCAGGAACTCCTCCGCATCGGACTTGATGTGCAGAACGATATCCGTCCCCGGCTCGTCGCGGCTGGCAGGGGCGAGTGTGTAGTCGCCCTGGCCCGTGGAGGCCCAGGTCCAGGCCTCGTCGCTTCCGGCGCGGCGGGAGGTGACCTCCACCCGGTCGGCGACCATGAAAGCGGAGTAGAAACCCACGCCGAACTGGCCGATCAGGCTGGGGCGATCGCCCGGCTTGGCCTCGGCCAGGGACTGCGTGAAGGCACGGGTGCCGGAGCGCGCGATGGTGCCGAGATTCTCGGCCAGATCGCCCTTGCTCATGCCGATGCCGGGATCGGAGATGGTGAGGGTCCGGGCGGCCTTGTCCGGGATGACCCGGACCGCGGCGCCCTCGGGCACTGCCGGGATGGGCTGGGTCAGGGAGTCGAAGCGGCGCCGGTCCACCGCATCGGCGGCATTCGCCACCAGTTCGCGCAGAAAGATCTCCCGGTCCGAGTAGAGGGCGTGGACCACCAGGTCCAGAAGCCGCCCGACCTCCGCGCCGAATTCGTGGCGCTCCACCGTCTCGCTCACAAGCGTCCTCCAGGGGATCAGAAACAACCGGCCCGCGATATGAAAGGTGTCCTGCCAGGCTTCAAGGCCCGCTCCTGCGCCAGGCCAGCCATGATCTCGTTCCGGACGTATCGCCAGCAGGATTGGGGCTGCTACCGGCGCGTCTTGTCTCCCGCTACCCTCGCCGCGCCAGCAGGGAGACCGTCATGGACACCGTTGGAGGAAAGCAGGCGGATGACGAGAGGCCCGGGCGTTCCGCTGCCGTGCCGATCCCTGCCAGCACCGGCGAGGCCATTACCGTCCTGGCCCATTTTCACCGCGCGGAGATCGGGCGGATGACGGGGTGGAGGGACCGGATTGACCTGACGACCAACTGGGCCATTACCGTGGTCGCCGGGATGCTCTCCGTCTCACTCTCGACTCCCGCCGCGCACCATGGCGTGCTTCTCTTCGCCATGGTGCTGGTGATGCTGCTGCTTTCCATCGAGGCGCGCCGCTACCGCTTCTTCGATGTCTACAGAACGCGAGTGCGGCGGCTCGAGCGGAACTATTATGCGCAGATCTTCGCACCCCGGCCTGGCAGGACGGATGACTGGGTGAGGGATCTGGGCGAGGATCTGCGCGAGCCAAAATTCCTGATGTCGCGGAGAGCGGCGATCTCGCGCAGGTTACGACGGAACTACTTCTGGATGTTCCTCGTGCTGCTGGCCGCCTGGATCCTCAAGATCTCCTCCTCGTGGCTGCTGCGGGACGAGGTTGCGGTGGACCCGGCGAAGCCCGTGCCCGGCATCATCCAGAATGTCGCGCTCGGCCCTGTTCCGGGATGGGCCGTGCTCATCGCGGTGGGCGTGTTCTACTGCTGGCTTTGCTACGCCACCTTTCGCCCGCGCGAGAAAGGCGGTGAGCTGGCTCATGGCGAGGTCCATGTCTGAGCCGGGAGCGAGGACCAGACCAATCTCAGCGGCGGGCCTGCCTGCTGGAAGGCGCTGATTGTGTGCGTTTGGAGGCGACAAGAAATCAGTCCTGTCGCCTCCGACAGATTTACCGCCCCAGCCCCATTCGCGCGGCCGTTGCCAGCTTGTCCGCGCGCTCGTTCATCGGATCCCCGGCATGGCCACGCACCCAGCGCCACTCGATCTGGTGCGGCTTGGCGGCGGCCAGCAGGCGCTGCCACAACTCATAATTCGCCACCGGTTCCTTCGCCGCATTGCGCCAGTTGTTGCGCACCCAGCCATGGACCCAGCGCGTCACGCCATTCTTCACGTACTCGCTGTCCGTATGGATCACCACGCGGCAGGGCTTCTTCAGTGCCTCCAGCGCGGAAGCCGCAGCGGTCAGTTCCATGCGGTTGTTGGTGGTGGCGGGCTCGGCGCCCGTCAGTTCCCGCTCATGCGCGCCGAAGCGCAGGATGGCGCCCCAGCCGCCGGGGCCGGGATTGGGCTTGCAGCCGCCATCGGTCCAGATTTCGACCACACCGCCACCCGTGGCGGCATCCTCAGAATCCATAAGCAGCAACTCCCGTGGCCTGGGCGTGGAAGCGCAGGCGACGCAGGTATTCGAGTGGATCTTTTCGGGTGACCAGGGCGCCGGGCGGCGTGTTGGTCCAGTCATAAAGCCGCGTCAGCAGGAAGCGCAGCGCCGCGCCGCGGCAAAGCACAGGCAGGGCCGCCAGCTCGGCTTCCGAGAGCGGGCGCGCGGCGTTGTAGCCGGCCAGCAGGGCGCGGGCCTTGGTCACATTGAAGGACAGGTCCGGCTCGAAGCACCAGGCGTTCAGGCAGATAGCCACGTCATAGGCCAGGATGTCCGTGCAGGCGAAATAGAAGTCGATCAGGCCGGACACGCGCGGACGCCCGTCCTCGCCCTCCAGAAAGAAGACATTGTCCGGGAAGAGATCCGCATGGATCTGCCCGCGCGGCAGATCACCGGGCCAGTCGCGCAGGATGGCGGGGAGATACCCGTCCAACTCGGCGCAGAGCCCGGGCTGCACCGTGTCTCCATTGGGTCGGCAGCGCTCCAGTAACGGTCCCCAGCCTGCGGGGCCGAGCGAGTTGGGCCGCTCCGCCGTGAAGCCTTTCCCGGCGGCGTGCAGGGCGGCCAGGGCAGTACCCAGCGGCCCGCAATGGGCGACGGTGGGGCGGCGCGGCCAGACGCCAGGCAGGAAGGTGCAGATCGCGGCCGGCCGTCCGGCCAGCTTCCGCAGTGCCTCCCCGTCCCGTCCCGCCACGGGCTCCGGGCAGGCCAGGCCGCGCGCGGCCAGATGGCGCATCAGCCCGAGGAACCAGGGCAGTTCCGCCGGATCCACCCGCTTTTCATAGAGGGTCAGGATGAAGTCGCCGCCCAGTGGAGAACCGGTGGTCTTCAGGGCGTAGTTGCTGTTCTCCACCCCTTCCGCAATGCCGCGGAAGGCCAGCAAATCGCCCAGATCATACTCCGACAGGAACGCGCGCAGCGCCTCGTCGGACACCTCGGTATAGACAGCCATGCAACCCCCTGAGCCGGGGTCCATGCATCAGCCGGGGCGGGACGGCAACCCGCCCGGCGCTATTCCGCCGGCGTGGTGGCGCGCGGGGCGCGCAGGGCGCGGGGCAGGTTGAAGATGATCTTCTCCTCCGCCACCGTCACATCCTCGATCGTGACGTCGAAGCGGGTCCGCAGCCGGTCCACCACCTCCTGCACCAGCAGCTCCGGCGCGCTGGCGCCGGCGGAGATGCCCACGGTCGAAAGCCCATCCGCCAGACTCGGATCGAAGTCCCGGCCGCGCTGGACCAGCACGGCGCGCGGGCAGCCGGCCTTCTCCGCCACTTCCCGCAGGCGCACGGAGTTGGAGGAGTTGGGGGCGCCCATGACCACGATTAGATCGCAGCGCTCCGCGATCGCCTTCACCGCCGCCTGGCGGTTGGTGGTGGCGTAGCAGATGTCTTCCTTGATCGGCGCGGCCATGTGCGGGAAGCGGGCGCGCAGCACGTCCAGCACTTCCGTCGTGTCGTCGATCGAGAGGGTGGTCTGGGTGGCATAGGCCAACGGCCCCTCGGGCGGCTGGACCGTTGCGGCCTGCTCGGCATCCTCCACCAGGGTCACGCTGCCGGCGGGCAGCTGGCCCATGGTGCCGATCACCTCCGGGTGCCCGGCATGGCCGATCAGCAGGATGTGGCAACCATTGGTGTGGTGGCGCTCAGCCTCCCGGTGGACCTTGCTGACCAGGGGGCAGGTGGCGTCCAGATAGAGCATCTGCCGCGCCTCGGCGGCCGCGGGCACCGATTTGGGCACGCCATGGGCCGAGAAGATCACGGGCTGCCCGTCATCGGGGATCTCGTCCAGTTCCTCGACGAAGATGGCCCCCTTGGCCTCCAGCCCCTCCACCACGAAGCGGTTATGAACGATCTCGTGCCGGACATAGACAGGGGCGCCGTAGCGCTCCAGCGCCAGCTCGACGATTTTGATGGCCCGGTCCACCCCCGCGCAGAAGCCGCGCGGGCCCGCCAGCAGCACCCTCAAGGAGGGCTTCCCCGAGGAGTGGGGGAGGTTTGCGATCTGATCCATGGCGTGCGACTTGGTCCCTCGGCGCCGGCGCGAACAGCCCCCGGCCGGACCGTGGGCGAGAACTATTCTAGCCGCCCTCGGCGCCGCCGCCCAGGGCCGTGCCGAGCATGCCCGCAATGTCCGAGGGCAAGGAGCATCCCCCGCGTGACCCGTCTTCCTCGTTCGGCCTTCCTCCTGGCCCTCGCGGCCCTGCCTGCACTGGCCGGCTGCAGCGGCAGGGGCGGCAGCGTGATGAACCAGCGCCCGACGGCGCCCTGCCCCCGCGTGGCCCTGCTGGCCGATGCGGTGGACCTGACCCGCTACCGGCCCGGCGCCCGGCCCGATATCGGCACGGTCGAGGTCGATGCGCGGATGATCGGCTTCCAGGCCCGCTGCGACTACGCCCCACGCGATGCCGGGCTGGACGTGATCCTGACGGTTCAGGTGTCGGCCGAGCGCGGGCCAGCGGCCACCAGCCGGACGGCCGGGCTGCCCTTCCTGATTGCCGTGACGGAAGGAACGGAAAGCCGGGTCCTGAACAAGGCTACCGATACGGTGCAGGTCACCTTCGGCGAGGGGGAGCGCAGCACCGTGGCCCAAAGCGCGGAGATGATGGTCCGCCTCCCCGGCAATCCGCAGCGTGCGGCGGAGAAGGTGATCCTGGTTGGTTTCCAGCTGACCCCGGAGCAGCTGGCGGAGAACCAGCGGCGCGGGGTGCGGTGAAAGCTTGGGGAGAAGAGATTCTCCCCGGAGGCCTCCGCCTTTTTCGAGTGGGGGGCATGCCGGTTTTACCGGCGCGCCGGTGCTACACCCCGAAACAGAGAAGGGAGATGCCTGCTCCAGGCCCCTTCTGACGGTTGCGTCCGGCCCTGCATTCGGGCAGGACTGGTCCACCCGCTGATCCCGTGCGGGAGAGAGGGGTGGAGACACCCCCGCCGAAGGCGCAACCGGCCCCCGGAAACGCTCAGGCCAAAGGACCGCGCGGGGAAGGGGCCTCTGGAAAGCCCGTGGCCTGAACCATTCACCTGGTCGGGCCATGGCACCGACGGAGTAAGGAAAGCCCCGCTTTCCGAATCTCTCAGGTCTCGGGACAGAGGGGGGCCACGATCTGAACCGGCCGCCTTCGTGCGGCCATGGGGGATGCGTGGCCGATACCGAAGCTTTGCTTGAAACGCCGCTGGCCGGCCTGCACCGCGAACTCGGCGGGCGCATGGTGGGCTTCGCGGGTTATGCGATGCCCGTCCAGTACCCGGCGGGCATCATCGCCGAACACCAGGCCTGCCGGACAGGCGCGGCGCTGTTCGATGTCTCCCATATGGGCCAGGCGGAACTGCGCGGCGATGGCGCGGCGGCCGCGCTGGAGCGCGTGACGCCCGCAGAGGTCCAGGCCCTGCGCCCTGGCCGCCAGCGCTACGCGCTGCTGATGAACGAGACCGGCGGAATCGTCGACGACTTCATGGTCGCCAATCTCGGCGACCGGCTGTTCCTGGTGCTGAACGCCTCCCGCAAGGTGGTGGACATCCAGGCGATCGGCGCCGCCCTGCCCGCGGGCGTGGCTATCGTGCCACGGCCTGATCGCGCGCTGTTGGCCCTGCAAGGCCCGGGCGCGGAGGCGATCCTGGCGCCCCTGGCCCAGGGAATCGCGGCCATGCCCTTCATGGGCGTACTGGAAACGCCCGTTGCTGGCATTCCGGCGCTCGTCACTCGCTCCGGCTATACCGGGGAGGATGGTTTCGAGATCGGCATCCCCGCCGAGGGTGCCGAAACCGTCGCCCGCGCCCTGCTGGCCGCCGGTGCGACGCCGGCCGGCCTCGGCGCCCGGGACAGCCTGCGGCTGGAGGCTGGGCTGCCCCTCTACGGCCAGGACATCGACGAAACGACCTCCCCGGTCGAGGCCGCGCTTACCTTCAGTCTGGGCAAGCGCCGCCGCATGACATGGGACTTCGCCGGCGCGGAGCGGGTGCGGGAAGAGCTGGACAACGGCCCCAAGCGCCTGCGCGTCGGCCTGCTGCCCGAGGGACGCCAGCCCGCCCGTGCCCATACGCAGATCGTGCTGGGCGGCCTTCCGATCGGCGAGGTGACCAGCGGTGGCTTCGGCCCCTCGCTGAACGCGCCGGTTGCGATGGGCTACGTCGCCCGCGCCCATGCCGCGGATGGCACGGCGCTTGAACTGATGGTGCGCGGCCGGTCCATCCCCGCCCGCATCGCCCCCACCCCCTTTGTGCCGCACCGCTATAAGCGCGCGGCCCTCACGAACAATGCCGGAGTTGCCGTATGAGCCAGACCCGCTTCGCCAAGAGCCACGAATGGGTCCGTCTGGACGGCGACGTCGCGGTCGTCGGCATTTCCGACCACGCGCAGAACGCGCTGGGCGACGTGGTCTTCGTGGAACTGCCCGAGCCCGGCCGGGAAGTGGAGGCCGGTGAGGCTGTGGCCGTGGTGGAGAGCGTGAAGGCCGCCTCCGACATCTACGCGCCCATCGCCGGCACCATCGCGGCGAACAATGCCGCGCTGGTGGACAATCCCGGCCTGGTGAACAGCGAGCCGATGGGCGAGGGCTGGTTCTTCACCATCACCCCGCGCGACGCCACGGAGATCGACGCGCTGATGGACGCGGACACCTACGCCAAGCACGCGGAGGAAGGGCAGTGAGCGCGCTCGACCAACTCGCGGCGCTGGAGGAGACCGCCGCCTTCGCCACCCGGCATATCGGGCCGGGCGAGGGGCAGATCGCCGCCATGCTGCGCGTGGTGGGTGCGGAGAGCCTGGAGGCGCTGGCCGCCCGCACCGTGCCCGCCGCCATCCGCGACAGCCACCTGGATGCGCTGCCGCCGCCGGTGGGCGAGGCTTCCGCCATCGCGGAGCTTCGCGCGCTGTCCGAGAAGAACCGTCGCGTGAAGTCGCTGATCGGCTGCGGCTATTACGGCACCCATACCCCGCCGGTGATCCTGCGTAACGTGCTGGAAAATCCGGGCTGGTACACGGCCTACACGCCCTATCAGGCGGAACTTGCCCAGGGCCGGCTGGAAGCCCTGCTGAACTTCCAGACCATGGTCTGCGACTTGACCGGCCTGTCCGTGGCCAATGCCTCCCTGCTGGACGAGGCGACGGCGGCGGCCGAGGCGATGGCGCTGGGCCTGGCCGCGCATAAGCAGAAATCCACCACCCTGGTGGTGGCGCCGGACCTGCATCCGCAGACCCTGGCCGTGCTGCGCACCCGTGCCGAACCCCTGGGGATCAGGATCGAGGTCACGGGTGATGTCGCGGCCTATGCCGCGCTGAAGCCCTTCGCCGTGGTGCTCTCCTATCCCGGCACCACGGGCGAGGTGCGCGACATCACCCCTGCCATCGCTGCCGCCCAGGCGGCCGGTGCCCTGGCGATCGTGGCCGCCGACATCCTGGCCCTGACCATCCTGACCCCGCCTGGCGAGATGGGCGCCGATGTGGTGGTGGGCAGCACGCAGCGCTTTGGCGTGCCTATGGGCTATGGCGGCCCGCATGCCGCCTATATGGCGGTGAAGGACGGGCTGAAGCGCCTGATGCCCGGCCGCCTGGTCGGCGTTTCCGTCGATGCCGCTGGCCGCCCGGCCATGCGCCTCGCCCTCCAGACTCGCGAGCAGCACATCCGCCGGGAGAAGGCGACGAGCAATATCTGCACGGCGCAGGTGTTGCTGGCCGTGATGGCCAGCATGTACGCCGTGTGGCACGGGCCGGAAGGCCTGACCCGCATCGCCCGCCGCACGCATCTGCTGGCCAGCCTGCTCGCCGATGCCGCCATGCGCGCCGGCTTCCGGCTGCGCCACGAATCCTTCTTCGACACGGTCGCGATCGAGGCCGGCGATAAGGCCGATGCGCTGATGGCAGCCGCGCTGACGGCCGGCTTCAATCTGCGCCGCGTGGATGCCGGCTGCGTTGCCGTCGCGTTGGATGAAACGGTGACGCGGCAGGACCTCATCGCGCTCGTCACCGCCCTCTGCGAGGCCGGAGCCTGCGAGCGCATCGGTCTGGGCGAGCTGAAGGCGGCGGATCACCTGCCTTCCGCCCTCGTGCGCCGCTCGCCTTTCCTGACGGCGTCCGTCTTCCGCGCGCACCACTCCGAGCACGCGATGCTGCGCTATCTCAAGGCGCTTGAGGACAAGGATGTCGCGCTGAATCGCAGCATGATCCCGCTGGGGTCCTGCACGATGAAGCTGAACGCGACGGCGGAGATGATTCCGATCACCTTCCCAGGCTTTTCCGACATCCATCCCTTCGCCCCGGTGGATCAGGCGCGCGGCTATATCGAGATGATCCGCCGCCTTGAGGCCTGGCTCTGCGCCTGCACGGGCTTCGCGGCGGTGTCGCTGCAGCCGAATGCGGGCAGCCAGGGCGAGTATGCCGGGCTGCTGGCCATCCGCGCCTATCATCAGGCGCGCGGGCAGGGGCATCGCGATATCTGCCTCATTCCCTCCTCCGCGCATGGCACCAACCCGGCCTCCGCCGTGATGGCGGGGATGCGCGTGGTCGTGGTGGGCTGTGACCGCGACGGCAATGTCGACCTGGACGACCTGCGCGCGAAGATCGATCAGCACGCGGAGAAGCTCTCCGCGCTGATGATCACCTATCCCAGCACGCATGGCGTGTTCGAGGAGGCCATCCGCGCGATCTGCGAGGCCGTGCACGCGGCCGGCGGGCAGGTCTACATGGATGGCGCCAACATGAACGCGCAGCTCGGCCTGACCAGCCCGGCCGCGATCGGCGCCGATGTGTGCCACCTGAATCTGCACAAGACCTTCTGCATCCCGCATGGCGGCGGCGGGCCGGGCGTTGGCCCGATCGGCGTGGCCGCGCATCTGGCGCCGCATCTGCCGAACCACCCGATGGTGGCCGAGGCCGGTCCGGCGACGGGCTTCGGCCCCGTCTCCGCCGCCCCCTTCGGCAGCGCCTGCATCCTGCCCATTTCTTACGCCTATATCCGCATGATGGGCGCCGAGGGGCTGACGCGCGCAACGCAGGTGGCGATTCTCAACGCCAACTACATCGCGAAGCGCCTGGATGGGCACTTCCCCGTGCTCTATCGCGGCCGCCAGGGCATGGTGGCGCATGAATGCATCCTGGATTGCCGCGGCTTCCAGCAGGGCGGCGGCGTGCTGGTGGAAGACATCGCCAAGCGCCTGCAGGATTACGGCTTCCACGCGCCGACCATGTCCTGGCCGGTCGCGGGCACGCTGATGGTGGAACCCACCGAAAGCGAGCCGCAGGAGGAGTTGGACCGCTTCGTGGAGGCCATGATCGCCATCCGCGCCGAGATCCGCGCGGTGGAGCAGGGCAGGGCGGACAAGGCCGACAACCCGCTGAAGAACGCTCCGCATACGGCTGAGGAAGTAACGGCGGAGAGCTGGTCTCACCCCTACACCCGCCAGGAGGCCGCCTTCCCACTGCCCTGGATAGCCGCCCACAAGTACTGGCCGCCGGTGAAGCGCGTGGACAATGTCTATGGCGACCGTAACCTCGCCTGCACCTGCGCGCCGCTGGAGGCCTATATGGAGGCGCCGAAGGCAGCCGCGGAATGACCGCGCATCCGCCGCCCTGGGAAGTTCTCTCCTCCCGCACCGCCCTCCGCGACCGCTGGATCGATGTGACGGCGGATGCGGTGCGGGACTCGAAGGGGAACGTGCTCGATCCCTTCTACACCCTGACCTATCCGGACTGGGTGCATGTGGTCGCGGTCACGCCGGCCGATGAGCTAGTGCTGGTGCGGCAATACCGGCACGGCTCCCGCTCCTGGGCGCTGGAACTGCCGGCCGGCGCGATGGATTCCACCGATGCGGACCCCATCACCGCGGCAGCGCGCGAGTTGCAGGAGGAAACCGGCTACACGGCGCCGGCCTACCGCGCTCTCTGCGCACTCAGCCCCAATCCGGCCACGCATCGCAACCGCGTGCATACGGTGCTGGCGCTGGGCGCCAGGCTGACGCATCCCACGGCCCATGAGGCCGGGGAGGACATCACCGTAGAGCTCTGGCCCCTTCAGCGCGTACTGGACAGACTTGGTGAGGGTGACATCCTTCACGCGCTGCACATCTCGTCCCTGCTGCTGGCGCTGAGGGCTGCCGGCCGCCTGGACCTCCGCCTGAAGGACCCGTCATGAGCGAAGTCCGCGTCATTCCCATCGAGCAGCGTCATCGGGCCGATTGGGATAAGCTCTACGCCGGTTACGCCGAGTTCTATCGCGTGACGCAGACACCGGAGATGCGCGACCGGGTCTGGTCCTGGATCCATGATCCCGCGCATGAAACAAATGGTCTGGTCGCGGAGGACACGGAAGGCCGCGCCGTCGGCCTCGCGCATTACCGCGCTTTCGCCCGCCCTCTTTCCGCGACGACTGGCGGCTATCTGGACGATCTCTTCGTCGATCCCCACATGCGCGGCAAGCGCGTGGCCGACGCGCTGATCGAAGCCATCGCCGAGGAAGGCCGCCGTTGCGGCTGGAGCGTCATCCGTTGGATCACCGCCGAGGACAATCACCGTGCCCGCGCGGTGTACGACCGGGTCGCGAAGCTCACACCCTGGCGGACCTACGACATCCCGCTCTGACAGGGGCTGCTGTACCGCGTCGGGCGCTGTTCGCGGCGCCCGCTCTGCTGCCCTTCCTCACCGCGCCCGGCTGCGCCGCCACGCCTTCGGCCCTGCCGCGCCCGACGGAGGCCAGCATCATCGAAACCCGCACCACCTTGCGCGATGCCGCCCGTGCGCGCGACATCCCTGTACTCATCCGCGAGCCCGCCGGCACCGGACTGGTGCCTGCCGTCATCATTTCCCATGGTCTCGGAGGCTCGCGCGAAGGCCTCGCCTATCTCGGCCGCGCCCTGGCGGAGAATGGGTATCTCGCGATCCACCTCCAGCACATCGGTTCCGATGACAGCCTGTGGCGCGGCGGGGGCGACCGCATGGTGGGCCTCGCGGCTGGCGCGCTGAACGTGCAGGCCGCGCTGGACAGGCTGCTGGACAGCAAATTCGCACTAGACAACCTGCCGCGCCGTGCCGATCCCGCGCGCCTTGCCATGGCTGGCCATTCCTTCGGTGCCTGGACGGTGCAGCACATGCTGGGCGAGCGCCTGCCTGGCGGCGACCGCGGCCTGGGCCTGCCTGATCCGCGTCTCAAGGCGGGCATTGCCATCTCGCCCATTCCCGCCATGGGCCTGCCGCCCCGCCTGGCCTATGGCGGCTATGTGGTCCCGCTCCTCCACATCACGGGCACGGAGGACCATGGCTTCATCGAGGGCATCCGCGCCCCTGCCCGCCGCGTGCCCTTCGAGCAATCGCGCAATCCCGGCGCCCTGGCCGTGCTGAACGGCGCCGCCCATGCCTCCTTCGCCGATGAGCAGGAGGCGGGCGGCCGTTACGCCGACAGGACCTACCACCAGCGCGCCGCCGCGCTCTCCGTCACCTTCCTTGACGCCGTGCTGCGCGGGGATGCGGCGGCCCTGGCCACGCTTCGCGGTGGCGCCGCGGGGCTGCTTGGGGCGGGGGATGAGTTTGTCGAGCGGGGGCTGTAGGAGCGGTGGCCCCTGGGTGAGGCTTTGCCTTCCCCAGACCCCCTCCACCGGGGAGCATGATGCTCCCCGGCCCCCACCATCTGTTGGCGGTTGAACCGGAGCTCCGCCGAGGCTCTATGACCCTCGGCGATGGGCAGTGCCGCCTTCGGGGCCTGAGTTAGAGGCCTGCGGCGCTACCCTCGATCGCTGTTTCGCCGAAAACTCGACGCGGGGTCCGGGGTGGCCGCTGCCACCCCGGCGGAGGGACTGGGAGGCAGCGCCTCCCAGAGGCCGCCGCCTCCGCAAATCAGAACAAGCGCCCGGAGGGGCATGTTTCCCCTTCCGCATCCCGTGCCCTGGCGTCAGAAGGGGTCCTCTCGCATGCCCGGCCCTGCCGAGGCCCAGAACGAAGATTGGTTCCGCATGAGCGTCGCCTCCAGCCCGGCCACCGACCTGGCCGATACCCTGCCCGAGCGCATTCGGGGGGTTGGTACCAGCCAGATCGGCCTTGTGGCGGACAAGGGGCGGGACGATCCGGAGGTCGTGAAGCTCTGGATCGGGGAGGGCGACCTGCCCACCCCCGACTTCGTCGTGGAGGCTGCACACCGGGCCATGCTGGCGGGCGAGACCCGCTACACCTATTCCCGCGGCCTGCCCCGGCTGCATCAGGCGCTGAGCGACTATCATCGCCGCCACTGGGGCGTGGAAGTGTCACCGGAGCGGTTCACCATCACCTCCGGCGGCATGAACGCCATCATGCAGGCCTGCCAGGCGCTGATCGAACCGGGCGACGAGATCATCATTCCTACCCCGAACTGGCCTAACCTGGCCGAGGCGGCGCGGGTGAACGGGGCGGTGCCGGTGACCGTGCCCTACCGTAACTCCGCCGATGGCCGCTTCACCCTGCCGATCGAGGATATTGAGGCCGCGATCACGCCGCGCACCCGCATCCTGGTGGTGAACTCGCCCTCCAACCCCACGGGCTGGGTGATGCCGCTGGCCGAGATGGAGGCGCTGCGCGACCTGGCGCGGGAGCGGAACCTCTGGATCATCTCCGACGAGGTCTATGCCCACTTCACCTATGGCAACTCGATCGCCCCGTCCTTCCTGCAGATCTGCACGCCGTCGGACCGGCTGATCGTCACGAACACCTTCTCCAAGAACTGGGCGATGACGGGCTGGCGCGCCGGCTGGATGATCTATCCGGAGGGGCTGACGGGCACCTTCTCCAAGCTCGGCCAGTACAATACGACGTCCATCCCCACCTTCATCCAGCACGCGGCCATCGCGGCGCTGGAGGAGGGCGACGCCTTCATCCGCACCATGGTTGGCCGCTGCGCCGAAAGCCGCGCCATCATGGTGGAGGGCCTGTCGCGCCTGAAGGGCGTGGCGGTCTTCGCGCCGGAGGGTGCCTTCTATCTGATGGCCAAGGTGGAAACCGGCGAGACCAGCCTGGACCTCGCCTTCCGCCTGCTGCGCGAGGCCAAGGTGGGCGTTGCCCCCGGCACCGCCTTTGGGCCGGAGGGCGAGGGCTTCATCCGCATCTGCTTCGCCGTCAGCCCCGGCCTGGCGCGGGAGGCGGTGGCGCGGCTGACCCGGGTGCTGGGCGAGCGCGCCTGACAGGCTGTCACGCGTGAACCGTCTTGCCCCCAGCCCCTTCCAGGGCGAGTCTGCGCCCATGGAAGGATTCACCATCGACTGCCAATGCCGGCCCGTCCGTCCAGGCGCGGCGGAGCAGGGACTGGGCCTCTGATGGCGCGCCGGCCGGCCTCCCGCCCCGATTTTTCCTTGGAAGCCGCTCATCCCGGCCCGGTGGCGGGGGTGGACGAGGCCGGGCGCGGTCCGCTGGCCGGACCCGTGCTGGCCGCGGCCGTCATTTTCCCCGGCCACCCGCCGGAGGAACTCGCCGCGTTGCTGGACGACAGCAAGCGCCTGGACGCGGCGCGGCGCGAGGCCGCCTATGAGGCGCTGCTAGAGGCGCGGGCCGCCGGCACGGCCCTGATCGGCGTCGGTGCTGCCAGCGCCGCCGAGATCGGGACGCTGAACATCCTCTGCGCCACGCATCTCGCCATGGCGCGCGCCATTTCCCGCCTGCCGGTGGCGCCTGATCTGGCGCTGGTGGACGGCAATGCCCCGCCGCGGCTGCCCTGCCCGGTGCGCTGTGTTGTGGGTGGGGACGGTCTGTCGCTGTCCATCGCGGCGGCCTCGATCATGGCGAAGGTGGTGCGGGACCGGGCCATGACGCGGTTGAGCGTCCGCTGGCCGGATTACGGCTTCGCCCGACATGCCGGTTATCCCACGCCGGCGCATCGTGAGGCCCTGGCGCGGCTCGGTCCCTGCCCTCATCACCGGCGCGGTTTCAGCCCGGTTGATCAAGCCGTTCTGTCTCTTTCTTGACGCGGCGACTCCGCCATGGGCATGGTGCCCCCGAGGTAAGATCCGGCGCGACGCGGGGGCGCGGTGCCGGACCAGGCGATGAGTCGGGGGATAGTGCGCGCGTGGGAACGGGGCTGGACCTGCCGCTGGACAGCGTGCTGCGCGGCGACTGCATCGAGAGCCTGCGCCGTCTGCCGCCCGCCTCCGTGCACGCCATTTTCGCGGATCCGCCCTATAACCTCCAACTCAAGGGCGCGCTGCGCCGCCCGGATGACAGCCTGGTCGACGCAGTGGACGAGGAGTGGGACCGCTTCGACGATCTGGCCACCTATGACCGCTTCACCCGCGAATGGCTGACTGAATGCCGCCGCGTGCTGCGGCGAGACGGCACGATCTGGGTGATGGGCGCCTATCACAACATCTTCCGCCTGGGCGTCGCGCTGCAGGATCTGGGCTTCTGGATCCTGAACGACGTGGTGTGGCGGAAATCCAACCCCATGCCGAATTTCCGCGGGCGCCGCTTCACCAACGCGCATGAGACCCTGATCTGGGCTGCGCGCGGGCCGGAAAGCCGATACCGCTTCAACTACGCCGCCATGAAGGCGATGAATGACGACAAGCAGATGCGGAGCGACTGGCTCATTCCGCTCTGCACCGGCAATGAGCGCCTGCGTGGGGAGGACGGCCGCAAGCTGCACCCGACGCAGAAGCCCGAGGCGCTGCTGCATCGCGTGATCCTCGCCTGCACGGCGCCGGGGGAGGTCGTGCTGGATCCCTTTCTGGGCACCGGCACCACCGCCGCCGTCGCGAAGCGCCTGGGCCGCCGCTATATCGGGTTGGAGCGTGACGACGGCTATGCCGACGCCGCCGAAGCCCGGCTGGCCACCATCGAGCCGCTGCCGGAAAGCATCGCCCTGACGCTGCCGGCAAAGCGCGAGCAGCCCCGCATTCCCTTCGGCGCGCTGGTGGAGCGCGGACTCGTGCCGCCCGGCACGAAGCTGTGGGACCGGCACCGCCGCTGGCAGGCAGAGGTGGGCGCCGATGCGACCCTGCGCTGCGGCCGCGTGGCCGGAAGCATCCACCAGGTCGGCGCCGCCGTGCAGGAGGCGCCCTCCTGCAACGGCTGGACCTTCTGGCACATTGAGCGGCGCGACGGCACGCTGCGCGTGCTGGACGAGTTGCGCGCGGAACTGGCGCCGGGGGCGTAGCCCTGCCTCCACGAGGTCCGGGCCGGCGAGGCGCTGCCGGCGGACCTGATAGCAGTAAATGGAGAAGGCCGTGTCCTTCCCTCGAATTGGAATGCGTCGGCGCGCCGATGCGTCGCTCAAAAGGTGAAGAGAACCCAGGGAAAGCTCTTCTCGACCGTTTCGTGAACGCATGAAGGCGTGGACAGGTACCGGTTCCGCCCGTCAGGCTGGTGATGCCAAGGCCCAGCAGGGCCCATGACGAATACGGGAAACGAACGAGATGACGCGCCGCGACCTTCTCCGCGCCACATTGGCCGCCACCGCCCTGCCGGCGCTCGCGGCCCCCGCCCTGCGGGCGCAGAGCTTTGACCACACCATCCGAATCATCGTGCCCAACCCCCCCGGCGGCACCAGCGACATCCTGGCCCGGCTGATCGCGCCGGAGCTGACGCGTGACCTCGGCCAGAATGTTGTGGTGGAGAACCGCGCGGGCGCGGGCGGGAATATCGGCGCCGATGTCGTGGCCAAGAGTCAGCCCGACGGCCACACTCTGCTGCTGATGGATGTGACGACCATCGCCACCAACCCGGCCCTCTTCCCGCGTCTGCCTTTCGACAACCAGCGGGATCTCGCGCCGGTTTCGATGCTGATCTATGCGCCCTACATCCTGGGCGTTGCCAACGCGCTGCCGGTGAAGGATGCGGCCGGGCTGGCCGCCTATGCCAAATCTGCCCCGCGCCCGCTCAATGGCGGGAATGCCGGCGTCGGCACGTCTTCTCATCTCACCCTGATCGAACTTGCCGATCGCTGGGGCCGCGAGATGACCCATGTGCCCTATCGCGGCGGCGCGCCCGCCCTCACCGCCGTCGTCTCGGGCGAGGCAGACCTGACCATCCAGGGAGCCACCCAGTCTCAGCCCTTTGCCGTCAACGGCCAGATGCGCGCGATCGCTGTCACGGGCACGCACAGGCTGGCCGCGCTGCCGAATGTCCCGACCTTTAGGGAGGTCGGTTGGCCCGCGGTCGATGCCGGTACCTGGCAAGGCGTGATGGTCCAGGGCAACACGCCGCGCCCCGTGGTGGAGCGCCTGCACACCGCCCTGCGCAAGGCTGCGGCCCAGCCTGCCATCGCCGCGCGCCTGACCGAACTCGGCGCCGAACCCCGCACGGACGGACCCGATGCCTTCCGCGACTGGCTGACGCGGCAGACCGAGACCTACACGCGGCTCATCCGCGAGAACAACATCCGGGTCGATTGAATTCCGACATGCCCCGGAGGCGGCCAGCGATGCGCCCACGGCCGCATCGCTGGCACCTTCACCAGAGGCGCAGCTTCCTGACCGGCGCGACCGGGTTGACGGCCGCAACGGGGGCGCTCGGATCGCTTCCGCGCGCGAACATTCTCGACCGGAACCAGGGCCATTGCTTCGCGTCGGGGGGCTGGAAGCTGCCATGCACCCCGTTCTTGCAGGCCTGCAGGAACGCCGTGAGCTGTTTCAGGTCCGAGGCATCATCCAGGCGCATGGAGAAGCGCCGGGGGATGTTCTTGTAGGTGAAGCCGCAGGCCAGGCAGGGGCCGTCATCCCATACGGGGTAGAAGCGCGGGCCGAAGCCTTGGACCTCGCTGAACTCCTTCTGCAGCAGCCGGGATTGCCCGAGAAGGGCACTGACTTTCTCGGCCACATAAAGGATGCCATGGCGCGTCAGCCGGCCCTGGGCAACCAGCGCGGCCCCCGTCGCTGCACTGGTCGCAGCAGCTGGGCCAGCCGCTCGGCCGCCGGCGGGCTCGAAGCTGTCCATGGCCATGACGGCCCTTGGGGCATAGCGCAGCATCGCCGTCCGGATGGCCGCGCCCGCAGGCGCATCCAGTCCGGCGAGGCTGACAGCTTCCGATGCGACGACGGCTGCCTCGAAGGCGGCATAGACAATCGGCAAGACCACGCTGATCGCTCCAGGATGGGGCGCGGACAATACTCATATCTAAATCGTAATCAACTACCCGCGGCGCGGGCGCGGGTGATGCCTCCGGTGAACACCGCGCCGATGCTGTCGCGATCATCGCGGGCCACTGACCGAGGATCAGGCCCGGAGGCCGGGGGCGCCCTGCCCGGGAGGCCGCCTGCCGGGACTGCCCGTCACAAGCCCTCGGGCTTGCCCGCCACCGTCACGGCCAGTTCATCCGGCCGCAGCACCCGCGCTGCCACCGCCACCAGCTTCTCGCGTGACAGAGCCGCCAGGCGCGCCGGGCGTTTCGCCAGCCAATCCAGCGGCCGGTTGTTCCGGCGCAGCGCCAGCATGATGCCTGCGATCTGCCGGGTGGAAGTGAAGGAAAGGGGCTGGCTGCCCGTGAGATAGGCGATCGCCTCCTCCCGCTCCGCCTCGGTCGGGCCGGAAGCGGCCATGCGGGCCCATTCGCTCCGCAGCACCGACAGCGTCTCGCCCATCCGGGCGTTCTCGGTCGCGACTGAACCGATGATGATGCTCTGGCCCACGATGGGTTCCGGTCCGGCCCCGATGCCATAAGCCAGGCCGCGCTCCACCCGCACCGCATTCATCAGGCGGGAGGAGAAGCCGCCGCCGCACAGGATCCGCAGCACCACCCCCGCGGCCTCCCAGTCCGGATCATCCACGGCAAGGCCGGGCTGGCCGAAGACGGCGCTGGATTGCGGGCTGTCGAAGGTCACCACTTGCACGCCGCGCGCGGAGAAGGGGGGAAGGCTGGGCAGGCCTTCCGGCGCGCCCTCCGGCCAATCGCCGAACAGCTCGGCCAGAACCTCCCGCAACTGGTCCGCGGTGATGGCGCCCGAGGCGGCTACCATGAGCCCGCCCCGGTGGAACTGCCGCCCCGGAATACGCTTGAGCAGATCGCCGGGCACCGTGGCCAGGCTCTCCGCCGTGCCGCCGGGCGAGCGGCCGAAGGGGCCTGGCAGCGCGGCCGCCCAGAAGGCGCGGCTGGCCTGCCCGCGCGGGTTTTCCAGCGCCTGGCGGGCGCCGGCGATCGCGCGGGCGCGTACCCGCTCGATATCCGGCGCCTCCATGCGGGGCTCTCGGAGCGCCAAACGGGCCAGGCGCGTCGCCTCGGGCAGCGCTTCGGTCAGGCAGCGGAAGCTGCCCGAGAATTCGTCGCGGTCGGCCGAGAAAGAGAAGGAAATGGCCGCGTCGCGCACCGCCTCCTGGAAAGCGCTGGCGTCCAGCTCGCCGGCGCCCTCGGTCAGCAGGGCGGCGGCCAGGGCCCCGGCGCCCTCCCGTCCCTCCGGATCCAGTGCGGCGCCGCCGGGGACGGAGAAGGCAAGCGAGATGACGGGAACGGCATGGTCCTCGGCCAGCCAGGCGGTCACGCCGGCCGATTCGACCACCTGCACCGGCAGGGTGAAGCCGCTGGGAATGGTTTCGGTCATGGCGCGCGCACGCCCTCGGGCAGCAGCCAGCCGGTGATGGAGGGATGGGTGAAGACCGCGCGGGCGGCGGCCATCACGGCCTCCGGCGTCACGGCGCGCACGCTGGCGGGCCAGTGCTCCACGGCATCGGCGGGCAGGCCGATGGCGAGGGTTCCGCCCAGAAGACGCGGCGCGGCGCCCAGCCCATCCAGCGAAAGCAGCGCCCCGGCGGTGAGCTGGCGCTGGCTGCGCGCCACCTCCTCCGCTGTCACGCCCGCATCCAGCAGGCGCATCACCTGATCCTCGATCGCTTCTTCCAGCTGCGCGGGCGTCGTATCGCCGCGCGGCGTGGCATAGATGCCGAAGGCCGTGGCGCCCAGCTCGTCGCTGTCATAGCCAGCCCCGGCCCCGACAGCGAGGCCTCCCTGGACCAGCGCCCGGTGCAGGCGCGACCCCGGGCCGCCGCCGAGCAGATGGGACAGTACCTCAAGGGCGATGGCGTGCTCCTTGCCTGCGCCCTCGCGCCCCCAGGTCAGGGTCGGCGCGATCCATGAGCGCAGCATCTGAGCCTCCCGCACGCCAGGGTCGTTGCGGACCAGGCGGGATTGCAGCGGAGCGGGCGGCGGCTCCGCCCGCTGGCGGGGTGTGACGGCGCGGCTCTCGACGCCGCCATACTCGTCCTCCACCACGCGGCGCAGCGCGGCCTCGTCCACCGCGCCATTCACCACCAGCACGGCATTGCCCGGGGTGTACCAGCGCTGGTGGAATTCCATCAGGTCGTCACGGGTCAGGGCGCGGATCTCATCGGCCCAGCCGATGATCGGGCGGCCGCGCCAGTGCTGGCGGCCCCACATGGCCGCGTCATAGGCCTCGCGGAAGCGGGCACGGGGGGAGCTGTCGGTGCGCTGGCGCCGCTCCTCCAGCACCACGGCGCGCTCAGGCTCCACCGTGGCGGCGGGGAAGGCCGGCGCGCGCAGGCGGTCGGCCTCCATCATCGCGACCAGCTTCAGACGCGTCGCCTCCACGGTCTGGTGGTAGGCGGTCACGTCACGGGAGGTGAAGGCATTGTCCTGCCCACCCTCCTGCGCCACGCGGCGGGAGAACTCGCCATCCGCCACATGGGCGCTGCCCTTGAACATCATGTGCTCAAGGAAATGGGCCAGGCCGGACTTGCCCTCCGGGTCATCGCCCGAGCCGACGCCATAGAACAGGTAATGCGCCACCACGGGCGCGCCGCGCGTGCCGACATAGGCGACGCGGAGCCCGTTGGGCATGCGCCAGAGATTCGCGCCGAAAAGCGGCCGGTCGACCGGAATCGGCGGCGGCGCGGCAACGGCGGCGGAAGGGGAGGATGGGGCGGCCGGGGCACGGCCGGCCAGGGCGGCGGGCGCGACGGCGGCGGTCACCAGCGCGGCACGGCGGGTCAGGGAAGGCATCCCTGACATTTGGTACAGGACCGGGCCGGAGGAAATGGCCGGGCGGGTTGCTTCATGGAAATACCCACCCGGCGGCGCTCCCTAGAACAAGCCTTGCAGCAGGCCGCGCTCGCGCCGCTGGATGATCGGTGTCTCGCCATCCTCCGGGGACCGGCCGAGGGCCGCGTTCTCCCGCAGGCGCTGCGCTTCCTTTTGGGGATCGATCACCGTGCCGGGCGTGGGTGACTGCTGCCAGAACATCAGCCGCTCCACCAGCCCGCGCTGCGGGCGGTCGAGCCGGAGGCTCTCCTCGTCCACCTGGCGGCGGATGCCGCGGTCCACACTGCCGACGCCGGCGGCCTGGCCAGCCTGGGCGAGCAGCGCGACCTCTGCGCCCGTGGGGCGTTCGCTCCGGCCCTCACCAAGCGCCGTGGCGGGGGCGAGGGCGCTTTCGGCGCTATCACGCGCCGAAAGCTCCTGCGGGCGCTGGGCGCCGGGGCGGGGGGGCGGCAGGTCGCCCATGCTGGGCGGAATGGAGAGGGGGGCGCGGGTGACGACCTGGAACTCGTCCGGCGCCTCACGGGTCAGGCCGAGGGTGCGTGCCGTGTCGCCGCCGCAGGCGGCCAGCAGCAACAGGGGGGCCAGAAGGAGGGGGCGGAGGATCATGGCAGGCGCCTTCTAGCAAAACTGCGGGGCATGCGGAAACAGGCGGCGGCTCCGAATACGTTTCGTCACGCCGCCCGGCTGGCGCCAGGACCTTACGCCGGTTCGGAGGCCGGGCGGGCCCTCAGCGCCTCTACCAGGAGGACGAGGACGCCCAGCACGATCGCGGCATCCGCGACGTTGAAGACATACCAGTGCCACCCCGCCGCATAGGCGTCGATGAAATCGACCACCGCGCCGAAGCGGATGCGGTCGATCACATTGCCCACCGCCCCGCCGACAATGGCGCCTAGCGCGAGGGCGGTGCCACGGTTCTCGGCCTTTGCCATCCAGCGGATCAGGAAGACCGCGATGGCCGCCGCCAGCACCGCCAGGGCCCAGGCATGCCAGGGCGCAGTGCCCGAGAGCAGCCCGAAGGTGACGCCACGGTTCCAGACCATGGTCAGGTCCAGCCCGAAGCTGCCGCCGCCGAGCAGCGGCACGTTGCGGCGGGTCGGCAGGTCCAGGACCTCCAGGATCCACCATTTGCTGGCCTGGTCCGCGACCAGGACCAGCAGGGCGAGGATCAGGCCGCGCGTCAGGTTGCGGGCGGCCATTAGGCGATGGCCGCTTCGCAGCGCAGGCAGAGGGTGGGGTGGGCGGCGCTGCGCCCGACCTCCGGCAGGACGCGCCAGCAGCGGTCGCACTTGTTGCCGGGGGCAGGGGCGAAGCGGGCGGAGGCACCACCTTCCGCCTCCACGCCCTCGCCTTCCAGCGGGGTGCCGGTGAGCGTCAGGTCGGAGGTGATGCAGAGCTCGGCCCAGGGCAGATCCGCGAGATCCGCCTGGGCCTCACCCAGATGCAGCTCCGGCGCCGCCTGGAGGGAGCTTCCGATGATGCCGGCCGCGCGCGCCTTTTCCAGCGCGCCGGTGACGAGGCCGCGCACGGCGCGCGCCCGGGCCCAGCGCTCGGCCAGGGCTTCGTTCCGCCATTCCTGGGGAACCGAGACGAAGGTCTGGAGATGGACGCTGTCCGCATCCTGCCCGAAGCGGGCCAGCCAGGCTTCCTCGGCCGTAAAGACCAGCACCGGTGCCAGCCATGTGCAGAGGCAGCGGTGCAGCACATCGAGCACCGTGCGCGCGGCACGGCGGCGCGGATCATCCGCGCGGTCGCAATAAAGGCTGTCCTTCCGGATATCGAAGAGGAAGGCCGAGAGGTCGGAGGCGCAGAAATTGTGGATCTCCGGCATCACGCCGGACCAGTCGTAATCCGACGCGGCCTTGCGGATGCGCGCATCGATCTCGGCCACGCGGTGCAGGATGAAGCGCTCCAGCTCCGGCAGTTCGGCGTAGGAGACCTTCTCGGCATCCGTGAAGCCATCCAGGCTGCCGAGCAGCCAGCGCAGCGTGTTGCGGATGCGGCGATACAGCTCCGCCTGCTGGCCGAGGATGGTCTTGCCGATCCGCAGATCCTCCGCGAAGTCGGAATTCATCACCCAAAGCCGCAGGATGTCGGCGCCGTAATCCTTCATCACCTCCTGCGGGGCGGTGACGTTACCCAGCGACTTCGACATCTTCCGGCCGGACTCATCCAGCACGAAGCCATGGGTCAGGATGGCCTTGAAAGGCGCGATGCCGCGCGTGCCGACGGATTCGAGCAGGGAGGAATGGAACCAGCCGCGATGCTGGTCGGAGCCTTCCAGATAGAGATCGGCCGGGAAGGGCAGGTTGTGATCGGGCAGGCAGAAGGCGTGGGTCGAGCCGGACTCGAACCACACATCCACGATGTCCATCACCTGCTCGTAGTCATCGGGGTTCCGTTCATTGCCCAGGAAGCGGGCGGCGGCGCCGGGCTTGTACCAGGCATCGGCGCCTTCCTCGCGGAAGGCGGCGAGGATGCGGTCCATCACGGCGGGGTCGCGCAGCGGCTCGCCCGTGCGCTTGTCCACGAAGACAGCGATGGGCACGCCCCAGGCGCGCTGGCGGCTGATGCACCAGTCCGGCCGCGCGGCGACCATGGAGCCGATGCGGTTGCGGCCCTGGTCAGGCACGAAATGCGTGTTGGCGATGGCGTCCAGCGCCTTGGCGCGGATCTGGTTGGCATCGTCCATCGCGATGAACCATTGCGGCGTCGCGCGGAAGATGACGGGCTTCTTGCTGCGCCAGCTATGCGGGTAGCTGTGCCTCAGGCTGCCCTTGGCCGCCAGCGTGCCCATGCTCTCCAGCGCCGCCCAGACGGGCTCATGCGCCTTGAAGACATGGATGCCGGTGAAGCCCGGCGCCTGCACCGTATAGGTGCCGTCGTCATTCACCGTCTCCGGCACCGGAATGTCATGGGCGCGGCCCAGGGCGAAGTCGTCCTCACCATGGCCGGGGGCGATGTGGACGAAGCCCGTGCCGGCATCGGCGGTCACGAAATCGCCCGCCAGCAGCGGCACGTCGAAGTCGTAGCCGCCCTCGGCCGGCGCCCAGCCGCGCAGCGGATGCGCCAGCACCGTGCCGGCCAGCTCCACGCCCTTGAACACGCGGCGCAGGGAGTGGGCGGCGAGGCCGGCTTCCTTCTCGAAGGCCGGAAGGAGCGGAAGGGCGACGATCAGCTTGTCGCCGGTGGCCAGCAGCGAGCCCTCCGCGATGCCGTCGACATGCACCAGCGCGTAGTCGATCTCCTCACCAAAGGCGACGGCGCGGTTGCCGGGGATGGTCCAGGGCGTGGTGGTCCAGATCACCACCCGCGCTCCCTCCAGATCCGGCGCTTTTGTGCTCACCACAGGGAAGGCGGCGTGGAGCGTCGGGCTGGTGATGTCGTGGTACTCGACCTCGGCATCGGCCAGGGCAGTCTTCTCCACCGGGCTCCACATCACCGGGCGCAGGCCGCGATAGAGTGAGCCGTTCATCAGGAACCGCCCGATCTCCTCGGCGATCACCGCCTCGGAGGTGAAGTCCATCGTGGCATAGGGGGTTTCCCAGTCACCCAGCACGCCCAGGCGCTTGAATTCCTCGCGCTGCACGTTCAGCCAGTGGCGGGCGTATTGCCGGCACTCCTCGCGGAACTCGAGGATGGGGACCGAGTCCTTGTCCTGCTTCTTGGCGCGGTACTGCTCCTCCACCTTCCACTCGATCGGCAGGCCATGGCAGTCCCAGCCCGGGACGTAATCCGCGTCCTTGCCCGACATCTGGGCGGCGCGGTTGATCACGTCCTTCAGGATCTTGTTCAGCGCGTGGCCGATATGGAGCGGGCCGTTCGCATAGGGCGGGCCGTCATGCAGGACGAATTTCTGCAGGCCCCGGGAACGTTCGCGGAGCTGCCCGCGCAGGTCCTGGGCCTGCCAGCGGGCGAGGGTGGCGGGCTCGCGCTTCGGCAGGTCGCCCCGCATGGGGAAGGGGGTCTTGGGCAGGAAGACGGTGCTGCGGTAGTCGCGGGCAGCTTCGGCGGGGGCGTCGTTCATGGTCGGTCCGGGTCTCGGGGCCACGCATCCGGGGCGCGGCAAAGGGGCAGGCGCGGCGGTATCTCCCGGCCCTCAAAAGAGGACCGGGCCGGGAATTCGCGCGCGGGGCGGCCGGAAGAGCATGGGCGCCATATGCGGAGGGCGAGGGGGAGGGGTCAAGCGAGGGGCGTGAATGTCATCCCTCCGGCCAGATCTCGGGATTGCCATGCCGGAACGAAACGCGGTGCCCGCCGCCTCCGCGCGCTTCTGCCAGGCGCCGCCGCCCCCTAGGCTCCCGCCATGGAGCTTTTCGAGACCATCATCGCCCTCCTCCTGGCCGCGGCCCTGCTCACCACCCTGGCCAACCGCCTTGCCGTGCCCTACCCGGCGCTGCTGGCCCTGGCCGGCGCCGTGGCCGCCTTCATCCCGGGCGTGCCCACCGTCACGCCGGACCCGGCGCTGGTCCTGACCCTTTTCGTCGCCCCGGTGCTGCTGGACGCGGCCTTCGATGCCTCCCCGCGTGACCTCAAGGCCAACCTGCTTCCGGTCGCGACCCTCGCCTTGGTCGCGGTGGGCCTGACCGTCGCATCGGTCGCGGCCGTCGCCCGCTGGTGCCTGCCGGAAATGCCGCTGGCCGCCGCCGTCGCGCTCGGCGCCATCGTCGCGCCCCCGGATGCCTCGGCCGCCACCGCCGTGCTTCGCCGCCTGCGCCCGCCCCACCGTCTGCTGGTGGTGCTGGAAGGGGAAAGCCTGTTCAACGATGCCAGCGCGCTGCTGATTTACCGCCTGGCCCTGGGCGCCGTCGTGACTGGCAGCTTCTCCCTTCTGGGCGCCGGGCCGACCTTGCTCCTCACGGTTGGCGGAGGCGCGCTGTTCGGCTGGGCCGTCGCGCGGCTCTACCTGGCCCTGGCCGAGCGCCTTTTCCCGGACATCGCGATCAACGTCCTCGTCCAGTTCCTCGGCACCTTCGGCGTCTGGATCGCGGCGGAAGCACTGCACCTCTCCGCCATTATCACCGTGGTGGTCTATGGCATGACCATCGCCCGCCACGCGCCAAGGCGGATGGGCGCCCGGCGCCGGATCGTCTCCTACGCGGTGTGGGAGGTGGCGGTCTTCGTGCTGAACGCCCTGGCCTTCCTGCTGATCGGGCTGCAGATGCGCGCCATCGTCGGGCGGCTGCAGGCGGACTGGGGAGCGGTGGCGCTGCTCGCGGCCGGCACCTGCGTGGCGGTGATCCTGACCCGGATCGCCTGGGTGATGGCCTATAACACGGTCATTCGATGGGTGATTGGCCGCTTCGGCCTGTCCATGCCGCGCCCGACATGGGGCGATGGGCTGGTCGCCGCCTGGTGTGGCATGCGGGGGGTGGTCACCCTGGCCACGGCCCTCGCCCTGCCGGAGGACCTGCCCCATCGGGACGAGATCGTCTTCGCCGCCGTCTGCGTGGTGATCGTCACCCTCGGGCTCCAGGGCACGACCCTCGGCCCGCTCCTGCGGCGCGTCGGGCTGTCGGATGACGGCACGGTGGAGGCCGAGGCCGCCCTGGCGCGGGCGGAAACCACGAAGGCGGCGATGCGGGTGCTGGAGGGCGAGCCTCCCTCCCCGGCGCTCGAAACCCTGCGGCGCGAGCTCACGGCTCGCGCGGAACTCGGGGAGGATGGGCCGCCGGAGGAGGCCGAGGGCACCGCCCGGCTCCGGCAGAGGGCGGTGGATGTCTCCCGCGACGTGCTGGAAGAACTCCGCCGCGCCGGCACGATCGGCGACGACGCCTTCCACCGGATCGAGGAGGAACTGGACCTGCTGGAGCTGACGGCGGACCCCCGGGTGCGGCCCGCCTGAAGCCGGTGGCCCCGGATCAGCCCTCCGGGCTGGCCTGCGGGGCGTCCTGCTCTGCGCCCTCTTCCCGGAGATAGGGCTCGACCTTGCCCTGGAGCTTCATGGTCATCGGCTTGCCCTTGCGGTCCAGCGCCTTGCCGACGGAAAGCCGCACCCAGCCCTCGCTGACGCAGTATTCCTCGACATTGTTCTTTTCAACGCCCTTGAAGCGGATGCCGACGCCGCGCTGGAGCAGCTCGGCATTGAAATAGGGGCTGCTTGGGTCGGTGGAGAGGCGGTCGGGCAGGGTATCGGTCATCGTGGCGGGCCTTGCGTGCGCGTCGTGGCGGGCGGTGTTAGCGAAGGGCGGAGGCGGAGTCCAAGGGGGTCAGCCGAACAGGCCGGCCCGGTAGTCCCGCATGGCCTGGCGGATTTCCTCCTGCGTGTTCATCACGAAGGGGCCCTGCGTCACCACCGGCTCCCCGATCGGCTCGGCATGGCCGAGCAGGATGACGGCATCGGCCTCCGCCGAAAGGGCGATCTCATCGCCGTCGTCATTCAGCTCCACCAGGTTGAAGGCCAGGGCAGGCATCCCGCCCACCCGCACCGCGCCACGCACGACATAGAGGAACACGGCCCGCCCGTGCGGTGCCGGGAGCAGTGCCTCGCCGCCCGCCGCCATCCGCAGCACCGCCATGGCGATCCCGGTCAGGGACCGGAAGGGGCCGGAAACCGGGCCCCAGTCGCCGGAGACGGCCTCCACCGAGACGCGGCCGTCATCCAGCGGAAAATCCGGGATGGCATCGGCCTGGAGACCGGTATAGGCCGGATCCGTCATCTTCAGCCGGGCCGGCAGGTTCACCCAGAGCTGGAGGATTTCCAGCGGTCCACCCTCTCGCAGGAATTCAGGCGGGGAGATCTCGGCATGAACCAGGCCCCGCCCGGCCGTCATCCACTGCACGCCACCCGCGCGGATGATGCTCTCGTGGCCTCCCGTGTCGCGGTGGGCCAGCGAACCCTCCAGAATGAAGGTCACCGTCTCGAAGCCCCGGTGCGGATGGGGGCCGAAGGGCAGGCCATGATTGCCGGGCGGGTAGGTCTGCGGCCCGTGGTGATTGAGGAACAGGAAAGGGTCCAGTCCTTCGATCCCCGGCCCCGGCAGGGGGCGGCGGGTGACGAGGTCCCCGATGTCGTCCCGCAGCGCGGGATGCAGGGCCTTGGCGGTGCGTTCGCTCATGCCAGCCAGATGCGGGGCCCGGCCCCGCTCGGCAATGGGCCGCGTGCTCAGCCCGGCAGCGTCGCCTCGGGCGTCCCGGGCTCCAGCGTCACGCCCAGCCGGGCATAGACCTCCGCCAGCCGTCGTTCATAGGCCGCCGCGCTGAACATCGCCGCCTGCCGCCGCCCGGCCCAGGACAGGTGCTCGCGCAGTTCCGCGTCGGAATCCAGCGCCCGGATGCCCTCCACCATGGCACGGATATCGTAGGGATTCACCTTCACCGCGGCATCCCCCACCACCTCCGGCAGGGAGGAGGTGTTGGAGGCCAGAACCGGCGTTCCCAGGCTCATCGCCTCCAGCGCCGGCAGGCCGAAGCCCTCATAGAGAGAGGGGAAGAGCACGGATTTCGCGCCGCGTATGACGGAGACGAGCAGCCGGAAGGGCGCATAGTCCAGCAGGATCACCTGCTCCCGCAGCTTGCGCTGGGTCAGCTTCTGCTCGCCTTGCTGGGTCATCCAGCGCTGGTGGTCCTCGAAGAGCAGCCGCATTTCCTGGTCGCTCTTCCATGCCTGCTTGCCCAGGATCACCAGCGGCGTCTCGACGCCGGAAACGAGATGCGCCTCGATCAGCCGGCCCAGGTTCTTCTTCGGCTCGATCGCCCCGAAAAAGAGGTGATAGCCCTTCCATTCCAGCCCGAAGGCGCCGCGGATTTCGTCGCGCGCCTGATCCTCCGGCTTGTTTGCCAGGTAGGGCGGCAGTTCCACGGACTGATAGGTGTTCGTCACCTTTTCCGGATCGGCGCCGAGCAGGGTGATAATGTCGCGCCGCGACGCCTCGCTGACCGTCAGAACATGGTCGGCCTGGGCCAGCAGCAGCCGGCACAGGCGGAAATAGCGGCGCTTGTGGTCCAGCGTGGTAAAGGGCAGGCGCAGCGGCACCAGGTCGTGGAACGTGTAGATATTGCGCGCGCCGGGCATCCGGAGCGGCAGCGGATAGGTCCAGTGGGCGACCGCCGGGGGCTGCCCGGGCAGGCTCACCGGCACGGTCCGCGCCCGCCATTTGAAGCGGTTATGGGCGCGGTTGAAGACGTCCTCCACATTCCAGAGCCGGTCGAAATAGGGCAGCCGGTTGGCGAAGCTGTCGATGACCACCTGGCCGGTGACCGGGATGTCGATGGCCGTCTCGCCGAGCCCCGCCATGACCGTGCGCCGCAGGCGCCGCATGCGCCGGCGGAAGGTCATGCGCTCGATCGCCGGGTCGTCGAAGAAGGCGACCTCCCGCATCAGGCCGGCCCATTTCGGGTTTACATGGCGGCCATAGAGCACCTCCACGGCGGCCCCGGCGGTGCCGAGCCGGTAGGAGAGGTTCCGGGCATAGGTGGAAACGCCCGTTCCGTGCTCCAGCGCGAGGTTGAAGCCGTCGATCAGAATCCGTGGGCGCATCGGCGCCACCCTAAACCATGATCCGGCCAGACCGAAGGGCACCCGGCCCGACCTCGCGCGACCGGGATCGGCTGGCCTCGCGCCGATGGGCGCGGCATGGTCGGGCGGAGCAGGAGGGGGACAGGCATTGCAGGGCGAGGGCTGGATGGGCATGGACGAACCGGGGAGGCTGCTGGAGCGGGCCGATGCCGCCCGGGACGCGCGCCGCTGGAGCGAGGCCGCCGAGGCCTATGGAACCTATCTCCGCCTGCGCCCTGATGACCGCGGCATCATCGTCCAGCGCGGCCATTGCCTGAAGGAGGCCGGGGACCCCGGCGCCGCCCTGGCCCTCTATCGCCAGGCCGAGGCGATGGAGCCCGACGAGCCGGACATCCACCTGCAGATCGGCCATGCGCTGAAGTTGCTCGGCCGGACGGGCGCGGCGGTGGAGGCCTATGGCCGCTCCATGCTGCTGGACCCCTTGGCCAACCCCGCCTGGGAGGAGTGGCGGGCGCTGCTGTCCCATATCGTGCCGCACCGGCCACAGGGGCCGGTGCTGGATCTTTCCGACCTGCTGGCCTGGTTCACCTACCGCCGGGTGCCCAGCGGCATCCAGCGGGTCCAGGCCGAAATCGCCGCCGTATCCGGCGGCACGACCCTCTGCGCCATGCATCCCGAGGAGCCGTTCTGGCAGGCCCTGCCGGCGCCGCTCTTCCAGCGCCTCTACCGCCTCTCTCGTACCGGGGCGGGTATGGAGGATCTGGCTTGGCAGGACGCGCTTAACACCCTGGTGGTCTGGCGCCGGCTGGCGCCGCCCCTGGCGCTCGGGGCGGGCGCGATCCTTGTCACGCTGGGCAGCGCCTGGGGCCTGCCGCATCATGCGCCGGCGCTGCGCGCGGCCCGTGCAGCGGGGGCATGTTATGTTCCGGTCCTGCATGATTGCGGCCCGCTTCTGCCTGATGTCACCGATGCGGGAACCCGCGCCCGTTTCGCGCGGTGGTTCGCTGCCCTGCCGGTCATGGCGGAGGGGGTCGTCGCCGTCTCGCATGCCACGGCCACCGATTACCGCCGCCAGATGGAGCGTCATCTGTCGGACTGGCCGGCGCCGCCCGTCCGGGTGGTGCGCCCGGATGGGCGGCACGAGGTGCCCGGGGAGGAAGGGGCGCCCGCCCCGGAGGAGGGGCCCGCGCCTGCCGGCACCGGCCTGTTCGGGCTCGCGCTACGGCGCCAGGTGCCTCCGCCGCCCCCCAAGACTCCGCGCGCCGGCCGGGCGCATCCGGACTTGCCGGAGGGGCCCTTCGTCCTGCTCGTCTCCAGCCTGGAGCCGCGCAAGAACCACGCGCTGGCCCTCGCGGCCTGGCGGATGCTGCTCGATCGTCGCGGGGCGGCGGGCACACCGCGCCTTGTCTTCGCCGGCCGCCGCGCGCCGGGGGACGAGGCGGTGATGGCGATGTTGGCCGCCGACCCCACCCTGGCCGCCCATGTCACCCTTCTGCACGATCTCGACGACGCGGCCCTGGACCGGCTCTACCGCTTCTGCCTCTTCACCCTCTATCCCAGCCGGCACGAGGGTTGGGGCCTGCCCGTCTCCGAATCCCTCCTTCATCGTCGGGTGCCGCTGGTCGCGGAAATCCCCGCGCTGATGGAGAGCGGCCAGCACGGTGCAGTCTTCTTCACCCCCAACAGTGCCGAGGACCTGGCCGTGGTGGCGGAGGGGCTGATCGCTGATCCGTCCCGCCTGGCCGCCGCGGCCGCCCGCATCCCGCGCGGCGGCGGCCTGCGCCCCTGGACCGAGGTGGCCGAGGACCTGCTCGCCGCTGCCCGCCGCCTGGCCGGGACGGAGCGGGAGCTACCGCCCGTTCCCCTCTCCCGCTGCATTGCCCTGGGTCATGGCGACCTGTCTGACCCGGCCTCCCGTCTCGCCTGGGCGGAGGCCGTGCAGGTGGGCGGCGGTTGGCATCCGGCCGAGGCCTGGGGCGCCTGGACCCGGCCGGGCTGTGCCATGCTGCGCCTGCCCGTGGCGTCGGAGGAGCCCATCCGGGTGGCCCTCTCACTCCGCCCGCCACCCGGGGCGCAGGGCCTTGTGCGGCTCACCCTCTCACGCGCGGGGGCCGCGCCGGCCACGGTGGAGCGGCGCGCCGCGGATATCGGCGAGAGCGCGCTGGAGATCGACGCGGGCGGTCCCGAGCTGCGTCTGGCGCTGGAGAGCGAGCCCGGCACGCCGCTGCCTGGTGAGGAACCGGTGATGGCGGTGGGAGCCGGCGTGGAATCGGTGGCGGTGATGCGCGGGCAGTCGCCAGCCGACCGGATCGCTTATCTGGAAGCTCGCATCCTCGTGCCGGCGCAGCCGGTCTGACGCTGGGAAAGAAAAAAGCCGGGGGAGGTGAACTTCCCCGGACCCCCCTCCTTTTCATGCCCGTCGAGTGGCGCGCCGGCAGCACGGTCACGCCCAGGCGGCGATTGACGCGGCGGCTGCGGCGAATAATCAGCATGGCGGCTCGCCCGGAAGGCTTCGCGAAGGTTCGCTGGTGAATCCACCTCTCCCCCGACATTTCCCGCTCCGTATTGCCAGAGTTCTTCCCTCGTGACCGTCCGTCATCAGCGGGCGAGTGGTGCCATCGACATCACCTTCGCCGCGCCGAACGGGGCCACGGTCCTGCGGAATCTGTTTCAGTCATCGCCGCTGCGCGTACTGTTTCCCACGGCCGAGCTTGGCACGCCGATCATGGGAGCGCTGGTGAACACGGCCGGCGGACTCGCCGGTGGTGACGAGCTTCAGATCCAGGCCAGAGTCGGGGAAGGTGGAGCCGCCCTGCTCTGCACGCCAGCGGCGGAGAAGTTGTACCGCTCCCTTGGCCCGGAGACGCGGATCGGGACGACACTGCATGTCGAGCCCGGGGCCGTGCTGGAATGGCTGCCACAGGAGACCATCCTCTTTGACGGCGCGCGGCTGCGTCGGAGGCTCGATGTCCATCTGGCTCCCGATGCACGGCTGCTCGCGGCGGAGATGCTCGTCTTTGGCCGCGCCGCCCGTGGCGAGCGATTCCAGCACGGGCTCCTGCACGATTCCTGGCGACTGCGGGTGGGGGGCGGATTGCGCTGGGCTGACGCGCTGCGGCTCGACGCGCCGGAGGAGGGGCTGACAGACCGGTTTGGCTTCGATGGTGCGGGATCCTTTGCCACCCTGCTCTATGCTGGTGCCAATGCCGGCGCGCATCTGCCGCTGCTGCGCGAACTCGCCGGGCCACTCGGTGCCGCGACCCTCCCGCGTGATGGCGTCGCGCTGCTTCGCTGGCTCGGCCCCGCTGTTCCGGTGCGGGCGGCGCTCGCCTCGGCCATTCCGGCCCTGCGCGCGGCGCTGTTCGGCCTGCCTCCCGTGCTGCCCCGGCTCTGGACCACGTGACGCCACCGCCGCCATACTCCGCTGCCCACCGGATCGGACCCGCCCATGCATCTGACGCCGCGCGAGAAGGACAAGCTGCTGATCGCCATGGCCGCGAATGTCGCGCGGCGGCGGCTGGAGCGGGGCGTGAAGCTGAATCATCCCGAGGCAGTGGCGCTGGTGACTGACTTCGTGGTGGAGGGCGCACGCGATGGCCGCAGCGTGGCGGAGCTGATGCGCGACGGCGCCAATGTCCTCACGCGTGATCAGGTGATGGAAGGCGTGGCCGAGATGATCCACGAGATCCAGGTGGAGGCGACCTTCCCCGACGGCACGAAGCTCGTCACCGTCCATCAGCCGATCCGTTGAGGAGTTGCCGATGATCCCCGGAGAGGTGTTTCCCGCCGCGGGCGAGATCGAGCTGAATGCGGGCCGCCCCGTGACGGAGATGGAGGTCGCCAATACTGGTGACCGCCCCGTGCAGGTCGGCAGCCACTACCACTTCGCTGAAACCAATCCCGAGCTTGCCTTCGACCGGAAGAAGGCGCGCGGCATGCGCCTGGACATTCCCGCCGGCACCGCCGTGCGCTTCGAACCCGGGCAGACCCGCAGCGTGCGGCTGATTCCCTTCGCCGGGGCACGAATCGTGCACGGCTTCCGCGGCGACGTCGAGGGAGCGCTCTGACATGCCCGCCCGGATATCCCGTTCCGCCTATGCCGGCATGTATGGCCCGACCACGGGCGACCGCGTCCGGCTGGCCGATACCGACATCATCATCGAGGTGGAACGCGACCTCACCACCTATGGTGAGGAGGTGAAATTCGGCGGCGGGAAGGTGATCCGCGACGGCATGGGCCAGTCCCAGGTCGGGCGTGATGGCGGCGCCATGGACACGGTGATCACCAATGCGCTGATCCTGGACCATACCGGCATCTACAAGGCGGATGTCGGGCTGCGCGATGGCCGCATCGCTGCCATCGGCAAGGCCGGCAACCCCGATACCCAGCCGGGCGTGGATATCGTGATCGGCCCGGGCACGGAGATCATCGCCTGCGAGGGGCGCATCCTCACCTCCGGTGGCATCGATGTGCATATCCACTTCATCTGCCCGCAGCAGATCGAGGAAGCACTGGCATCGGGCGTCACGACCATGTTCGGCGGCGGCACCGGTCCGGCCCATGGCACGCTGGCCACCACTGCCACGCCAGGCGCCTTCCACCTGGCCCGCATGCTGCAGGCGGCCGAGGGCTTCCCGATGAATCTCGGCTTCCTCGGCAAAGGCAACGCCGCCCTGCCGAAGGGGCTGGAGGAGCAGATCCTGGCCGGCGCCGCCGGGATGAAGCTGCATGAGGACTGGGGCACGACGCCCAAGGCGATCGATACCTGCCTTGCCGTGGCCGATGCGCTGGATGTGCAGGTGGCCATCCACACGGATACGCTGAACGAAAGCGGCTTCGTCGAGAGCACGATCAAGGCGATCGGCGGCCGCACCATCCAGGCCTTCCACACGGAAGGCGCGGGCGGCGGCCATGCGCCGGATATCCTGCGACTGGTGGGCGAGGCCAATGTGCTGCCGAGCAGCACCAACCCCACCATGCCCTATACGGTGAACACGCTGGACGAGCATCTCGACATGCTCATGGTGTGTCATCACCTCGATCCGCGCATTCCCGAGGATGTGGCCTTCGCCGAAAGCCGCATCCGGCGCGAGACCATCGCGGCCGAGGACATCCTGCACGACCTCGGCGCCATCTCCATGATGTCCTCCGACAGCCAGGCCATGGGGCGTGTGGGCGAGGTGATCATCCGCACCTGGCAGACCGCGCATAAGATGAAGCAGCAGCGCGGCCGTCTGCCTGGCGAGAGCGGCGACAACGACAACCTGCGCGCCCGCCGCTACGTCGCGAAATACACGATCAACCCCGCCATCTCCCAGGGCATTGCGGAGCATGTGGGCAGCGTGGAGGTCGGCAAGCTGGCCGATCTGGTGATGTGGAGCCCTGCCTTTTTCGGCGTGAAGCCCGAGATGGTGCTCAAATGCGGCACCATCGTCATGGCGCCGATGGGGGATCCGAATGCCTCGATTCCCACGCCGCAGCCCGTGCATTACCGCCCGATGTTCGGCGGCTTTGGCCGCGCCCTGCCCGCCGTGGGCGTGACTTTCACCTCCCAGGCGGCGCTGGAGGCTGGAATCGGCGAGAAGCTGCGGCTGGAACGCTCCTTGCTTGCCGTGCGCAACACACGCGGCGGGATCTCGAAGCGGGACATGGTGCTGAACGATCTCTGCCCGCGCATCGAGGTGGATGCCGAGACCTATGAGGTCCGCGCCGATGGCGAACTTCTGGTCTGCGAACCCGCCACGGTGCTGCCCATGGCCCAGCGCTACTTCCTGTTCTGAGAAACGCGATGACCGAAGACAGCTTGCCGCGCGCCACCAAGGTCCTGCCCGCCGGCCAATGGAATGCCGCCGAAGCGCGCGACAGCGTGACGCTGGATTTCGACGACCGCCATCGCCGCCGCCGCCGCTACATTGGGGAGGGCGGGCTGGCCTTCCTGCTCGATCTGCCAGAGGCCGTGGTGCTGTATGACGGCGACGGCCTGGTGCTGGAGGATGGCGCCGCCATCGCCGTGCGCGCCGCGCCGGAGCCGCTGGTGGAGGTCACGGCCCAGGACCGTGCCCATTTCGCGCGCCTCGCCTGGCATCTCGGCAATCGGCACCTTCCGGCGGAGATCGGGGCGGACCGTATCCTGATCCGCGATGACCATGTGATCACCGCCATGCTGCGCGGCTTGGGCGCAACGCTCCGCACGGTGCAGGCCCCCTTCAACCCGGAGGGCGGCGCCTATGGCGAGCATAACCGCCAGACCGGGCACCATCACGGGCCGCTGCATTCGCACCCTCACGATCATGCCCATGGGCATGATCACGGCCATGATCATTCCCATGACCACGGGCATGGTCATCGCCACCACCATGGCTGAGGGCGACGGCGCCCTCTACCGGCTGCTGGCCTGGACATCGCCCGCCTATCCCGTGGGCGCCTATACCTACAGCCATGGGCTGGAGGCAGCGGTAGAGGACGGAGCGGTAAAGAACCGCGCTGGCCTTGTCTCCTATGTGGAAACCGCGCTCGGCCGTGGCGCCGGCGCGGTGGACGGCCCGCTGCTGGCCGCCAGCTGGCGCGCGGCCCTGGCGGATGACGAGGCGGCGCTGGACGAGGTGGTGGAACTGGCCGCCGCCTGGCGCGGCACGGCCGAGACGGCGCTGGAGAGCGGCGCCCAAGGTGCCGCATTTGCCTCCGTCACCGCCGCTGCCTGGCCGGAACCGCGTTTCGTGGCCCTGGTGGCGCGCCATCCGCGCCGGCTGATGCATCCCGTGGCCTTTGGCGCGGCGGCGGCTTGGAATGGGGTGGATCTGCGCGCCGCCCTTTTCAGCTGGCTCGCCGCCTTCGCGGCCAATCTTGTCTCGGCCGGGGTACGCTTGGTGCCACTGGGCCAGACCGATGGGCAGACCGCCACCGCCGCCCTGATGCCGGCCGTCCAGGCAGCCACCGAGGCCGCCCTTAACGCCAGGCTTGACGAAATCGGCACGGCGGCGCCGATGCTCGATCTGTTCTCCATGCGCCACGAGACGCAGTACACGAGGCTCTTCCGCTCATGAGCAAACCCGCCAACGGCCCCTTCCGCGTCGGCATCGGTGGCCCGGTCGGCTCCGGCAAGACCGCGCTGACCGACCGGCTCTGCAAGCATCTGCGCGACACGCACGACATCGCGGTCATCACCAACGACATCTACACGCGTGAGGATGCGGAGTTCCTCACCCGCTCCGGCGCGCTGGTGCCCGAGCGCATCACCGGCGTGGAGACTGGCGGCTGCCCGCATACGGCGATCCGTGAGGATGCCTCGATCAACCTTGCCGCCGTGCAGGATATGAACGAGCGTTTTCCGAACCTGGAGATCCTCTTCATCGAGAGCGGCGGCGACAATCTGGCCGCCACATTCTCCCCGGAACTGGCGGATCTGACGATCTACGTCATCGACGTCTCGGCCGGGGACAAGATCCCGCGCAAGGGCGGCCCCGGCATCACCCGCTCCGATCTGCTGGTGATCAATAAGATTGACCTCGCGCCTCTGGTCGGCGCCGATCTCGGCGTGATGGACCGTGATTCAAAGAAGATGCGGGGGCAGCGGCCGTTCCTCTTCACCAATCTGAAGGAGAATAAGGGCGTGGCCGAGATCGCCGACTTCATCCTGCAATCCGGCGGCATCGAAGCGCGCCGCCCTGCTCAAGGGAGTGTCGCCTGATGCGCCGCCTTCTGCCCGCCACCCTGGCCATGCTGCCACTGCCTGCGTTGGCCCATACCGGGCTGGGCCATGTGGCCGGCTTCACCGCCGGCTTCGCTCATCCGCTGGGTGGGGCGGATCACCTGATGGCCATGGTCGCGATCGGGCTCTGGGCCGGGCTGATGGGCGGCCGCGCGGCCTGGGCCCTGCCGCTGGCCTTCCTCTCGGCCATGGCGGTCGGGGGGGGGCTGGGCTTGATGGGCGTCGGCCTGCCGATGGTGGAGGCGGGGATCGCCGGCTCCGTGATCGTGCTGGGCGCCCTGATCGCCCTGGCGGTCCGGCCGCCGCTGGCGGTGGGGCTGGGTCTCGCGGCGCTGTTCGGCCTAGCGCATGGCCATGCCCATGGCGCGGAAATGCTGGATGGGGCCGGTGCCGCCACCTATGCCGCCGGCTTCCTGCTGGCCACGGCCGGGCTGCACGCGATCGGCTGGGCTTTCGGGGCGGTGCGGACCTCCTCCTTCCAGATGATGACGCGGGTGGCCGGCGCGGGTGGCGTCACGGCCATGATCGCCATGCTGCTCCTGGGCTGATCGTCATCCAGGGGGTGCGCCCAGGGCCCGTTCAGGGATGGAGCGTGGCTCCCTTCGTCGCCTTGTCCACATCCTTCTTCGGCCCGCGCAGGGCGATCCCGACAAGATCCGGCGTCTCCGCCGGTTCGGCCAGGAAGGCGGCACGGTTCGCCGCGTCATGGCCGGTGGAAAACATGGCGCGGACATAGACTGCGCGGGTCAGTCCCCGCTCAATGCCCCGCCGGTAGGCGCGCAGCAATGTCTCCGGCCCTGCCGCGAAGATCAGCATGGGCTGGCCGAGCAGCCGCGCATGCTGCCGGCCCGCCGCGTCCTCATAGGGTTCGCCCATCGCCTCGGGCGCGGCGGCCGCGATGCCCGTGGCCAGGAAGGCCGTTACGTTCAGCTTCTGCCAGACGGCAAGATCCTCCAGCACCAGGATCGCCACCTTCGTATCGAACACCATTGCGCCTGTTCGCCCAGTTCAGGGCGGGCATTTCAGCCGGTGCTGGACGCCGCGTCTGGAACGCCCGTGCAGAGGGCGCGATAGGCCGCGGGCGTCAGCCCATAGGCGCGGCGGAAGCGGCGGCCGAGATGGCTCTGGTCCGCGAAGCCGCATTCCGCCGCCACGTCGGCCGGCCGCTCCCCGGCAGCCAGTAGATGGCGGGCGCGCAGCAGCCGGATCTGCAGGAGGTAGGCGTGCGGCGAGGTGCCATAGGCCGCGCGGAAGGCGCGGGCGAGCTGGAAGCGGTCCGCTGCCCCGGCCGCCCGCGCCAGCGCGTCCGCACCGGGGTCGGTGGCCAGGTCGTCATGCAGTCTCTCCCGCGCCCGGCGTGCCACGCGCGCATCGCGCCGCGCCGGCCTGTCGCGCCGCGGCCGGCCGAGATGTGGGCGCAGGTGATGCAGGACTTCGTCCAGGGCGGCATCACGCGCCAGCCGCTCCATGGGTTCCTGCAGGGCGTCACAGGCGGCGCGGATGGCCTCGCCGAGCGGCGGATCGTCGCAGAGGGGGGCCACGAAGCCCGGATCGCCGGTGGCTTCGGCCAGTCCGTTCCGAAGCCAGGAACGTGGCAGGTAGAGCATGCGATAGGCGAAGCCGCCCTCCGCCCCTGCCTGCCCGTCATGCGCCTCCTCCGGCTCGATCAGGATGACGCGGCCCGGCGTGCTGATCCGGCGTGTCCCCCGGCAGAAAAAGTCCTGCACACCGCGATCCGTCACCCCGACCAGCCATTCGTCATGGCGGTGCAGGTCATAGGCATGGGCAGCGAAGCGGGCGCGGATCACCTCCACCCCGCTTGCGCCGTCATGCACCAGGCGGACTCGGTCAGGCGGGGCGGCAGCTTGGGTCACGGTGCCGCGCAGGCTACGCGGGCCAGGGCTGCGGCGCGAGCCGGAGCCGGGGCGCCCGGCCGCCTGGATTTGATGCTAGTGCCTCATCGGCCGCAGCTTGCGGCGATCAGCTAGGGGAGCGACGGCCCTGTTCGGCTTGCATTCATGACGGGGCGTGGCGCCTCCTGGCAGTCCGCGGTGTTGGCCGTGGTCTTCATCTTGATCTGGGGATCAGCTTTCAACGCAGGGCGGCTTGTGGTGCTGGAATGGCCCCCCTTCTGGGCCTTGGCCATCCGCTTCTGCCTCACCGCCCCGCTGCTTCTCGTCATCGCCTGGATGGCCGGGGCGCGCTGGCCGGCGCGCGAGGATCTGGGGCGCGTGCTGCTGATGGGCTTGTTCGGCACCGGCGGCTATCTCGGCTTCTCCTGGTGGGCAATGTCCCTCATTCCATCCGGCCTCGTCGCGCTCATCGCGGCCTCGACGCCCCTCGTGGTGGCACTGGGGGAGGCGGTCTTCCTGGGCCGGCGTCCCTCGGCCGGGGCCTGGGGTGGGCTGGTGCTGGGCTGGGCGGGTGTTGCCCTGCTCGGCGGCGCCCGGCTGGCCGGGCATTTCGGTGAAGCGGAGGGCGTGGGCGAGGCCCTGGGCGTGCTCGTCGCCTTCCTCGGCGCCGTGTCCCAAGCCGCGGGGCTGCTGGCCTTCGCGCCGGCGCGGGGCCGGGTGGATCTCTGGTCCGCCAGCGCCGGGCAGAGCGTCGTTAGCACCGTGCTGCTGCTGGCGGTGGCGGCCGCCGTGGAAGGGGCGCCGCCAACAGAGGCCAGCATGCGGGTCTGGCTGGGGCTGGTCTATAGCGCCATTGTCGTCGGAATCGGCGGCTACACGCTGCTCTTCGTGCTGCTCCGGCGCTTTCCGGCCTCCACCGCCGCCGCGCTCCAGCTTCTGGCGCCGCCGGTGGCGGCGGTGATCGGCTGGGCCGCAATGGGCGAGGTCTTGGGCTGGGCCGATCTCGCGGGGGGCGTGCTGACCCTCTCCGGGCTGACGCTGCTCTTCAGGGCCCGCGCGCGGCAGGGCTAACAGCCCATTATCGGGGTCGCTGGTGAAAACCGGCGGCCCCTTTTCACATCTGGGGGTGCACAGGCCGCGCGAAATGCGCCAAGTCGCGCCCGAAATGCCGCTCAATCCCACCCGCTCCGCCGCCTTCGCCCTGGTCTCCGCCGTGCTGGAGCGACGGCGCGGGCTCGATGAGGCGCTGGACGCCCTGCCTGGCCGCATCCAGCCACGAGACAAGGCTGCGGCACATCGCATCGCCGCCGCCGTGCTGCGCCGCCTGGGCAGTCTGGACGCCGTGCTGGAACCCTATCTGCGGCGCGAGCCTTCGCCCCCCGCGCGGCAGGCGCTGCGCATCGGGGCAGCCGAGCTCCTGCTGCTCGGCACCCCCGCCCATGCGGCGGTGGCCAATGCTGTGGCCCTCGCGCCAAAGCCCTTCGCGGGGCTGGTGAACGCCATCCTCCGCAAGGTGGCGACGGAAGGCCCGGCCGCGCTGGAAGGGCTGGACGCCGCGCGGCTCGACACCCCGGCCTGGCTCTGGTCCGCCTGGCATGCCGCCTACGGCCCCAAGGTCCGCGCCATCGCGGAGGCCCATACCCGGCCGGCGCCGCTGGACCTTTCGCTCGCGCCTGGAACCGCAGTTCCGGAAGGGGCGGAACTCCTGCCCAATGGTTCGGCGCGCCTGCCCCCGGGCACCCGCATGGCCGAGTTGCCCGGTTTCGCAGAGGGTGGCTTTTGGGCCCAGGACGCCGCCGCCAGCCTGCCCGCTCGCCTGCTCGCCGCCAGGCCGGGGGAGCGCGTGGCCGATCTATGCGCCGCGCCCGGCGGCAAGACGGCGCAGCTCGTCGCGGCCGGCGCCGCGATCACTTCCGTGGAGAAGGACGAGCATCGCGCCAAGCGCCTGCGGGAGAACCTGACACGGCTGAAGATGCAAGCCGATCTAGTGGTGGCCGACGTCATTCCCTGGTCCGCCGAGCGGCGTGGCAGCTTCGACGCCGTGCTGCTCGACGCGCCCTGCACCGCCACCGGCACCATCCGCCGCCACCCCGAGGTGCAGCATCTGCGCCGGCCGCGCGACGTGCCGAAGCTCGCTGCCACCCAGGCCGCGCTGATCGAGGCCGCTGCCGGGCTGCTGGCGCCGGGCGGGCGGCTGGTCGTCGCCACCTGCTCCCTGCAGCCGGAGGAAGGGGAGGCGCATTTCGCGCGCCTTGCCGCTCTCGGCCTGCGCCCGGACCCGGTACGGGCGGAGGAGGTGCCGGGGCTGGAAGAGGCCGTCACGGCCCAGGGCACGCTGCGGACCCGCCCGGATATCTGGGCGGAGAAGGGCGGGATGGACGGGTTTTTCGTGGCACGCTTCGTCCGGGGCTGACCGTGGTCAAGGCGTGTCGCAACGCAGTAGTCCAACAACTCTTGAACACAATCCCGAGAGAATTCATTCGCCTAAGACATGGGCGGCATACGCTGTGTAACCTAGTTGTCATGGAAGGGCGGACATATCTGGGCGGCCAAGACGACGACATAACGCCGCCGCCTAAATGCACAGGATATATGTCATGTCTTCCTTCAGTGTTTCCAAGACTCTGCGTACCCTCGGCCTTGCCGCCGCGTTGATGAGCCCGCTCGTCGCCGGCAGCGCTTTCGCCGATGGCGAATACATCTCGGGCCCGACCGCCTATCCGGCTTGGTCGCAGTCTGATGCCCGTACCCCGCTCGCCGGTTCCAACGCCGCCCAGAGCAACAGCGGCCAGAGCAACAGCGGCCAGAGCTGGCTGGAACAGAGCGGCGCCACGGGTGGTGGTGGCCAGCACCAGTGATCGTGGGGCCGAATAGGCCCTTCGCACTGATACAGAACGGAGGCTGCCGGTTATGCCGGCAGCCTCTTCCTGTTTGAGGGGGCTGCACAGCCCGCGCGAAATGCGCCAAGTCGCGCCCTGCATGCGCCCCGTCCTCCGATCCTGCCCTCTGCCTCCGCGCCGGTTCCTCGGTCTCTCCGGCACCTCGGGCTGAGGCAGCGGGAATGCGCGTCCTCTTCGTCGCGAATGTCGATTTCGCGCTGCGCCACTTCATCCTGCCGCTGATGCGCGGTGCTCGCGCGCGCGGGCATGAGGTGCTGGCCGCTTGCGCCGATGGCCCCCTGCTAGACCTGCCGCGCGCCGAGGGTTTCGAGGTGATTCCCCTGCCCTTTGCACGCAGCCTCTCCCCCGCCGCCAATTGGCGGGCCTTTCGGGCCCTGCGGCGCCTCATCCGGGAAGAGCGGCCCGATCTGGTGCACAGCCATTTCCCGATTTCCGGCCTGCTGGCCCGCGTGGCGGCGCGGATCGGGGGCGTGCCGCGCACCGCCTATACTTGTCACGGTTTCCTCTTCAACCAGCCCGGCCCGCTCTGGCGGCGCAGCCTGTCCCTGGCGCTGGAATGGATGGGTGGGCACCTGACCGACACCTTCCTGACCGTCAGCGAGGAGGAGGCGCGCGACGCCCGCCGCCTGGGCATCCATCGCCGGGCCACCCCCGTCCGCAATGGCCGCGACCCCACCCGCTTCCATCCTGATCCCGAGGCTCGCGCCGCAATTCGGGCCGAGCTGGGCGTGGCACCGGATGAAGTCGTGGTGACGGCCATTTCCCGCCTCGTTCGCCACAAGGGTTATCCGGAACTGCTGCGGGCCATGGAATCCGTACCCGGCGCCACGCTCTGGGTGGTGGGGGAACGGCTGTCCAGCGATCACGGCGCCGATCTGGAGCCGGACTTCGCCCGGGCCGCGGCCCTGCTTGGCCCTCGCCTGCACCGGCTGGGCTACCGCCACGACACGGAGCGGGTGCTCGCGGCTTCCGACATCTTCTGCCTGCCCAGCCATTTCGAGGGCCTGCCCATGTCGGTGATCGAGGCGATGCTGACCGGCCTGCCGGTGGTCGCCACGAATGTCAGCGGCCCGCGGGAGCAGGTGGTGGAGGGAGAGACGGGCCTGCTGGTGCCGCCAGCAACTGTCGAGCCCCTTGCGGCGGCGCTGAACCGGGTGGTCGTTGATCCGTCCCTGCGCGCGCGGATGGGTGAGGCCGGACGGGCGCGGGCCCTGGAACTGTATGACGAGCGCGTGGTGGTGGCGCGGACGCTGGATCTGCTGGGCCTGTAGAACAGGCGCGGGGGAAACGTGATCGGAACCATCCGGCCCGCAACCGGCCTGGCCCCCCTGGAGCGAGCCTGCCCCGGAGCCGACGGACCACCTTCCTGGATGGCAGAGCCTGCCCGTGACGGGACAGGCTCGCGGGAAGCTGGATCAGGGCGCGCCGAGTGCCGCCCGGATGCTCCGCCCGAGCACGTCGTAACCTGCGGGGCTCGGATGTAGGCCATCCACGAAAAGAGAGCAGTCCTCCTGGCCCGCGCAGCCCTGCACGAAGGGTGTGAAGGCGTCGATATACGTGATCCTCAGCGCTGCCTGGCCCTCGATCAGCGCCCGGTTCACGGTCTCGATCCGGTGCCGGTTCTCGGCGAGGCGCTGACCACGTGGAAGAATCGAGACCACATGAACGACCGCCTCAGGAAGGCGCTGGTGCAGCTGTTCCACGATTGCGGCGATCCCGCCGAAAATGGCGCAGGCATCGTCCCGGTGAAGGTTGTTCGTCCCGATCAGCAGTACCACGCAGCGGAAGGCATCCGGCGCCATCCTCGCCCGGTTGATCCGGTCGAGTACATTCTCCGTCCGGTCGCCCGAAACACCGAAATTCGATATCGGCCGCTCCAGATCCTCGGCCGCCGAATGCCATAGGGCGAAGATCGAGTCGCCGATCAGCAGCGTGCCAGAGGCATTGCAGTGCAACTCCGCCAGACTACGCTCTGCCTCATGCCGCGCGCGCTCATCCTCCTGGGGCGCTGGCACCACGGAGGGGGAGTTCGCCGGAACGGGCCCGCAGATGGTGGACAGGGCTGGAGGGATAGCGAGAATCATCGTGCGGAAAGGCCAAAAGAGGGTGTGGGACATGCCGGAGACTGCCGCGGAGCGGCAGCCTTCGGGGCGGGATGGCTTCCCTTTGTCCGGCCTTTCACGTCCTCAGAAGTCGCTGACGCGTCCCTTCCGTTCCCAATCGCCATATCGCGTCGGCTCGGGCCCTGTCGGCCCGCCGATCTCGGTGGGCTTGGGCGGCGTTTCACCCTTCGCGTCGGCTCCGGGCGCAGCCGGCGGGGTGGGCTTGGTCTTGGTGTCGTCTGTCTCGGCCATGCACCCCAAATAGGGTGGCAGTGGCTTAGGAGGAACAGGGCGCGTGGCTGGCATGACGCGAACATTCATCCTGATGGCGGGTCTTACTGCCCTTTTCGTGGGGGTGGGCTTCCTGTTGGGCGGGCAGCAGGGAATGGTGATCGCCTTCCTTTTCGCGGCCGGGATGAACCTGTTCTCCTGGTGGAATTCGGACCGGATGGTGCTGCGGATGCACAACGCGCAGCCCATTGGGCCGCAGGACAACCCGCGGCTCTATGCCCTGGTCGCGGAACTGGCCGCGCGGGCGGGGCTGCCCATGCCGGCGCTCTATCTGATCCATGAGGACCAGCCGAATGCCTTCGCCACCGGCCGCTCGCCGGAGAGCGCAGCGGTGGCGGTGAACACCGGCCTGCTGGCCATGCTGCCGGAAGAGGAGGTGGCGGGCGTGATCGCGCATGAGCTGGCGCATATCCGCAACCGCGACACGTTGATCATGACCGTGACGGCCAGCCTGGCGGGTGCGATCGGCATGCTGGCGCAATTTGGCGGGTTGTTCGGGCATCGCGACCGGAACAACCCGCTAGGGGGGATCGGCCTGTTGCTGGCGATCATCGTGGCGCCGCTGGCCGCGATGATCGTGCAGATGGCGATCAGCCGGTCCCGCGAATACGAGGCGGACCGCCTCGGCGCGCAGATCGCCGGGGATCCGCGCGGGTTGGCGAACGCCCTGCTGCGGCTGGAATCCGGGCGGCACGCCTTCGTTAATCATAGTGCCGAGGCAAATCCCGCCACCGCGCATATGTTCATCGTCAACCCGCTCTCGGGCTCGGGAATGGACAACCTCTTCTCCACCCATCCAAGCACGGAGAACCGGGTGCGGGCGCTGATGGAGATGGCGGGCGGCATGCCCCTGAGCGGGCCGGGCATCTATGGTTCCGCAGGACCTGGTCCCTGGGGCGGGGCGCCGCGTCGCGGCCCCGCCGGACGGCCCTGGGAGCGGTTCACCAACCGCCGCCCCGGGCCCTGGGCTTAAGGAGAGGAGAGAGGCATGGCCCTGGATGGCGTGCGCGCACTGGTGTTCGACGTGTTCGGCACAGTGGTGGACTGGCGCAGCGGCGTGGCGCGGGAGGCGGCGCCCTTCCTGGCGAGGCATGGCTGCACGGCCGATCCCGCGGCCTTCGCCGATGCCTGGCGCCGCCGCTACCAGCCCGCCATGGAGGAGGTCCGCAGCGGCCGCCGGCCCTTCACGCGGCTGGATGTGCTGCACCGGGAAAATCTGGAAGCCGTGCTGCCGGATTTCGGCATCGATCCCGCCAAGGTGCCGATGGCGGAACTGGAGGAGCTGAACCTTGCCTGGCACCGGCTGGATCCCTGGCCGGATGCGGTGGCCGGGCTGACGCGGCTCAGGGCGCGCTACTTCATCGCGCCGCTCTCCAACGGCAACATCATCCTGATGGCGGATATGGCCAAGCGCGCTGGTCTGCCCTGGGACGCGATTCTGGGGGCGGAAGTGTCGCGGGCCTACAAGCCCTCGCCCGAAGCTTATCTGCGCACCACCGAGGTGCTGGCGATGCGGCCGGAGGAGGTTTGCCTCGTCGCCGCGCATAACGGCGACCTGGCAGCTACGCGGCGCTGCGGGCTGCGGACGGTCTTCGTGCCGCGCCCGACCGAGCACGGGCCGGGCCAGACCAGGGATTTGGCGCCGGAGCAGGACTGGGACATGGTGGCCGCAGACTTCGGAAAACTGGCGGACGGTCTGGGCCTCTAACATACCAGGACGTGACACTTCGGTCAGACATCGGATTGTCGTTGGCGGGCTGCCGGCTCCATGGTGTCCACTCCGCCGAAAGGTGGAGGGTGTCCGACGCCATGATGATCCGCATCCCCGATATCCTGACCGACATGCAGGTGGGGCAACTCCGGAATGACCTCCAACGGCTCTCTTTCGTCGATGGAGGCCTGACCGCAGGCGTCTATGCGCGCATGGTGAAGCGCAACGAGCAGGTCGAGCAGCTTCCGCAGATCAGGCCGCTGCAGGATGCGCTCGGCAATCTGATCCTGCGGCATCCGCTCTTCGAGATGGCGGCGCGGCCCGTCAACATGAAGCCGATCCTGTTCAGCCGATACAGGCCAGGCATGGAGTACGGCACCCATGTGGACAACGCCGTCATGTCCGGCTCGCCACCTGTCCGCTCGGACCTGTCCTTCACCCTCTTCCTCAGCGATCCCGAAAGTTACGACGGTGGCGAACTGGTGGTGGAGGGCGATCCGGAAATGCGTGTGAAGCTTCCGGCCGGGCACATGTTTCTGTACCCCTCCTCCTCGCTGCACCATGTCGAGCCCGTACGGCGCGGCGAGCGCCTGGCGGCGGTGAGCTGGGTGCAGAGCGCCGTGCGCGATGCCGCCAAGCGCCAGATCCTGTTCGATCTGGAGACGCTGCGGCGGCGCATGTTCGACGCCCAGGGCAAGACGGCCGATTTCGACCTGCTCTCGCGCAGCTTTGCCAATATCTACCGCATGTGGGCCGATATCTGAACGTCCTGGCGAACCGGAACAAAGCCCCGGCGAGCCAGGCCGGCACTCTTCCCCCTTTCAGGAAGGGGAGGAGGTCGCGGCCTGGTGGAGCTTCTCCAGTGATTGCAGCACGCCGCGCGCCGCTTCGAGGGATTGCGGCGGGGGCGCCGCGGGATGCTCGTGCAGGAAGCTGGAGAACCGGTGCCGCATATCCTGCATGGTCTCGGTATAGACCGGATTCCCGGTGAAGCTCGCGGGCGCGCGTTCGGCGGTTCGCCAGGCCTCGCGTGTCGTCTGCATGAGGTGGATCACGTCCGGCGACACGGCACCCCTCTGGGTCGGCCGGGCGCCGCCCTCGACCCGCGTGATCTCCTGACGCAGATCCTGCGAGACCTTCTGAAGCATGCCGATATAGGTCTGCATGTCCGGCGCCTGAGGTGTCGGCGTGTCGGGATTCGGATTGGCGGCGGAGGGCGTCTGGGGTGCGGCCGTCCTGGGCGCGGCATTGGGCTGGGGCGTCCCATTCTGCGCCTGTGCCCGCACTTCAGCCAGAAGCGCGAGGCACAGCATTGGCGCGGCGGCGATCAGACGTATTTTCGCGCGCATCGGGATTCTCCGTGATCGGGTTCGGTGCGAACGTTCGATCAGGGGCTCCGTTGCTGCCCGCGGAACGCAAAGGACCGGACGGCTCCGCCTTATTCGGCTGCGGCCGGTCGCTCCTTTCGGCCGGTGGCGGGACAATCCGCCACCACCTCCCGCGCCAGGGCCAGCAACAGGCGGCGCAGCCAGGCATGGCCCTGATCGGCCTCGAAGCGGCGATGGAAGATCATGGAAAGCCGCGTGTGCTTCACCGCGGCTGCTGCCTCGGCCGGGAGGGCGCGCAACTCCAGCCCGTGCGCGGCGGAGAGCTGCCGCGCGAGGCGTGATGAGAGCGTCATCACCATATCCGTGTGCAGCAGGATACCCGGCACGGCCGAAAGATGCGCCACCACGGCCCCCAGGCGCCGGGGATGGCCGAGTTCGCGCAGCACCCGGTCCATTGCGCCATCGCGCGAGCCATTGGGTGAGTGCAGCAGATGCGGCCAGGCGATGTAGCGCTCCAGCGTCATCTCGCCATCCAGCAGCGGATGGCCGGGGCGGGCGAGGACCAGGAAGGCCTCCGGCAGCAGGCGCAGCCGCGTGTAGAGGGTGGTCGGTTCCCCCAGCATGGCGATGGCGAGCTGCGCCTCGTTGCTCTCCAGCAGGGCCTGGGCATTGGTGCGGTCGGCGTGCCGGATGGCCACCAGGATGCTTGGGGCTTCTTTCGCCAGCCTTGCGAAAAGAGGCGGGGCCAGGATGGACTCGGCATATTCCGAGAAGGCGAGGGTGAAGACGCGGTCGCTTGTCGCGGGATCGAAGGGCGCGGTCGCGGCCAGCGTTTCCTGCAGCCGGTCCAGCATCTCCTCCACCGGGCGCATCAGGGCCAGGGCCAGGCTGGTCGGCTCCACGCCCTGCGGCGCGCGGAGGAACAACTCGTCCCCCAGCGCTGCGCGTAACCGGTTCAGCGCATTGGAGACAGCGGGCTGGGAGAGGTTCAGCCGCGCGGCGGCGCGGGTGACATGGCGCTCGCGCGCCACCGCGTCGAAGATCCGCAGCAGGTTCAGGTCGAAGGTCGAGAGATCCTTCACGGCGCGAAGCCATACAGGCTTGCCGGGTTGTCCCACAGCACCCTTGCCCGCAAGGCGGGCGTGAGCGGGGCGAGGGCGGCCTCGCGCAGCGCGGCCTCATCCTGCGGCAGGTCGGTGTTGGGGTGGGGCCAGTTGGTGCCCCAGAGAAGCTGGCCCGGCCCGGCCTCCGCCAGGGCGCGGATCAGCGGCGCGGTGTCGCCGGGCGGCAGGGCATAAGGGGAGGAGAGCTTCACCCAGGCACGGCCGGCCGAGAGCATCTCCGAGACCAGCGGCCAGGCCGGATGTCCGGTGAAGCCGACGGGCGGCAGCATGGCGAAGTGGTCCAGCACCAGCGGGCAGGGCAGGGCACGCAGCGCCGGGGCCATCCCGGCCAGCAGATCGGCTCCGGCGAAGATCTGGAGATGCCAGCCCTGGTCGGCGCAGAGGCGCCCAAGCGCCGGCACATCGCCCGGGGAAAGCGGCAGGCCCTGCACGAGATTGGCGCGCAGGCCGCGCACGCCGCCTTCCGTCAGGCGACGGCAGGTGCCCGCATCGGTATCGGGCGGGATTACGGCGACGACGCAGGAGATCGCCGGGTTCTCCGCCCGCGCTGCCAAATGCAGCGCGTTGTCGAAGCCATAGGTAGAGGGCTGCACCAGCACGTGATGCGTGACCCCCAGCCGCGTGCGCAGCGCGGCATAGGCAGAGAGCGGCGCATCCCCATGCGGCCGCGCGCCGGGATAGGGCGGGATCGCGGCGTCGTAGACGTGGTGATGCGTGTCCACGATGCGGGCGGGAAGGGGGGCGGGGGTGTCAGACATGGCGGGGCCTATCCTGAACGGGCTGCGGCGCGGGCGCCATGATCTCCGTTTCGCCCCGTGCCGCGCTCCGGGGTGCCTCCGCCGCCAGCTCCTCCGGCGTGGCCGCAATCCGGTGCCGCAGCAGCCAGGCCGAGAGCGCCGGTGATGCGGTCCACACGCAGAGCGGGATTGCCAGCACCGGCCCGGCCAGGAAGGGTAGGACGAGCCACAGCGCCGCCGCCGACACCTTGCCCAGGGCAAAGAGGCAGCCCAGCCCCAGCAGCATATGCGGCCAGAGCAGCCGCGCCGCATCGGCCCAGGCCACGCCGCGATCATCCCGGTTTTGTGGCGCCCAGCCGCTGCGCGCGCCGAGTGCGAGGCGGGCGAGGGAAAGGCTCTTGTTGATCAGGCTCACCGGCTCGATCAGCAGGGAGAAGAAAATTTCAGCCGCCGCGCCTTTCAGCACCGCCGCGCGGCCGCCATAGGAGGCGGCGCGGTCCGGGCGCAGCAGCAGTTCCGTGAAGCCGCAGAGCTTTGGCGCCGCGTTGCCCATCCAGGTCACCGCCAGCAAGGCGGCCAGTGTGCCCATCGGCGTTGTGGCCCCGCCGCCGGTCAGGGCATTGCCCAGCGCCGCCAGCAGCATCCCTAGCCAGAGTGGTGCGCAGAGGAAGAGCAGCATGGCCTGGGCCATCTGCCAGCGCCCCATCAGCCGCAGCCCCGGCGCCAGGATCAGGTGGCGGTACTGCATGTTTCCGGCGCCCCAGCGCACGTCGCGCGCCAGGAACTCCGGCAGGGCCGGGGGATTGCCTTCCAGGCTGCCATCCTCGGAGGGCAGGCAGCGCACGCGCCAGCCGGCCGCCTGCAGCCGCACCGCCTCCACCTGATCGTGGGAGAGGATGGCGGAGCCGTCCGGCAGGGGGGCGAGCCGTGCATGCTGCCGGAAGGGCGCGATGCGCAGGATCGCGTTGTGACCCCAATAGGGACCGTCATCCAGTTGCCACCAGCCCTGGCCCGTGGCCCAGGCCCGCATGCCCGCGCGCATGCCGAACTGGAACAGACGGGGGAAGGCGCGGGCGGCCGGGCGGCCGGCGATGAGCTGCTGGATCAGGGCAAGGCGCGGATCGGCCTCCATCCCCCGCACCAGGCGCAGCACGGCTGCGGCCGACATCTCGGAATCCGCATCCAGCATCAGGCAGAGCGCATGGTCCCCGGCGTGGTGGTCGAGGAACTCCATGACATTGCCGGCCTTGAACCCCGCATTATCGGTGCGGCGGCGGTAGCGGATGGAGATGGAACGGGTGCGGGAGGCGGCGAAGTCCGCGATGGCGGCCTCTTCCACGGCCACATGCCCGGGGTCGCTCGTGTCGGAAAGGAACCAGAGGGTGAAACGCCCACCCTCGCCCGCGGCCTCCAGCCCGTCCAGCAGCCGGGCGAGGGGGGGCAGGACGGCGGCCATGTTCTCGTTGCGGATGCAGACGGCGATGGCGGTGCGCAGCGGCGGCCCGGCAGGTGGGGCCGCGACCTGCGGCACGAGGAAGGCGAGGGCATCCGGCTTCCAAAGCAGCAGGACCAGCCCGATCAGGGAATTCGCGACGCAGATCGCCGTCCAGGGCAGGGTGCCGAGATAGAGAAGCGCGATCGCGACCTCCCACCCTGTCCAGCCACCAGGGGCCAGCACCCGCCAGAGCAGAGCCGTCAGTGGCAGGGCCACCGAGAGGCTGAGGAGGAGAAAGGCGACGCGCCGGAGGACTGGTCGTTCGCCGGGCCATGGGACACGGAGGGGCACGGGCGGAGACTGCCCCGATCCTGCGGCAGAAGCGAGGCAGGCAGGAGCCGCCCGGACCAGAGGCGCGCCACGCGCTCGTGTCGTGGCTCCGTCGCGGGCGCAATGGGCAGTTGCCGTCCATCTCATCAGGCGAAGCATCGATCGGCCGGTCGGACAGGAAGCGGTCAGGCGGCACGGCATCCGGCTCGTTTCCGCCATGCCGGTCCGGACCGGAGCGTCTATGGCACGTATCTGGCTGGAAGCGTGCGGCACCGCGTCAACCATCGGGGCCGTTGCGCCGTTCTGCCCAGCATGAATGCTGAGGCTTGCCCGATTGCGGGAAACGGGCAGGTTGTGCCCTTCTTTGAGGCCTTCCCACCCGGGTGGTCCATCGCCGCCTTGTGCCCGGTCGCCTTCAGCAGCTTCGGGTCGGTGAGGCCGCATCCGGCGGCTTGGCGCGAGGTGCCGCACCGGGGTGCCGCGGCCGCATGACCGTCCAGACCTACCCGGCCCGGTTGCGCGGCCTGTCCGCACGCAAGCCGGCCCCCTTCGAGCCGGACCGCGCCGACGCTCTCTGCGCGCAGGAGCCGATCCATATCCCCGGTTCGATCCAGCCGCATGGCGTGCTGCTGGTGGCCGATCCGGGGCAGGACCTGGCCATCGTGGCAGCCAGCGAGAATGCCGGGCTGCTCTCGGGTGGCACGCAGTCGAACACCCTGCTCGGTGTGACGGTGGGCGAGACGCTGGGGGAGGATTTCGCCGACACCTTGCGCGGCCTGGCCGCCGCCGGGGAGCTTCGGGGCGAGACCCCCTGGGAAACCGTGTTGGACCTGCCCGGCGGCGCTTTCGAGGCGGTGGCCCACACGCAGGACGGCATGGTGCTGGTTGAGCTGGAGCCTGTGGCCCCCCGCGATGAGCAGGAGGCGCTGGCCGCCGCGCGCGCCCTGCAACGGGCGATCGCCCGGCTGCGCGCTTCCGGTGGGCGGCTGGAGGAACTGGCGCGGGTGACGGTGCAAGGCATCCGCCAGCTCACCGGTTATGAGCGCGTGCTGATCTACCGCTTCGACCAGGACTGGCACGGGCAGACCCTGGCCGAGGACATGGTGGAGGATTGGGACCAGTCGCTGGACGGGCTGCATTTCCCGGCCTCCGACATTCCGGCCCAGGCGCGGGATCTGTATCGGCGCAGCCTGATCCGCTGGGTGCCCTCCCGCGATGCCCAGCCGGTGCCGCTGCACAAGGATCCGCGCTGGGAGGCGCCGGACCAGCCGGCCAGGCCGATCGACCTCTCCTTCTCGCGGCTCCGCAGCCTCTCGCCTATCCATCTCCAGTACCACCGCAACATGGGCGTGGACGGCTCCATGTCCCTGTCCATCCTGCATGAGGGGCGGCTCTGGGGACTGATGGTGTGCCATCACCGCCGGCCGCACCGGCCCTCGCCCGGGCAGCGCGCGGCGGCGGCGGCGCTAACCGACGCCTTTGCGCTGCGGATCGGTGGCGCCGAGCAGATGGGGGCCGAGGAGGCGCGCCGCGCCGATGCGCATCGCCTGGCCGAGCTGCTGGCGCATATGGCGGAGGCGGAGGACGTGACCACGGCCCTCACCGCCGGTTCCGTCACCATCGCCTCCCTCTTCGACTGCGTGGGGGCCGTCCTGGTGCGGGGAGAGGTGGTGGAAATGCTCGGCACCACGCCGCCCGCGGCAGATGTGCTGCGCCTGGCCGCCTGGTTACGCGCCCGGGGCGGGGAGGAGATCTTCCACTCCGACCATCTTTGCGCCGAGTTCCCGGACTGGTCGCCGCACGCCGCCATCGCCAGTGGTGGGCTGGCCATCTTCCTGAATGCCGAGCGCAGCGACATGATTCTCTGGTTCCGGCCGGAGGAGCCCTACCTGCTCAGCTGGGGCGGCAACCCGCACAAGGCGGTGGACCCGGCGGATGGCTCCGTCATGCCGCGCCAGTCCTTCGAGCGCTGGGTGGAGACGCGCCACGGCTATGCCCGCCCCTGGGCGGCATGGGAGCTGGAGATCGCGGCCACGCTTCGCCATGCAATCACCGAGGTGATCATCCGCAGTCTCAGCCGTATCGCGGAGCTGAATGATCGCCTGCGGCAGAGCCAGAAGATGGAGGCTGTTGGTCAGCTCACCGGCGGCATCGCGCATGACTTCAACAATCTGCTCGCCGGCATCGTCGGCAGCCTGGAGATGATGCGCAACCGCGTCGCGCAGGGGCGGGTGACGGAGCTGGACCGCTATCTCGGCGCGGCCATGACCTCCGCCAACCGTGCGGCCGCGCTAACGCACCGGCTGCTCGCCTTCTCGCGCCGGCAGACGCTGGACCCGAGGCCAACGGATGTGAATCGTCTCGTCGCCTCCATGGAGGATCTGATCCGCCGAACGGTGGGACCGGGAATCCATGTGGAGAGTGTGATGTCCGGCGGGCTCTGGATGACGCTCTGCGACGCCAACCAGCTCGAGAACGCGCTGCTCAACCTCTCCATCAATGCGCGCGATGCCATGCCCGATGGCGGGCGGCTGACGATCGAGGCGGTGAACGCACGCCTCGACGAGGCCTATGCGAAGCGCCACCATGACGTGGCGCCTGGCCAGTATGTTGCCGTCTCCGTCACGGATACCGGCACGGGCATGCCGCCGGAGGTGGTGGCGCGCGCCTTCGATCCCTTCTTCACGACCAAGCCGATTGGCCAGGGCACGGGGCTGGGCCTGTCCATGGTCTATGGCTTCGCCAAGCAGTCCAACGGCTATGTCCGCATCTACTCCGAAGCCGGGCAGGGCACGACCGTGCGGATTTACCTGCCGCGCTTCGTGGGCGAGGCGGAGGAAGAGGCAGCGCAAACCGAAGCTCAGTTGCTTGAGCCACCGCGGGACAGCACGGTGCTGGTGGTGGATGACGAGCCGGTGGTGCGCATGCTGATCAGCGAAGTGCTGCGCGATCTGGGCTACGGCGTGATCGAGGCGAGTGATGGCGCCCAGGCGATGAAAATACTGGACGCGCAGCGCCGGATCGACCTGCTGGTGACCGATGTGGGCCTGCCCGGCGGGCTTAACGGGCGGCAGCTGGCCGATGCGATACGGACAGCGCGTCCGGGATTGAAGGTGCTCTTCATCACCGGCTATGCCGAGAATGCCGTGCTCGGCAACGGGCTGCTGGAGCCGGGGATGCAGGTGATGACGAAGCCTTTCGCCATGGAGGCCCTGGCTTCCAAGATCCGCTCGATGATCTGACCATGGCCGACGCTTCCATCCGGGACCGCCTGCGCGCGGAAACCCGCACCGACCATGACCGGCTGGAGAACGGGCTTCGCCTGGCCGATCCGGGCCTGACCCTTGCGCTCTATCGCGAAATCCTCTCGCGCTTCTACGGCTTCTGGGCGGAATGGGAGCCGCGCGTGGCGGAGGTCGTGGCGGATGAGGAATTCCTCGCGCCCCGCCGCCGTCTGCATCTGTTGCGCGACGATCTGCGCGCCCTGGGCGTGGCGCCGGAAGCGCTGCCGGTCTGCGCGCCGCCCCCGATGCGGAACCGGGGCGAGGGCTTTGGCGCGCTTTATGTGATGGAGGGATCGACACTGGGCGGGCGCGTGATCGTCAAGCGGCTTCATGCGATCGGACTTTCGCCGGAAACCGGGGGCTGCTCCTATTTTGCCGGCTACGGCACGGCCACTGGCGCCATGTGGAGCCGCTTCATCGAGCGGCTGGAAGCAGAGGCGGATGCCGGCGGTGCGGCTGCCATCCTGCGCGGCGCCCGCGCGACTTTTGCGACGCTGGGGGACTGGATGCTCGCGGAAACGGTGCGGGCGTAAAGGAAGACCGGGAGAGGGGGGGGCACTTCGTCCCCGGATCAATGCTCCTGCCGCCAATAGCCCACGGCCCGGTGATGGGTTTCCGGCAAGCCGCGCTCCTGCCCCCAGTGCTCGCGGATCGCGCGCGCCGCCCTGGTCTCGCAGGCGGCCCAGGCTGAGACGGTTTCTTCCTCCGGCCATTCGGCCGTTCGCACCGCTGCTGCCAGCTTTGCGCCATAGGCCGCGCCGTTCCGATGCAGCCAGCGCAGCTCGACACCCGGCGGGCGGATGATGTCCTGCTCCTCCGCCGCATCCGCAACCTCAATGAGCACCAGGCCGCGCTCGTCGGGTCTCATGCGCTCCAGGGTGCGGCCGATGACGGGCAGGCCCGTCTCATCGCCGGCGATCAGCTGCCAGCCCTCGGCCGGGTTGGGAATCCCGGCCGGGCCCATGATGCCCAGCCAGTCGCCGGGCCGGGCCCGGGTTGCAAAGCGGGAGCCGGGGCTCGTCTCTCCGTGCAGGACGAAGTCGATGTCGAGCGTGCCGGCTGCCAGCTCCACGCGGCGGATCGTGTAGGTGCGGCGGATCAGGTCGCAGGAATCGAGGATCGCCTGGCCGCTCGGACTCACCCCTGGCCAGACAGGCTCGCCGCCCCGGCGCGGGATCAGAATCTTCACATGCATTTCGTCCGCGTCGAAGCGCGTCAGATCTGGCCCGGAAAGTGTGACGCGGCGCATGCGCGGCGTCACATCCGCCACGCCCACCACCCGCAATGGGCGGAAGTTGGGCGGGCAGCTCTTGAGTTGGTGCGTGGCGCTGTTGTCGGTCAGTGTCTCATTGGCGAGCAGGGACATGATGGCTCCTCCGGAAACCTGACTGGCGCCATCACCTGGGGACAAAGGCGTGAGGCGCGGTGGAACGACGGACGGGAGCATGATCGGCAGCAGACCTGCCTGCCGATCACGCGCTAGAGCATGCCTGGCGGAAGATCCGCCCAGTGTGCGCCTTGCATCGGAATGGCCAGGAACTGCCGGTTGAGCGCGGTGACCGTCGCGGCCGGGTCCAGGTCGCCGCAGCGCTGCGGATGAAACCAGCGCGCCAGGACTTCCAGCATCACGACATGAGCAGGCGTATCATTGAAGCCGTGCCAGATCGCATGGGCGTGCCCGGCCTTCGCGGCTGGCAGGATGTCGAGGCGTTCGCGCCGGAGTACGGCCGCCAACTCCCGCTGCACGGAGGCCATGTCCACACCGGGGCCGAGCGGGATGCCTCCGCGGCCGGCATAGGGCCCGCCGGTGGCGACATAGACCGCCGGGTTCTGTGCAAGGACATATTCGAGGGCGAGCTGGCCGTTGTCGCCCGGCAGCCGGTCTGCGCCGATATTGTGGCCGCCCGCGAAGTGGATCATGGAATCGAACGCCCCCTTGCCGGGGGAGGCGCAGCAGGGCGTGCCCCCCGCATGGGCGTGGAGCATGACCTTCGGGCGTGCCTCGCCCAGCCCTTCCAGGCGGCGGGCGATCCCTTCCAGGCGGGTGGCGTAGAAGGAATCGAAGGCGGCAGCGCGGTCCTCCAGTCCCAGCACCTGGCCGAGGATGGCGATGCTGCGCCGCGTGTCGCGCATCGGATCGGCGAAGAAGTCGATCGTGACGGAGGGAATGCCCAGACCGGCCAGGCGGTCCGGTAGGTTCGGTCCCGCTGCGCGCAGGGAGCTGCGGCTGAGGATCACGAGATCCGGCCGCGCTGCGGCGACATGCTCCAGCGACAGCCCGTCGCCCTGCACACGGCCTATCACCGGGATGGCATCCGCCTGCGGGAAGCGGGCGCGGACCGCGGCATAGTCCGGCGGGTTCATGCGCCGGAGGTCATCCCCCCATCCCACGACGAGCGACACCGGATCGGGGTGCAGCAATCCGAGCGCCAGCACGTGCCGTGCCTGGGCGAGAATGATGCGGCGGGCGGGGCGTGGAAGCGTGATCTGGCGGTTCAGCAGGTCCGTCACCCGGATTGGCAATCCGCTGGCCTGGGCACGCAGCGCATGTGGCAGAGCCAGGGCCGGCAGGGCGGCTCCCAGGAGATGGCGGCGTCTCATGCGATCGGTCCGGAAAGGGGCGGAAGGGCGAAGGGCAAGGCGCGGGCGATGGCGGCGGGGCGTACCGAGCCGTGATCCTCCCCGGCGAATTCCACGAGTTCGGCGCGGCAGAGGCTGGCTTTAAGAAGCGCGACGAGGGCGGCGGCATTGCCGCGCATCCGGCGGGCGGCGCGGATGGCCCCGTGCGGCGTGCCGTCATTCTCCTCCTCCAGCGCGCCGACCGTCACCAGCAGGGCGGTGCGCGCGGCCGCCTCGGGCGGGGCGGCTGCGAAGCGGCGAGCGGCATCCATGGCGATTTCTCCACCCCACCAGAGTGACGGACTGGCCGCGATCAGTCGCCGAAACAGGCCGGGGCGGGTGAGCAGGGCGTGCACGGCCAGAAGGCCACCGAAGGAATGGCCGAACAGGGCGAGGTGGGAACGGCCGATGGGAAAGCGGCGCTCCAACTCGGGCAGCAGCGCTGTTTCGATGAAGTCGAGAAAGGCATCGGCACCGCCACTGCCCACGGGCGCGCCGGGGAAGACAGGCGTGTAGTCGCGGGTGCGAGCCGTCTGGTCGAAGGGCGCATCGCCCGCATGTCCAATGCCGAGAATCAGGGCCGGTGCGAGGCCTGGCGCGCGCCAACTCCGGGCGCGATAGGCCTCGACCGCGGTGGCGAAGCCGGCATTGCCGTCGAGGAGAAGGAGAACCGGATAGCCCCCGGGCGGCGGCGGCGCTTCGGGCCAGGCGAGCAGGATGCGGTGACTGCGCGCCGGATTGCCGCCAGCGCGCATGTCCCACCAGGCCGAACGCACCAGCGCGACTGGGCTGCCCTCCGCCATTACCACCGCACGCGCAGCGAGCCGAGCACGAGACGCCGGTTGCCATAGTAGCAGGCGGTGATAGAGGAGCAGCTCGCGACGTATTCCTTGTCGGCGATGTTCTGCACGTTCACTGAGAAATCCAGCCCACGCAGCATGTCGAAGCGCTGGCCGAAGTCATAGCGGATGGCGGCGTCGAACAGGGTGGCATCCGGCACCTTGAAGGTGTTCGTCTCGTTGCCGTAGGTCGAGCCGACATAGCGCAGGCCGCCGCCAAGCTCGAGGCCGCGCAGCGGGCCCTCGCGGAAGGCGTAGTTGGCCCAGCCACTGGCGAAGTTGCGGGGCACCTGTGGCACGCGGTTGCCGGAGACGCCGGCGGTGTTCGACTTGGTGATCTCGGCATCGATGTAGGTGTAGGTACCGATCAGGTCGAGATTGTCCGTCAGGCTCGCCCGTGCCTCCAACTCGATGCCGCGGGAGCGGATCTCGCCGGTCTGCACGGAATAGGCGCTGTTATTCGGGTCCGTGGTGAGCACGTTCTGCTGCGTGATCTGGTACAGTGCGGCCTGGATGAAGCTGTTCATCCCAGGCGGCTGGTACTTCACGCCGATTTCGTACTGCTCGCCCGTGGTCGGGTCGAATGTGCCGCCGCCGCGCGCGGGCGACATGGTGCCGCTATTGGGCAGGAAGGAGGTGGAGTAGCTGAAATACGGCGCGAAGCCGCTGTCGAAGAGGTAGAGCGCGCCAGCCCGCCAGGTGAAGGCCTCGTCATACTGGCTGGTGTGGCTGCTGTTGAGGCGCTGCACCGTTTCGCTCGTCGCGAAGTCCTGCCGCACGCCGATGTTGAAGCGGAAGCGGTCGATCGCGATCTGGTCTTGCGCGTAAATGCCGAGCTGGTCGGTGATCTGCCCGATCGTCTGGGCGAGACCCAGCGTCGGCGCCGTGATCGGCACGTAGTAGGACGGGGAAAAGAGGTTGATCGCCGGGCCGGTCGACTGGCCGAGTCGGCGCTTGGCGGAGGAGCGCGACCAGTCGAGGCCGGTGAGCAGCGTGTGGCGCACCGGACCTGTGCTGAAATCAGCCTGGATCTGGTTGTCGAGCGCGAAGGTGTCGGCATGCTCGATCGCATGCGTCAGGGTTCGGTTGCCGGTGCGGCCATTGGCCCCGACCGACTGCACCGAAAGCACCTTTCGCTCGGAATCGATGTGCAGGTATCGGAAATTCTGCCGCGCGGTGAAGATGTTGTTGAAGCGGTGCTCGAACTGGTAACCAACCGAGGCCTGGCGCCGCTCCTCCTTGTTCCAGTTCGGATCGCCGCCGAAGAAGTTGGAGCGGATGCGACCATAGGGGCTGGCGATCACGGTGCCGACCGCCGGCACGAAGTTGTAGAAGCCGGCCTCCGGATCGTCCTGGTAGGAGCCGAGCAGGGTGAAGGTGGTGTTGCTGTCCGGCCGCCAGGTGAAGGCGGGCGCGATGGCGACGCGCTCCTCACCGACATAGTCGTATTGCGTGTCCGCCTTCCGGGCGATGCCGGTGAGGCGGTAGAGGAACTGGCCATCCGCCGTCAGCGGGCCTCCGAAGTCGAAGCCGGCCTGCAGGCGCCCATCCGTGCCGGCTTCCAGCCGCACCTCATGGATCGGCGTTTCGGTCGGTCGGCGGCTGACAAGGTTCACGATGCCGCCCGCGCCCGTCTGCCCGTAAAGCACGGAGGCCGGGCCGCGCAGCACCTCGATCCGCTCGAGCAGATAGGGATCGAAGCCCGGGACGGCGAAGGAGGCGCCGCGGCCGACGCGCAGGCCGTCGAGAAAGTTCACGAAGGCCGCACCCGTGCCCTGGCCACCGAAGCCGCGCACGAAGACGCTGTCGAAGCGGTTGCTGGGGCGGACTTCCGGCAGCACGCCGGCGGTGTAGCGGAGCGCCTGGGAGACAGTCTGGGCCTGCTGGTCGTCGATCTGGTCGCGGGTGACGACGCCGACGGATTGCGGTGCCTCGATCAGCGGCGTGTCCGTCTTGGTGCCGGTGGTGGTGACGGGGGCGACATAGCCCTGCACGGGTTGCCAGGAGCGCCAGGCAGTGGCCTGCACATCCACCTCGGGAACCGACACGGCTGCATCGGCTCCTTGCTCCGGTTGCTGGGCTTGGGCGGGCAGGGCCAAGGGCGCCAGCGCGGCGGTGGCCAGGAGGATGCGGCGTAACGGGTGGGCGCGGCCCATGCGAATCCCTCGCAATAACTCGGACCCGTTTCTCACGAATGAGACTAATTCGCAATACGGGATGTGGCATCCGAGTTGCGGCTGTGCCCGGGTGGCATCAGGCCAAGCCGGTGAGAAAAAGGTCGGCCGGTCTTTGCCCTAGGGCCGTCCTACCGGGCGAACTATGCTGCCGGCGTTGGAACTGGTGTGGCGGATATGCGGCATTTTGGCCGGCTCGCACTCACGGAAGCCGGCCTCGGCCTGGCGCTGACCTTCATCGCGGGGGCAATCAACGCAGGCGGCTTTCTGCTCGTCGGCCGTTACACCTCCCACATGTCCGGCATTGTCGCCGCCATGGCGGATGACCTGGCCTTGGGTGCCACCGCGCTGGTGGGGGCGGGGCTGTTGGCCCTCTGCTCCTTCGTGGCTGGGGCCGCCGTTGCGGCCATATTGGTCAATTGGAGCCGACGGCATCCCGGCCACGGAACCCACGCCCTACCCTTGATGCTGGAGGCGGTGCTGCTCCTTCTGTTCGGCCTGCTGGGTGGGCTGGTGCCGAAGGGGGCGGCCCTGGCGTTGGGCGTGCCGCTGCTCTGCTTCCTGATGGGACTCCAGAACGCGACCATCACCAAGGCTTCGGGCGCGCGGATCCGCACGACCCATGTCACCGGGGTGGTGACGGACCTGGGGATCGAAATCGGCAAGTTGCTCTACTGGAACAGACCTTCCGCCGGCCCGGCCGCCCCGGTGGTGCGGGCGGACCGGGCCCGGCTGCGGCTGCTGGCCACACTGCTCCTGGCCTTCGCCCTGGGCGGGTTGGCCGGGGCGTTCGGCTTCTCGCGGCTGGGCTTCATCTCGGCCGTGCCGCTGGCGCTGGGCCTGCTGGTCCTCGCCGGGGGGCTGGTGCGGGCGGAACGGGCGAGGACGAGTCCCGCCCGTCCGCTTCCGGCCTGAGCCCGGGAGCGGAGTAGATCCGCTACTCCGGGCCTTGGCTCAGCCGACGCCGAGCAACTCCACGTCGAAGACCAGGGTGGCGTTGGGGGGGATGACGCCGCCAGCACCGCGGGCGCCATAGCCCTTCTCCGGCGGAATGGTCAGGGTGCGCTGGCCGCCAACCTTCATGCCCTGCACGCCCTCATCCCAGCCCCGGATCACATGGCCGGCGCCGAGGGGGAAGGAGAAGGGGTCGCCGCGATCGCGGGAGCTGTCGAATTTGCGGCCCTTGTTCTCGGGCTTGGCGGGGTCGAAGAGCCAGCCAGTGTAGTGCACCGTGACCTCCTTGCCAGCCACCGCCTCATCGCCCGTACCGGGCTTGCGGTCCTCGATCATGACTATCGTTCCCTGGGGTGGAAGGCCGGATTCTATCCGGGAGGGGCGGGCGTGGCGAATCCGCCGGTCGGGGCTGCCGGGCGTGGATGGGCCGCCAACGTCGCCGGGTCGCCCTTTTCGGAGGTTTCACCGTCTTGTGGCGCTGAGACCACCGCGACCGAGTTTGGCCGAGTGCCGCCTGTCTGCTTCCGGGTGGCGAGGTCGGCATGGCGGGTATCGCCCAACCCTCTGCACCGTTGTGAAGCGTGGAGCCTGGACGAAATGGGAGCGCCTCTCGCAACGCTTGGCAGATCAATGCCGGTTTGGCCAACCTTCCCAGGGCGGCGCCTCGAGGCACTCCGCCAGGAACTCCATGACGGCCACGACACGGAGGGGCCGCAGTGTTCCAGGAGGTGTCACGAGGTTGAGCGCGAGTTCCGGCATGGACCAGTCCGGCATCGCAGCCTCCAGCCGTCCTTCAGATAGAGCGCGCCAGACCAGGAACTCGGGCTGAACAGCAATTCCCTTGCCCGCCAGCAATGCGGGCATCATGGCATCGGCATTGTTGATCCGAAGCGGGCCCTGCGGCGTGACGTCCACGACCTCGCCCGCCCTGCTGGTGAAACGCCAACGATCGCGTGTCGGTAGATAGGCGTAGCCAAGGCAAGCATGACTCTTAAGATCAAGCGGATGCGCCGGACGCCCATGTCGCTCGAAATAGGCTGGCGCCCCGACCAGAAGCCGGCGAACATCGCAGATCCGCCTCGTCCGCAAGGTCGAATCCGGTAGCGCCGCGATCCGCAGCGCCAGGTCGAACCCGTCGCCGACAAGGTCGACCAGCGCGTCGCTGAGATGCAGGTCGATGCTAATCCGTGGATGGCGGTCCAGCAGCTGTGGCAGAAGGGGCGACAGGTGCGCGATGCCGAACGACATCGGGGCGGCAATGCGCACCGTTCCCTCGGGCTCTGCCGATTGGGAAATGGCCCGCGCCTCGACCTCCATCGCCTCCTCCAGCAGGCGTGCAGCACTCTCGGAGGATGCCCGGCCTGTTTCCGTCAGCGTGAGCCTGCGCGAGGTCCGGTGCAGCAGCTTCGCCCCGATCCGCTCCTCCAGCCGGGCAATCGCCTTCGACACTGTTGCCTTCGACAGGCCCAACTCGGTTGCGGCGGTTGAGAAGGAGCCGGTCTCGACCACCTTCGCGAAGATGGCCCAGGCTTCAAGATCAGGCAGGCGGATCATCGTAGAATTGGAAACTATGGGTTTCTATTGTTTCTATTTCTGCCACGGATGTCCATCTCCATAATTCCCTCCAACCTGTCAGGGACCACTGCTGCCCTGCATCGTATGGAGCAATCCGATGATCGACCTGCGCCGCTTCGCCGGGCTGGGTGGTGCGAACCACGGCTGGCTGAATGCGAAACACCATTTCTCCTTCGCGGGCTACCAAGACCCGAATCGCGTGCAGTGGGGCAGGCTGCGGGTCTGGAACGACGACACGATCGCTCCTGGCACCGGCTTCGACGCCCATCCGCACCGGGACATGGAGATCATCACCTATGTCCGCGAGGGTGCCATCACCCACCAGGACAACCTCGGAAACCGCGGCCGCACCGAGGCAGGCGACGTTCAAGTGATGAGCGCGGGCAGCGGGATCATCCATGCCGAGTACAATCTGGAGCCCGTGCAGACCCGGATCTTTCAGATCTGGATCCTCCCGGAGAGCCGTGCCGGTACGCCATCCTGGGGCGCACGGCCGTTTCCGAAAGGTGAACGGGCCGGGCAGTTCGTGACGCTGGCCAGTGGCGATACTGCCGATGCTGACGCGCTTCCGATCCGCGCGGACGCCCGGCTCGTTGCGGCCACACTTCGTGCGGGCGAGACTGCGGAATACATCCCGGCCGCAGGGCGGTACCTCTACCTCGTGCCTGCGCGCGGATCGGTCGAGGTGAACGGCCAGGTTGTCGGAGAGCGCGACGGTGCAGCCATCCGGGACGAGGCGGTGCTTCGCGTGACAGCTTTGGCGGATGCCGAAGTCGTTCTGGTGGATGCGGCTGCGGCCGCATGATCAGCGACGTCCTGCGTCACCTGTTCGGGCGTCCAGCCAGCACGTCAGCCGCGACGCCGCGGCTGGCGGCAACCCAATCCAACTCCACCCCAGACGCAAAGGCCAGCAAAATGGCGAAGGTCCTCGTTCTCTACTACTCCTCCTACGGTCATATCGAGACGATGGCGCAGGCCGTCGCGGAAGGTGCGCGCGAGGCAGGCGCTCAAGCCGATATCCGGCGCGTACCCGAGCTGGTGCCCGAGGAAGTCGCGAAGGCGAGCCACTACAAGACCGACCAGGCTGCCCCGATCGCGAAGGTGGACGAACTGGCCGAATACGACGCCATCATCGTCGGCACCGGTACGCGTTATGGCCGCATGACGTCCCAGATGGCGAACTTCTGGGACCAGACCGGCGGCCTGTGGTTCCAGGGCAAGCTAATCGGTAAGATCGGCGCCGCCTTTACCTCCACGGCCACCCAGCATGGTGGCCAGGAGACGACGCTTCTCAACATCATCACCAACCTCCTGCACCACGGCATGACGATCGTCGGCCTGCCCTATGCCTTCCAGGGGCAGATGAGGCTGGACGAGGTGACGGGCGGCGCGCCTTACGGCGCCACCACCATCGCCGCCGGCGATGGCTCCCGTCAGCCTTCCGCCAATGAGTTGGACGGCGCCCGCTACCTTGGTCGTCACGTCGCGCAGGTGGCTGCGAAGCTCGTGGCCTGATTTCAACGGGAGGGCTCAAGCTCCCCAGAGCCCTCCTGTCCACGGGGCCACCAGGCCCCGCTCCATCTCGGGCAGCGCTTCCGTCCCCCGCGCCGAGCTCTGGGGAGGTTCCCCGGAAGGGGCCGCCCTCCTCGGCGGCGGGTACCGAAATGGCCGCAGCCTTGATGGCCCCCTTAACCTTCTGGCAGGGCGGCCCATGAGAGCGCCAAGCCTCCGATGGCCACTATTGGTCAGCGCCGGCCCTGGGACCGGCGGGAATCCTTCTCCGACGATGTGGCTCGTGTAGGATTGAGCGGGGCGTTCAGGCGTCTGCGCTGGCCTCCCCCCGCCCGCTGGTTTCAGCGCCATAATACCGGGTTTCGCGGCCTATCTGCTCGCGATCCTGGCTGGCTCCTTCACGGCGGTGATGCGGACGGCCTCCGTGAACACCAGTCTGGCGCTGGACTGTTTCGGGCTGATGGAATTCGGACTGCACTCCGCCCCGCCTCCTGCGTGCCTCGGGCGGGCTGATGATGATCGCGGGGGGCGATGCTGGTGGTGCGGTACTGAGCCGTCGCCCTTTCTACTCCATCTTCAGGAACATGAAGCCCGCGGCTGCGAGCAGGCAGACCATGGCCGCGAGGTAGTTCCAGCGCAGCGGCTCCCCCAACACCGCAACCGAGAAGACGGCGAAGACGGTCAGGGTGATCACCTCCTGCATCACCTTGAGCTGCTGCCCGGAATAGGTGCCGTAGCCCAGGCGGTTGGCGGGAACGGCGAGGCAGTATTCGACAAAGGCGATGCCCCAGGACAGGAGGATCGCGGTCCACATCGTCCATCCCGGCCGCTTGAGATGCCCGTACCAGGCCAGCGTCATCACGACATTCGACGCAACGAGCAGAAGCGGCGTGAGAAGCCAGGTCGGCATCATGTCTCCGTGGAATTTGCGCGGGGTGGCGCCGCGTTAAAGGACGGGTTCAACGGCCCGCGCGGGCTCGGCCGGCGGCAGACGCCACAGCAGGAAGAGCATGATCGCCATGGCCGGCAAGGCGGCCGCCGTGGTCAGCAGGAAGAAGCCGGACCAGCCCAGGGACTCCGCAAGCCAGCCGCTGGAGGCACCAAGCGTCCGCAGCGGCACGGCGGCGAGAGAGGAAAGCAGCGCATATTGCGTGGCGGTGAAGGCGCGGCTGGTGAGGCCGGAGAGGTAGGTGACGAACGCCGCGTCGGCCAATCCGTCGGTGAAGTTCTCGATGCCGACCTGAAGCCAGAGCATGGGCATGTCATGGCCCGCATGGGCGAGGGCGACATACATCAGGTTCGACAGCATTTGGCCGAGGCCCGTGACGACCAGCGCCCGCGCCGTGCCGAGCCGCGCCACCACCCAGCCGCCGGCCAGCGCGCCGCCCAGCGTGGCGAAGAGGCCGAAGACCGTGCCGACCGCCGCCACATCCTCCCGCGAGAAGCCGAGGGAGCGGTAGAAGGGCGTGGTCATGACGCCCGCCAGAGCCTCGCCCAGCTTGAAAAGGGCGACGAAGAGCAGGATCGCCAGCCAGAGCGGGCGGCCCGTGAAGTCAGCGAAAGGCTGCACGACGGAGACGCGCAGGCGCTCGGCCCATGGCAGGGACTTGGTGGCGGCCAATGGCGCCTCGCGCGAGGCGAGGGTGGCGAGGACGCCCACCAGCATCAGCGCGGCGGCATAGGCATAGGCGCCGCCCCAGCCCAGCGCGCCCACAAGCCAGAGCGTGCCGCCGCCGCTGGCCAGCAGCGCCAGGCGGTAACCCCAGACATAGCAGGCTAGGCCGTAGCCCTGCTCTTTCTCCTCCAGGATTTCGATGCGGTGGGCGTCCACCACGATGTCCTGGCTGGCGGAGAGGAAGGCGACCAGCGCTGCCAGCATGGCTGTGCCGACAGGGCCTGTGGTTGGGTCACTGAAGCCGGTGGCGAGGATGGCGAGGATGAGAAGGGGCTGGATCAGCAGCAGCCAGCCCCGCCGGCGACCGAGCCGCGACAGGAAGGGCGCCGCCACCGAATCCAGCGCCGGCGACCAGAGGAATTTCAGCGAATAGGCCAGACCGATCAGGGCGGTGAGGCCGATATCGGTCAGTGACAGTCCGCTTTCCGTGAACCACTGCCGCAGCACCTGGCCCGCCACCAGCGGCAGCGGCACGCCGGAGGAGAAGCCAAGGGCAAGAAGGATGAGAAAGCGTCGTTCGCGGAGCAGGGACATGGGGCGCGAAACTGCCACGGTGCGCGCGGCGACGCCACGCAGGCCAGGCGGTGCCCTGCGATGCGGAAAGGATCAATCAGGCGTGCCGCGGCGTCCCGCGCGCACGCCCCGCGAGCCGGGGCCCGGGGGGCAGCACCGGCCGCGCGACGGCCGGGTGCGGCGCCGCGCCCGGCCGGAGGGCGCCGGGCTTTAGCGGCCCCGGCCCGTCTTTTCCTGCAACTCGTCGATCCGCTTGGAGGCCTCGGCCTTGGTCAGGTTCTCGTCGAACTCCTCGCCAGCTTCCTCGGAGAGGGTCTTGAGATAGGAGGCCTGGGCACCGGTCAGGGGCTCATCGCCCGTGGTCCAGTCCTTCGGATCCTTGACGGTGTTGGAGCCGGGCTCAGGATCGGCCTTCGGGTTATGGTCGGTGGTGTGCTTGGTCATGCGGGCATTCCCCTCGATTAGCGTTCTCTAAACGTTCGCACGCGAGGGCGGTTGCCTCCCGGAGGCTTCGCCGTCAGAGCGTCAGAGGGCGGATGGGGCACCCTGCATCCCCGGCGGAGAGGACGGTCATGAAGGTCAGGATGGGCGAGATCACGGGCGGGGAGGCGCGGGGGCTCTATGCGCGCAAGCCGGTGATCCTGATGCCGCTGGGCAGCCATGAGGACCAGGGGCCGCATGCGCCCATGGGGGACTACCTGCTGGCAGAGCTGGTGGCCGAGCGCATCGCGCGGGCGGCGACGGAGGCAGGGACCGAGACGGTGGTGGCCCCGGTCCTGCCTTTCGGTAAGGCGGACTTCTTCGGTGCCATGCCCGGCGGGATCGCACTGTCGCACCAAGCGTTCAGCTTGGTTCTGACGGAGATGATTGAGGCGCTGCTGCGCCATGGGCTGGACCGGATCGTCGTGCTGAACGGCCATGGCGGCAATGCGCCCGTGATCCACGACGTGACGCAGCGCTTCATGCTGGCGGGGAAGGGGATCTTTCCCTGCTTCTACTTGTGGAAGGTCGCGGGGGCGCTGCTGCCCGAGGTGATGGGGGCGGAGCGGGCCCGGAAGGCCGCCGGCCATGGCGCCGACCCACTGGCAAGCATCGCCATGCATCTGACGCCGGAGCGGATGCGGCCGGACCTGGTGCCATCGCCGCGCGAGGAGATGCCGACCTGCCTGGGACTGCTCTTCATGGGCTGGGGCGCGGTGTCCTTCGAGGGGCATGAGGTGAATGTGCCGACGGAGTACGACCTGCCCTCTCCGGACGGGGTGGGAACGGGGGACCCACGGCTTTCCAACGCGGAAACGGGGAAGGCCCTGGTGGAGCGCCTGGTCGCGATCGGCGCCGGTTTCGTGCGGCACTACGCCGCTCATCCCCGCCAGTGAAAAGGTGAAGAGGCGCTGGGGGGAAGGATTCCGTTTTTCCCAGCCTTTTCCCTTTCACCACCTCGGCAGCGGTGCCTTTACCCATGCTTCGCCCGCCCGGTCCGCGCCCGAAGGCAGCGGGTCCTTCGGGTGGTCCATCCAGGCGAGCATGTCGCGGATCACGGTCGGGGCCTGAAGGTCGCGCAGGGGCATGTGGTGGATGCCGTCGTAATAGGCGATGCGGGCCGGGGTATTGGGCGGCAGCGATTCCAGCAGGGCGCGGGTGGCGATGGGTGGAACGAGCTGGTCGCGCGCGCCATAGACAAGCAGGGTGGGTGGCACCTGCGGCCCCAGCCTGGGACCGGCGGCCAAGGCGTCGTCCATCAGATCCACCAGGCCGATGGTGGTGTCCACGCGGGTGTCGCGGATGGTCAGCGGGTCACGCGCCATGCGGCGCAGCGCGGCGATGTTGTCGGTAGGGCTGATGCCCGGCACGCCGGAGGAAACCGCCACGCGCGGCACCGTATGGGCCAGCACCGCCATCAACCCGACCACGATCCCGGGCATGGTGATGCGCCCCCAAACGGCAGGCGCAAGCAGGATATAGCCCGCCGCCGGCGGTGGATTCGCGGAGGTGCCGGTGAGAAGGAGGACGGCGCCGCCCATGCTCTCGCCGAGCATGAAAAGCGGCATGTCGGGGTATTGGGCTTTCAGCAGGTGGGCGACCGCCGCGGCATCCGAGACAAGCGTGGCCGTGCCGGGCCAGACGCCGCGATGCGGGGCGCCACCAAAGCCGCGCTGGTCATAGCTGTAGATGGCCAGCCCGGCCTGCTGCAGCGCCTCGGCCGGTTCCACCATGAAATTTCGGCTGTCATTGAAGCCGTGAAGGCAGAGCAGGATCGCCCGGGGCGTTCCTTCCGGTAGCCAGCGGCGGAAGGGAAGGCGGGCCCCGTCCTCCATGACGAAGGCATCCGCGGCCAGGGAGGCATCGGCGAGGCGGGGGCCAGCTGGGATGATCTGGGGCGTGCAGGCGGCAAGCGGCAGGGTAAGCAGGGCGCGGCGGGGGAACGGCATCAGCGCCCCATCTGGTTTGCGGGGCGCCCGGCGTCCACGGCCGGAGAGGCCGGGTAACCCTTCGTCGCGCTCACTCGCTCCCGAGCAGCCCCTCGATGATCCCGCGCAGTAGGGCCGCACCTTCGGACAGGCGCTCCAGCGCCAGGGGACGGCCGCGTGCCTCGCCGCCTGGAGCGAAGACGGTGCGGTCCTGGGTCAGTTCACGGGTGGAAAGGCGGCCATCGCCGTCATAGTCCAGGCTCTCCATCATCAGCCGCGCGGCCGCGACGCCGCCCAGGGCGCCGGCCGTGCCGGTGAGGCCGGAGAGTTCGGGCGAAACCTCGGAATGAAGGGAGAGGAGCCAGGCAGCACCGCGGAAGAGCCGCGCCAGCTCCGCTGTGCCAAGGAGGTTGTCGCCGGAGACATCGCCGACGCGGATGAGGGCGGCGGCGCAGTCGGTCACGCTGCCAGTGGCCGGGCCGCAGGCGGCCTCCAGCACCTCCAGCGCGCCAAGGAAGGTGATGCCCTCGCCCTGGGCGGCGAAGGCCAGGGGCACGGCGGGGCAGCGGTGCCAGCGGGTCACGGGCGCATCTCCCGGCAGGCGGTCGTCGCGCGTCTTGTTGGCGGGCTCGGCGGTTTCCAGCGTTTCGCCGGCGGGGCGGAGCATCAGGCGCGGGGCCTCCGCGCCACGAGCGGTGGCGACAGTCCAGCCATTGAGACTCTGCGCGGCCGTGAAGCGGAACAGGCGGCCCGTCTCGCCTGCTGGCAGGCGGGCGGCGCCGCGGGCGGAGAGGGCCAGCATGGCGGCCGGGGCCGTGCACTCGCCCTGGAACCAGGCACCCCGCAAAGGCTGCGGCACGGGTGCCTCAGGCGCCTGTGGTGCCTGGGCGCGGGCGGCAGGCGCGGCGAGGAGGGCGAAGCCGGCAAGGATGAGGATGCGGAGGCGGGCGGTCATGGCAGGGGCACCTCGATCCCGGCGCAGAGGTCTAACGGTTCGCGCGTCACCTCCCGCCCGTCGCGGAAGATAGCGGTGAGGCGGGCGGCGCAGGCGCCGGGCTCGGGCGGGGCCAGGTCCAGCGTCTCGTTCCGCCCAAGCACGTTGGCGCCCAGGCGGTCATCGCCGCGGGAAGCCCCGGGAGTGTCGATATAGAGTTCGACGATGGGCGCTGGGCCCGTATTGCGCAGCCGCACGCTGCCGGGGCGGGGGCCTGGGTCCTCTTCCGCTTCGCTGCCGTCCAGGTTGGCGGCGATGGTCCAGCCCGGGCGGATCACGATCAGCGGGTTCCGGCAGATATCAACCTCCCGCCTTTCCTCGGCGCCATTGGTCGGGAAAACCACACGGATATCCGCAGTGCAGTCCACCGGCACCGAGAGGGTCTGGCGGGTGTTCTGGGCCAGGCCGTCCGGCAGGCGCTCGGCACCCCAATCGCCCTCGGAGGAGGAGGAGATGTAGATTTCCTCGATCGTGGCGCCGTGGCGGTTCACGATGGTCACCGGGCGCTCGGGCGGACGGGGAATGCCGCTGCCATCGAAGGTGACGTTGCGGGTCTGGCAGATATTGATGTTGCGCTTCGCCTCGGAGGCGCCGTCCTCATAGGTGGCTCGGAGATCGGCCTCGCAGCCCGGCAGGCGGAGGCGCAGGCGGAAGCTGCTGCCATCCGGCGCGGTTTCCTCACCCATGCGGTCCACCCCCCAGCCCTCGTCGGAATCAAGGGGCCCGCCGCGGCCGCCTGCGATGGCGTGGAGGCCGGCCAGGACACGGCCGGAGCGATTGGTGATCGTTACCTCCCGCCATGTGAGACTGGAATCGGCCAGGGTGACGCGCGGGTTCCGGCAGACATCGACGCGCGGGCGCGACACCTCGGAATTATCGGCCATCACGGCGGTGATATCGAAGACGCAGTCCCGGCGCCGACCGAGGCGCAGGCGGTGGGTGCGGCCGGCGGGCACCACCTCGGCCCCGAGCCGGTCCGGGCCGCGCGTGGGGGCGCCAGGCGGGGCAGCGTAGATCTCACGCACATCCAGGTCGGTGTCGTTGTTGATCAGCGCTTCCCGCGCCGGGGCGCCGGGATCGCCCAGGGTGACACGGCTAGCGCGGCACAGATCGACATTGCGGCGCTCCTCCACCGTCTCGTCGGCAAGAATGGCGCGGACCGACCAGGCGCAGGGCTGGTTCCGGCCAAGGCGGACCCGGAACATGCCGCCGGAGGGCAGCGTGTCGGTACCGAGGCGATCGGGGCCGGGATCCGCTTCACTCGCTGGAGCCAGGTAGAGCTCGCGCACGCCGAGGCCGGTCTCGTTGACGATGACGGCTTCCCGCTCGGCACCTGCCGCAGGCTGGGACGGGCGGCGCTGGGCCTGGACGGGGGAGGGGGCGAAAAGCAGGGAGAGCAGCCCGATTGCGGCTCCTAACCCCGCAAAGATCCCGCGCATCCGGAAGTCCCGATCCAAATCCCGCGCCGAACCGCCCGGCATGGTGCGGCGCAGGATCGTCGCATGAAAGCCACGGCGCAATGGCGCAAAAGACACAGTTGTGGCTCGGTGTTGCGTGAAGCGGATCGAAGAACGATCAAGCGCGCGCGATCATGGCAGAGCTTTCATCGGCGCAGAGGATTTTGCAGCCCCGGCCGGATTCTTCCTGGGACGGTCCCACTCTAGGATAGCCCGCAAGTCCATGGGAGGACCGATATGACAGGTTTCGTGATTGGCCGCCGCCACCTGCTGGCCGGCGCCGCGACTCTGCCACTCTTGCCGGCAGGGGCTCAGGCTCAGGGCACCCAGCGCTATGCCAGCCTCAACATGTTCATCCCTGCTGCCCCCGGCGGCGGCTGGGACGGGCTGGGGCGCGCTATTGAACAGGTGGCGCGGCAGGCCGGGCTGGTCGGCTCCATGCAGTTCGAGAATGTGGGCGGCGCCGGCGGCGCGGTGGGGCTGCCGCGCTTCGTCTCGCAGCGCCGCGGCCGGCCGGACGCGCTGATGGTGGCGGGGGCCGTGATGGTCGGGTCGACCATCACGAACAAGAGCCCGGTCGGCATCAAGGACGTGACGCCGATCGCCAGGCTGACCGACGAAACCTCCGCGATCGTCGTGCCGGCGAATTCCGACATCCGCGACATCAAGGGACTGATGGACGCGCTGAAGGCCAATCCGGGCGCGGTGGCCGTCGGCGGCGGCTCGGCCGGCGGCATGGACCACATCCTGCTGGGGCTGATGATCAAATCCGTCGGACGGAACGCGCGGGAGGCCTCCTATGTCGCCTTCGCCGGCGGTGGACCGGCCCAGGCGGCGATCCTGGGCGGTCAGGTGAAGGCGGGGATCTCCGGCTATTCGGAGTTTGCCGAGCAGATCAAGGCCGGGCGGATGCGCATGCTGGCGACCAGTGGCGAGAAGCGTGTCGATCCCAATGTCCCGACGCTGAAGGAAAGCGGGATCGACATCGTGCTGGGCAACTGGCGCGGCCTGTTCGCGCCGCCAGGGATCAGCGCCGATATGCGGGCGAAGCACATCGCATTCGCGCGTGAGCTGCATGAGCTGCCCGCCTGGAAGCAGCTTCTGGAGACCCGCGAGTGGGAGGACGCCTTCATGGAGGGCGCCGAGTTCGAGGCGTTCCTGAAACGCGACCATGACGCGACCGTGGCGGTGCTGAAGGATATCGGCCTGGCCTGATCACCCCAGGAGCATGAAGCAGGGCGTGAAAAAGGCTTCACGCCTCGCCCGCTTCCGCTTCGCTGACCTCCATGCCATTGGGATCCCTGGACCCGTCTCGTGGGACCAGGGAACGGGACCTCCATGAGCCAATCATCCCCGCAGGCCGGGACACCGCGCGCCGATCTGGGCGTCGGCCTCTTTGTCCTGCTGCTCGGCCTGCTCACCCTCTATGCCGCCTGGGCTATCCCAGAGTCTCCGATCTACGCGCAGGTGGGCGCGAAGGCGGTTCCCTACCTTGTCGGCGTGATTCTCGTGGCACTGGGGATCGGCCTTTCCATCACCGCCGCGCGCGGCGGATGGAGTTGGCGGTTGGAGGAGGAAATGGCGGCGCCGCCGGCCAACTGGCGTGCGCTGGGGCTTCTGGGCGCCGGCCTGCTCGTGCAGATCGCGCTGATCCAGTGGCTAGGCTTCGTCATCGCGGCCACGATCCAGTACGTGCTGGTTTGCGCCGCCTTCGGATCGCGCAAGCCGTTGCGCGACCTGCTCATCGGGATCGTGGTGACGCTCGGCGCCTATCTGGGCTTCTCGCATCTGCTGGGCGTGAATATCGGCGCGGGCGTGCTGGAGGGCATTCTCTGATGGACTCGATCCACGGCCTGGCCATGGGCTTCGGCGCGGCGCTGACGCCGATCAACCTGGGCTGGGCGCTGCTCGGCTGCTTCCTCGGCACCGCGATCGGCGTGCTACCGGGGATCGGGCCGGCGCTGACCATCGCGCTGCTGTTGCCCGTGACCTTCAAGGTGGAGGCAACCGGCGCCTTCATCCTGTTCTGCGGCGTGTTCTACGGCGCGATGTATGGCGGATCGACCACCTCCATCCTTTTGAACACGCCCGGCGAATCCGGCTCGATCATCACAGCGCTGGAAGGCGCGAAGATGGCGCGCAACGGGCGTGCCGGGCCGGCGCTGGTTACCGCCGCGGTCGGTTCCTTCGTCGCGGGCACTGTCGGCACGCTCGGCATCTCCTTTGTCGGGCCGCTGGTGGTGGAGCTGGCGCTGAAGCTGGGGCCGGCGGAGTATTTCTCGCTCATGCTGCTCTGCTTCGTCACCGTCTCGGCGGTGCTGGGCGGCTCCGCGCTTCGCGGGCTTACCTCGCTCGCCTTCGGGCTGATGCTCGGGCTGGTGGGCATCGACCTGCAGACCGGCCAGCCCCGCCTGACCTTCGGCGTGCCGGAACTGCTGGATGGCGTGAATGTCGTGCTCGTCGCCGTCGCGCTCTTCGCTGTGGGCGAGACGTTGTATCTGGCCTGGCGGCATGTGGAGGGCGGGCAGGTCGTGCGGCCCGTGGGCAAGCTGTGGATGAGTGCGAGCGACTGGAAGCGGTCCATCGGCCCCTGGATCCGCGGCTCCCTTCTCGGCTTTCCCTTTGGCGTGCTGCCCGCGGGCGGTACGGAGATGCCGACCATGCTGAGCTATTATGCCGAGCGGAAGCTGGTGAAGCCGGAATACCGAGAGGAGTTCGGCACGACCGGCGCTATCGAGGGCGTAGCGGGGCCGGAGGCAGCGAATAACGCGGCTGCCGCTGGCATCCTGGTGCCCATGCTGACGCTGGGCCTGCCAACCTCGGCGACGGCGGCCATCATGTTGTCTGCCTTTCAGTCCTACGGCATTCAGCCGGGGCCGATGCTCTTCACGCAGCAGGCGGCACTGGTCTGGACGCTGATCGCCAGCCTCTATATCGCCAATGTCATGCTGGTGGTGCTGAACCTGCCGCTGGTCGGGCTCTGGGCGCGCATCCTGAAGATCCCGACGCCGCAGCTCTATGCCGGCATCCTCGTCTTCGCGACGATCGGAACCTACGGGATTAGCAACTCCGTTACGGATCTGGTTCTGCTCTATGGAATTGGCATTGTCGCGATGTTCATGCGGCGCTTCGACTTCCCCACGGCGCCGGTGGTGATTGGCATGATCCTGGGACCGATGGCGGAGCAGGCGCTACGGCAAGCACTGACCATCAGCCAAGGCGACTGGTCCACCTTCGTCACCCGGCCGATCTCCCTGTGCATTCTGGTGATCGCGGCGCTGGCACTGGTGGGGCCGCGGCTTTGGGCGCTGCGCCGGGCGCGCCTCGTGAAGGGGCCGGCCCGGGGGTGACCTTTCCGGACCAACCCCATTGGCCAAGCTGACAAGCCAGTGAGGTGACACCGGTGCGGTGCTTGCCTATACCCCGCGGCAACCTGCCCAGTGGACACCTCCCTGCCGGAGAACGCCGGCCATAGCCGGAGCGAGAGATTGATCCCGATCGACTTCGCGGCACTCTTCGGCGCTTCGCCGAATCCTTACGTCCTGCTGGACCCACGGTTCACCATCGTCACGATGAACGACGCCTATCTACAGGTGACGATGCGCAGGCGGGACGAGCTGGTCGGGCGCAACATTTTCGATGCCTTCCCGAGTGACCCGGATTCCGAGAGTCACCGGCAGCTGCGTGGCGCGCTGGAACGGGTGCTGAGGACGGGCGAGCGGGATCACCTGCCGCTGATCCAATACGACATTCCCCTGCCCAATGGCGGCTTCGAGGAGCGGAGCTGGAGCGCGACGCACACGCCGCTGTTAGACCCGGATGGCGCTGTCGCCTTCATCCTGCAGCACACAGTGGACGTGACAGAGCTGCACCGGCTGCGTGGCCTGACGAGGCAGATCCAGCCCTCGGACCTTGTCGCCCAGATCGAGACGGACGTGTTCCGCCGCGCCGAAGCCGTGCAGGAGATGAACACGGCGCTCGAGGCGGAGCGGCGGCGCATGCAGCTGCTCTTCGATCAGGCCCCGGGCTTCATGGCCTTGCTGGAGGGGCCGCGCCATGTCTTCACCATGGCCAACAAGGCCTATGAAAAGGTGGTGGGGCGGCAGGACCTGGTTGGGCTGCCAGTGGCCGAGGCGCTGCCAGAGATCCCGGAACAGGGCTTCCTGTCCCTGCTCGACCGCGTGTGGCAGACGGGGCAGCCCTTTGTGGGGCGCCAGATACCCGTGCTGCTGGCGCCGGAGCCCGGGGCAGTGCCGGAAGAGCACTGGCTCGACTTCGTCTACCAGCCCATCGTCGTCGAGGGCGCGGTCCAAGGTATTCTCGTCCAGGGCCAGGACGTGACGGAGCAGCGGCGGGCGGAGGAGGCGCTGCGGCGCGAGACACGGGCGCTGGCCGTGCTGAACCGCATCGGTGCTGACCTGGCCGCCGAGCTGGATCTGGACCGGCTGGTGCAGCGCATAACCGATGCAGGGGTGGAGCTGTCCGGCGCGGCCTTTGGTGGCTTTTTCTACAACGTGCTGGACAACCAGGGCGGCAGCTACATGCTCTATGCCCTGTCCGGCGTGCCGCGCAGCGCCTTCGAGCACTTCCCGATGCCGCGGGCGACCGCGGTGTTCAAGCCCACCTTTATGGGCGAGGGCGCGATCCGTTCCGACGATATCACCACCGACCCGCGCTACGGCCGCAATGATCCCTATTACGGCATGCCCAAGGGCCACCTGCCCGTGCGCAGCTACCTCGCCTTGCCCGTTACCTCGCGCTCCGGCGAGGTGTTGGGCGGCCTGTTCTTCGGCCATCCGGAGCCCGGGCGCTTCAAGCCCGAGCATGAGACACTGCTGATCGGCGTCGCTGCCCAGGCTGCCATCGCGATCGACAATGCGCGGCTCTTCCAGGCCGCACAGCGCGAAATCCACCATCGCGCCCACGCCGAGGAGCAGCTACGGCAGCTCAACGAGACGCTGGAGACGCGGGTTGCCGCCGCAATCGCCGAACGCCAGCAGGCTGAAGCCGCGCTGCAGCAGGCGCAGAAGATGGAGTCCATCGGCAAGCTGACCGGCGGCATCGCGCATGACTTCAACAACCTGCTGCAGGTCGTGGCCGGTAACCTCCAGCTCCTGCAACGCGATGTCGCCGGGAATGAGCGGGCGGAGCGGCGCGTCTCCAGCGCCATGGCGGGCGTGGTGCGGGGCGCGAAGCTGGCGTCACAGCTTCTTGCCTTCGGCCGGCGCCAGCCGCTGGAGCCGAAGGTCGTCAACATTGCCCGTTTCGTCACGGGCATGGAGGAGATGCTGCGCCGCACGATCGGCGAGGCGATCGAGATTGAGATCGAGATGATCGTCTCGGGCGGGCTGTGGAACACCTTCGTCGATCCGACGCAGGTGGAGAATGCGCTGCTGAACCTGGCGATCAACGCGCGGGACGCGATGCAAGGAGGCGGCAAGCTCACGATCGAAGTGGGCAATGCCTATATCGATGACGCCTATGCGCGGGCGAACCCGGATGTGCAGCCCGGCCAGTATGTCATGATCGCCGTGACGGATACGGGCCATGGCATGGCGCCCGAGGTGCAGGCCATGGTCTTTGAGCCCTTCTTCTCGACCAAGGCGGAGGGAAAGGGATCGGGGCTCGGCCTCTCCATGGTCTATGGCTTCGTCAAGCAGTCGGGCGGCCATGTGAAGATCTATTCGGAGGTCGGGCAAGGCACGACGGTGAAGATGTATCTGCCGCGTGCCAACAGCGCGGAGGATGTGGTGACCCCGGTGGAAACCGGGCCTGTGGCCGGCGGAACCGAGACGGTCCTGGTGGCCGAGGATGACGACGCGGTGCGCGCCACCGCGGTCGAGATGCTGACGGAGCTCGGCTACCGTGTGCTGAAGGCGCGCGACGCAATGAGCGCGCTGCATGTGGTTGAAAGTGGCGTGCCGATCGACCTTCTCTTTACCGATGTGGTGATGCCCGGGCCGTTGAAGAGCCCCGAGCTGGCACGCAAGGTTCGCGAGCGCGTTCCCGGCATCGCCGTGCTTTTCACCTCCGGCTATACGGAGAACGCCATCGTTCATGGTGGGCGGCTGGATCCGGGGGTTGAGCTGCTCTCCAAGCCCTATACGCGGGAAGCGCTGGCACGGAAGCTTCGGCAAGTATTGGCGAACCGGGCGCAGCGGGCCGCTGAAGGCTCCACTCCGGCTGCGGGCCCGGCTCCACTGCGGCTGTTGCTGGTAGAGCACGACCCGATGGTCCGCAGCAGCACCGCCGAGATGCTGCGGGGAATGGGTCACGAGGTGGTGGAGGCCGGCAACACGGAGGCGGCGATGGAGCATCTGCGCCAGGCGGCGGTGGACGTGCTCATGACCGATCTTGAGCTTCCGGACCTCTCAGCCGGTGCCTTCGCGGAGCAGGTGCGGGCGATCTGGCCATCCATCGGCATCATCTTCGCAACCGGACGCGACGCGGTGCCGGCGGACGGGCTGGAAGGGGCGGTGCTGCTCCGCAAGCCCTATGACACGGCGCGGCTGGCAGCGGCGCTGCGGAGTGTGAAGCAGGGATAGGTGTCCCCGGGGAGGCTCGCTGCTGGGCGACTACCCCGTCAGAGCGGCGTTCACTGCGTCTGCCGCCTCAAACATCACCCAATGCCCCGCGCCCGGGATGACCAGGGGTTCGATGCCGCGTGCGCGGAAGAAGGCAATTCGGTCGGCCATATAGGGCACGACGACGGCATCGCGCTCTCCATAGATGACGGCGGGCGAAAGCTGGAGCTGGTCCAGCGCCTCGCGAAGGGAGCTGGGAGCGATGACGTTGCGGCTGCGGTAGCGGGCATGGTCGCTGTTCCAGGCCTGGATGGCCAGGGCTTCCGCATCGATCCGGGCGGGATCCGCGATCATGAGGCGGGCCAGGTTCTCGCGATGGGCCGCCATGCGATCCTCGCCCTGGCGGTCACGCACCGAAACCAGCGGAACGGGCTCGCGCGGAAGACCGAGGGAACTGGCGCCGAGCAGGGTCAGTGAATCGATGGTCGCGCCAAAGCGCATGGCGACATAACTGGCGATGGTGGCGCCAAAGGAGAAGCCGATCAGGTCGTAGCGCATGCCCGCGCCGAGCCGCGCCTCAATTCCGGCCGCAATGATGGCGGCGAGGCCCCGGAGGTCAGTCCCGGGAGGCGGCAGGTCGGATTCGCCAAGACCGGGCAGGTCCGGGGCCAGAACGCGCCGCCGGCCGGCAAGGGCCTCGATATTGCGCGTCCAGTGGCGCCAGGAACCGGCGCCGCCATGCAGCAGGACCAGCGGCTTGCCGGTGCCCCATTCGTGCCAGACCAGCCGCCCCGCGCCGTTCGGGGTCTCGGCACGCGTCGCATGGGCTTCGAGGCGATCCAGCCGGGCATTGGGCGCAAGGGTCTGCATGGGGCGGTTCTGCGGGAAAACGCCCCGGGGTGGAACTCCCCGTCTGTGGGCAAGCGGCCGGGAGGGCGCCCGTGTCACCGAAAGGTTTCTGTCACCGGCCTCACCCCACGTTATTCTGTCATGGTCCGGCGTTCCATCCTATTGGAAAGGAGAGACGACATGGCTGTGACCCTTTCGCGCAGGGCCCTGCTGGGCGCCGCCGCGCTGGCGGCCACACCGGCGCGGGCACAGTCCTTGCCGACGCTCCTGAACGTCTCCTATGACCCGACCCGGGAATTCTACCGGGCCTTCAACGCATCCTTCGTGGCCCGCTGGGCCTCGGAGAATGGTGGCCAGCGTGTGCGGGTGAACACCTCCCATGGCGGGTCCGGGGCGCAGGCGCGCACCGTGATCGACGGGCAGCAGGCCGATGTGGTGACGCTGGCGCTGGCCTATGACGTGGACGCGATCGCGGAGCGCGGGCTGATCAACAAAGACTGGATGGGGCGCCTGCCCCATAACAGCGCGCCCTATACCAGTACGATCGTCTTCCTGACGCGCAAGGGGAACCCCAAAGGCCTGCGCGACTGGGGAGACCTGGCGCGCGAGGGGGTCAGCGTGGTGACGCCCAATCCGAAAACCTCGGGTGGGGCACGCTGGAACTATCTCGCGGCCTGGGCCTGGGCGAAGCGCCAGCCCGGCGGCAGCGATGCGGTGGCGGAGGAGTTCCTGGGCCGGTTGCTGCGCAACGTGGCCGTGCTGGATACGGGCGCGCGCGGATCGACGACCAGCTTCGTGCAGCGCGGCCAGGGCGACGTGCTCCTGGCCTGGGAGAATGAGGCGCATCTGGCCCGCAAGGAGTTCGGGGAGGGCCAGTTCGACATCGTGCTGCCCTCGCTGTCGATCCTCGCGGAGCCTTCCGTTGCCGTGGTGGACCGCAATGTGGACCGGCGCGGCACGCGCGCGGTGGCGGAGGCCTATCTGAGCCATCTCTACAGCCGGGAGGGCCAGGAGATTGCGGCGAGGAATTTCTACCGCCCGCGCAGTGAGGCGGCGCTGGCTGCGGCGGGTCATCTCTTCCCGCCCATGAATCTCGTCACGATCGACGGGGAATTCGGTGGCTGGGCCAATGCACAGCGCCTGCATTTTGCGGATGGGGGCAGCTTCGACCGCATCTACAGGCCGGCCCGTTGAGCCTCGCCTTCGCAACCCCCGCCCGCCGGCGGCACGATCCGCTGCCCGGCTTTGGCTTGTCGCTGGGCGTGACGCTCGCATGGCTGTCGCTCGTGGTGCTGATCCCGCTCTCCGCCCTGGCCTTGCGGCCCTGGTCGCTCGGCCTGGCGGGGGTCCTCGCCTCCCTCTCAGATGCACGGGTCATGGCGGCGCTGCGGCTTTCCTTCGGTGCGGCGCTGCTGGCCGCGCTGGTGAACCTGCCGCTGGGGCTGCTGGTGGCCTGGGTTCTGGTACGGCTGCGCTTCCCGGGGCGGCGCCTGCTGGACGCCGTGGTGGACCTTCCCTTCGCTCTGCCGACTGCCGTTGCCGGCTTGGCGTTGACCGCCCTTTTCGCTCCGAATGGCTGGCTGGGCGCACCGCTCAAGGCAATGGGCATCACGGTGGCCTACACGCCGCTCGGCGTCTTCGTGGCCATGATGTTTGTTGGCCTGCCCTTTGCCGTGCGGACCGTGGAGCCGGTGCTGCGCGACCTTGGCACCGAGGCGGAGGAAGCCGCCGCGACCCTGGGGGCCAGCCGGCCGCAGACCCTGGCGCGAGTGGTGCTGCCGGCGCTGGCCCCGGCGCTGCTGACGGGGTTCGGCCTGGCCTTCGCGCGGGCCGTTGGGGAATATGGCAGCGTGATCTTCATCGCCGGCAACCGTCCTTTGGTCAGCGAGATCGCGCCGCTGGTGATCGTGCAGCGGCTGGAGGCGTTCGATTATGCGGGCGCGGCCGCGGTTGGGCTGGCGATGCTGATGATGTCCTTCGCCATGCTGCTGGCCCTGGGGCTGGCGCAGGCCTGGCTACGCCGGGGACGGCGTGCATGAGGAGGAGAGATCATAATCGGGGTGTCGCCTTGGCGTGTGGTTGGAACCGGCGCAGCCCAGGCCCGAAGAAGAAAATGGGGGGGATGGGGGAAATTTATTCTCCCCGGTCCTTTGTCTCCACATGACCCCTGGTCCAGCCGCCCGCGACCCGGCGCCTGCCCGGTGGATCGCGGTTCTGCTCGCCATCGTCATCCTGGCGATCTTCCTGGTGCTGCCGCTTGCCGCGGTCTTCACGGAAGCCCTGCGGCGCGGCCTAAATACGGCGCTCGAAGCCTATGCCGATCCCGACGCACAGGCCGCGATCGGGTTGACGCTGCTGGTGGCGGCCATCGCCGTGCCGGTGAACACGCTTGGCGGCATCGCGGCTGCCTGGTGCATCGCGAAATATGACTTTCCCGGAAAGCGCCTGCTGATCGCGCTGATCGAACTGCCCTTCTCCGTCTCGCCCGTCATCTCCGGCCTCGTCTTCGTGCTGGTTTTCGGCGCGCAGGGCTGGCTGGGCCCCTGGCTGCAGGCGCACGAAATCCAGATTATCTTCGCGCTGCCCGGGCTGGTGCTGGCGACGATCTTCGTCACCTTTCCCTTCGTCGCGCGCACGCTGATCCCGCTGATGCAGGAACAGGGGCGCGCGGAGGAGGAAGCGGCCGCGACGCTGGGCGCCAGCGGCTGGCAAACCTTCCGGCTGGTGACGCTGCCCAACATCAAATGGGCGCTGCTGTCCGGCATCCTGCTCTGCAATGCGCGGGCGATGGGCGAGTTTGGAGCCGTCTCCGTGGTCTCCGGCCATATTCGTGGCGAGACGAATACGATGCCACTGCATGTCGAGATCCTCTACAACGAATACCAGTTCGCGGCTGCCTTCGCAGTGGCGGCGTTGCTCGCCCTTCTGGCGCTGGTGACGCTGGGGGCGAAGACGGTGCTGGAGCGGATCACGGGGCGGCGGGGAGAGATGGTTTGACCGGGTGCCTCATTGCGCGTTGATCACAGCATGAGCCAGGGCGCCGGGGTCGAAATCGCGGGCGTGACACGCCGCTTCACCGGTACTGCGGCGCTGGATGGCGTCAGCCTCTCCGTGCGCCCCGGCGAGTTCGTCGCGCTGCTCGGCCCGTCGGGTTCGGGCAAGACGACGCTGTTGCGCATCCTGGGTGGGCTGGACCATGCGGATGCCGGTCGCATCGCGATCGGCGGACGCGATGTTGCAGGCGTGCCGGCGCGAGCACGCGGAATCGGTTTTGTGTTCCAGAACTACGCGCTGTTCCGGCATATGGATGTCTTCTCCAACATCGCCTTCGGGCTGCGTGTGCGGAAGCAAGGACGCCCCTCCGCCGCTGCAATCGCGGCGCGGGTGCGAGAGCTGCTGGCGCTCGTGCAGCTTCCGGAACTGGAGCGGCGCTATCCCGACCAGCTCTCGGGCGGGCAGCGGCAGCGCGTGGCGCTGGCCCGTGCCCTCGCGATCGAGCCTTCCCTGCTCCTGCTGGACGAGCCCTTCGGCGCGCTGGACGCGCAGGTGCGCAAAGGGCTGCGCCTCTGGCTGCGTGGGCTGCAGGAGGAGGTGGGCATCACCACCATCCTGGTCACGCATGACCAGGATGAGGCGATGGAGGTGGCCGATCGTGTAGCCGTGATGCGCGCCGGCCGCATTGCACAGTTCGACACGCCCGAGGTCCTGCTGGACCGCCCAGCCGACGCCTTCGTCGCGGGCTTCCTGGGCGAGGCGAACCGCCTGGCCTGTGAGGTGCGCAGCGGCGTGGCCCATTTCGCCGGTGCCGTGCTGCCGCCGCTTGCTGTTGAGGCGCCGGACGGCCCGGCGCTGGCCTTCATTCGCCCGCACGAGCTGCTGGCGCATCCGACGCCGGGTGGCGCCTTCACTATCCGCGCCGTGCGTCCGGCCGGGCCAGGGACGCGGCTGGTGGCCTCCGGCGCGGGCACCTCCCTGGATGCGGTTCCCGCGCCGGATGGGCCCCTGCCACAGCGCGGAGAGGCCTGTCGGCTGGAAGCCCGCTCCGCCCGGATCTTCCCAGCCACCGACTAACGGCGTCACTTGGCTTCTCGGCCCGTCAAACCGGGAAAAGGGTCCGGAGCCGGCAACGAACACGGCCCAACCCGGTTATCGGCCGGGGTTGATAAGGAGCGGCTGTGAGCGTTGGCCTGATCGCATTGCTCGATGACGTGGCGGGTCTGGCAAAGGTGGCTGCGGCATCGCTCGACGACGTGGCCGGGCAGGCAGCGCGATCCGGTGCCAAGGCCGCCGGCGTGGTGATCGACGACGCCGCCGTCACGCCGCGCTATCTCACGGGCTTCAGCGCCCGCCGCGAGCTTCCCGTTGTCGGCCGGATCGCGGTCGGGTCGCTCAAGAACAAGCTGGTCTATCTTCTTCCCGCCGCCCTCGTGCTCAGTACCCTGGCGCCAGGGGCCATTACGCCGCTCCTCATGATCGGGGGCGCCTATCTCTGCTATGAGGGGGCGGAGAAGGTGCATGCGATCCTGCTGCCCCATCGGGCGCATGGCCCCGAGACGGTCACGGGTGCCACCCCCCGCGATCCGAAGGACTTCGAGGACGCCAAGGTGCGCTCCGCCGTCCAGACCGATTTCATCCTCTCGGCCGAGATCATGGCGATCACCCTCTCGACCGTCCCGGCGGCTTCGATCCCCATGCAGGCGCTGGTTCTCGCTGTCGTCGGCGTTGCGCTCACGGCTGCCGTCTATGGCGGCGTCGCCCTGATTGTGAAGGCCGATGACATCGGCGTTGCCCTTGCCGGGAATGACCGGCCCGTCTCCGGCCTGTTCGGCCGCGGGAGCGGTGCCTCCGCGCCGCCGGGGCTGGCCGACCGGCTGCTGCGGGCACTGACCCGGCCGATCGGCCGCGGGCTGGTGCGCGGGATGCCCATCTTTCTCAAGCTCCTCAGCGCGGTGGGAACCGCCGCCATGATCTGGGTGGGCGGCGGTATCATCATCCACGGCCTCGAGGCATTCGGTGCGCCGCAGATCGCGCATCTCGTGCATGACCTGGCGCATAGGGCCGCCGCGGCGCTACCGCCGGTCGGGCCGTTTCTGGAATGGCTCGTCACAGCCGCCGCCTCGGGTGTGTTCGGCCTGTTGCTGGGGGCGGCGCTGATCCCGGTGGTTGCCCATGTGCTGGCTCCGCTGCTGAAGCGGATCAGGGCGGGAAAGGGCTGAGGCCGCGCGCCTGTCCGGAGAGGCGTGAGGCCGGGGCAGTCCATCCTGTTTCAGAACCGCACGATAGCAGAAGCCTCGACGCGGTCCGCGCGGCCACCCCGGACGCCGTTGACGTCGCGGTTCTCCAGTGTGCGCTCGGCATGGATGTACTCGATGCCCAGGTCGACGGGCTTCACCGGGCTCCAGATCAGGTTGACGGCAGCCGCCCAGATGTCCCGGTTCACGCCACCCAAATGCTGCCCGAGCCGGCGCCGGCACAGCCGGCGAAGTTCTAGGCGTAATCCGGGTGGCTCAGCGCACGCCGTGCAGCGATGCGTTGGTGCGCAGCGTCGGTGTCCAATGCTACTGCAGCCCCACCACATCCGAGAGCAAATCGGCCGTGTCGATCTTCCGCCCTCCGCCCTCGGCGGTGGAAAGACCGAGCTTCGAGACGGCGCCGAAGCCGGAGGAGCCGGAGCCGCCGCGGGCTGGCGACACCTAGTTTGCGACTGCCGGGCCCGGGAGGGGCCGCGCGGCGGCAGTTCCCACATTGCGGGCCGCAGCCGCATGCCGGGCTTTAGTGGCTCGCCGTTCTGCCCGTCGCTGTGCCGCCTTCAACTGATCGATGCGACGCTGCAGGGCGTTCAGCTGCGCGCAGTTCCTGCACTGTTTGCACAGCGGCTGGCTGTGCGAGCAGCAGGCCCGCTGCGCCGTCACAGTGCGAAGCGCTTGCTTCGGCAAGGGGCTGTGAGCGCGATGTTGGGCGAGCCGCAAGCAGGGCGAACTATCACAGGTTGGAGCGCCGGGGGATGACCAGAAGCCGTCACGGGCGGGAAGCCTGATTGTCGGGCCGATAGTGGTGCGATGCGAGGCCGCGTCGTCCGCACGACAATGCGAATGCTGAAACAGGAAGGGCCGGGGGAATGCCTTCCCCCGGCCCTTCCTTCGACAGATCGGAACGTCAGTGACGGAAGTGCCGCATCCCCGTCAGCACCATCGCCAGCCCCGCTTCATCGGCAGCGGCGATCACCTCATTGTCGCGCATGGAGCCGCCGGGCTGGATCACCGCCGTGGCACCCGCCGCTGCTGCGGCCTGCAGCCCGTCGGCGAAGGGGAAGAAGGCGTCGGAAGCGACAACGGAACCTTGGGCCAGTGGCGTGTCGAGGCCAGCGGCCTTCGCGGCCTCCTGGCTCTTCCATGCGGCGATGCGGGCGCTGTCCACGCGGCTCATCTGCCCCGCGCCGATGCCGACCGTCGCGCCGCCCTTGGCATAGACGATGGCATTCGACTTCACGTGCTTGCAGACGCGGAAGGCGAAGATCAGATCCTGCATCTCCTGCGTCGTTGGCTGACGCTTCGTCACGACCTTCAGATCAGCGGCTGCCACCCGGCCCGCATCACGCGACTGCGTGAGGAAGCCACCGCCAACGCTGCGGAAGGTCATGCCGGGCTCGATCGGATCAGGCAGGCCGCCGGTCAGCAGCAGACGCAGGTTCTTCTTCTTCGCGAAGATGGCGCGCGCGGCGTCATCCGCATCCGGCGCGATGACCACCTCGGTGAAGATGCTGGTGATGCGCTCCGCCGCCTCGGCGGTCAGGGGGCGGTTGGCGGCGATGATGCCGCCGAAGGCGGAAACGGGGTCGCAGCGCAGCGCCGCGTCCCAGGCCGCATTCAGGTCGGCCGCCGTCGCCACGCCGCAGGGATTGGCGTGTTTGACGATAACGATCGCCGGATCCTCGAACTCCGCCACTGCCTCGAAGGCAGCATCGGTGTCGTTGAGGTTGTTGTAGGACAGTTCCTTGCCTTGCACCTGCTCGGCGGTCGCGATGCCCGGGCGGTGCGTGCCGTCCACATAGAAGGCCGCCTGCTGGTGCGGGTTTTCGCCATAGCGGAGCGTCTGCTTCAGCAAGCCAGGGATGGAGAGGCGCTGCGGGAAGTCCTGGTCCAGCGCCTGCGCGAACCAGTGGGCGATGGCAGCGTCATAGGCGGCGGTGCGGGCATAGGCCGCGGCCGCCAGGCGCTTGCGCGTGGCCAGCGAGGTTCCGCCAGTCTCGGCAATCTCTTTGGCCACCTCGATCAGCTGCTCGGGCTCGGTCAGCACGGCCACATGGGCGTGGTTCTTGGCGGCGCTGCGGATCATGGCGGGGCCGCCGATGTCGATGTTCTCGACACAATCCTCATAAGAGGCGCCGCGGGCAACGGTGGCCTCGAAGGGGTAAAGGTTCACGCAGACCAGATCGATCGGCGCGATCCCGTGCTGTTCCACCTGCGCCACATGCTCCGGCAGGTCGCGGCGGAAGAGGAGACCACCATGGACGCCGGGGACCAGGGTCTTCACCCGGCCGTCCAGGATCTCGGGGAAGCCGGTGTGGTCCGAGAGTTCCTTCACGGGGATGCCGGCATCGCGCAGGGCCTTGGCCGTGCCGCCAGTGGAAAGGATCTCCGCCCCTTGGGCGGCGAGGGTGCGGGCGAACTCCACCAGCCCCGTCTTATCAGAGACCGAGAGGAGGGCGCGGCGGATGGGGAGGGTGGCCATAGCGCGGGCGGATAGCGCGCGGTGGCCCCGGTTGGAAGGCAAAACGGTCGCGGGGCAGGTCTGAGCGGGGAACAGGGCCTGCGGCACGGGAGGAGCGAACCGGAACGCGCTTGGAACCCGCTTGGGGTTAGACCGGAGCATGACCACAACATCTTGTGGTTTTCTGCGCCAGAACGTCCGTCAGCGATTCGTTCGCGCGAATCGGGCGATGCGGCTGATTTGCCATGATTCCTGGCCAGGGCCGTTCGTCATGTGTTCAGCGGCCGAATCGGGAACCCCGGGAACATTCAGTTTCAACAGGCCCGGCCAACCCGGGCGCGGCGGTCGCGTTCCCTGGCTCGGACCTGGGCCATTCTCCACATCACGGCCCGTGGATCGGAGCTGCCATGCCCTCTGCCCCCGACACCCCCACCCGTCCCCTTCTCGCCGGGCGACGCGCCCTGGTCACCGGAGCCTCCTCCGGAATTGGCGCCGCGGTGGCGAAGGATCTGGCGAAAGCCGGGGCCGCCGTGGCCGTGAACTATCATCATGAGCGGAAGCCGGCCGACGAGTTGGCGGCGGAGATCCGCGCGGCCGGTGGGCAGGCCGTGGCCCTGGGGGGCGATGTCTCGAAGGAGGAGGAGGTGATCGCCCTGGTCCAGGGCACGATCGAGGCCTTCGGGGGCATCGACCTGCTGGTCGCCAATTCCGGCATCCAGAAGGACGCCCCTTTGGGCGAGATGTCGCTGCAGGACTGGCAAGCCGTGCTCTCGGTCAACCTCACCGGCCAGTTCCTCTGCTGCCGCGAGGCCATCAAGGCTTTCCGCCGCGGCCCGGAGCGGCCCGGAGGCGCCCGGGGCAGCATTGTCTGCATGAGTTCCGTCCATGAGGTCATCCCCTGGGCCGGCCATGTGAACTACGCGGCCGCCAAGGGCGGGGTACGGATGATGATGCAGACCCTGGCGCAGGAAGTGGCGGCGGAGCGCATCCGGGTGAACGCCATCGCCCCTGGCGCGATCCGCACCCCCATCAACCAATCGGAATGGGGCACGAAGGAGGGGATGGAGGCGATGCTGCGCCTCATCCCCTATGGCCGCATCGGGGAGCCGGAGGATGTCGCCCGCGCCGTGACGTGGCTTTCCTCCGACGAGGCGGATTACGTCACGGGCACCACCCTCTTCGTCGATGGCGGCATGACGCTCTACGCCTCCTTCATCGGCAACGGCTGATGGGAGAGCCGATCGAAAACCACGGCATCGTCGGCGATCTCCGCACCGCCGCCCTGGTCGGCCTCGACGGTGCCGTGGACTTCCTGTGCTGGCCGCGCTTCGACAGCCCGAGCGTCTTCGCCTCCCTCCTCGATGACGAGAAGGGCGGGCGCTTCGAACTGGCGCCGGTGCTGGACGGCGCGCGGCACCGCCAACTCTATCTGCCCGATACCAACATCCTGCTGACCCGCTTCCTCTCGCATCACGGCGTGGCGGAGATCTCCGACTATATGGCGCTCGGGCCGTCGCAGCGGCTGGTGCGCCGCGCCAAGGCAGTGCGCGATCCCATGCGCTTCCGCATGCGCTGTGCGCCGCGCTTCGATTACGGCCGCGCCTCTCACACAGTCCGGAAGGAGGACGGCAGCCTTGTATTTGAAGGACCGGACCGGGCACTCCGCCTGCGTGCCACAGTAGAGCTGCATCTGGAGGAAGGGGACGGGACTGCGGAGTTCGAGCTGAAGGCCGGTGAGGCCGCGGCCTTCGTGCTGGAAGATGCGGCGCTTGGCCGGGCGGGCCCCGCCATTCCGGCGGAAGTGGCGGAGTGCTTCAAGGACACGGCCGACGCCTGGCGTCGCTGGACCGCGCGCTCAAGCTATCGCGGACGCTGGCGCGACATGGTGAACCGCTCCGCCCTCGTGCTGAAGCTGATGACTTCGCAGGAGCACGGTTCGATGGTGGCGGCCCCCACTTTCGGCCTGCCGGAAGCGATTGGCGGCACGCGCAACTGGGATTACCGCTACATCTGGGTGCGCGACGCGGCCTTCACCGTCTACGCCTTTCTGCGCATCGGCCACACCGCGGAGGCAAATGCCTTCATGCGTTGGCTGATCGCGCGGGAGGCCGGGAGCGAGACGGATGGCCGGCTGGACCTGATGTACCGGCTGGACGGGGAGCGGGAGCTGGCCGAGACGGAGCTGGCCCATCTCAGCGGCTATCAGGGCTCCCGCCCCGTCCGCATCGGCAATGGTGCCGCCGGGCAGCTTCAGCTCGACATTTACGGGGAGCTGATGGACGCGATCTATCTCTCCGATAAATACGGCGAGCAGATGTCGCATGAAGGCTGGGAGGGCATCATCCGCTCCATGAACTGGGTGGCGGAGAACTGGGAACAGCCTGACGAGGGCATCTGGGAAGTGCGTGGCGGGCGCCATCACTTCCTGCACTCCCGCCTGATGTGCTGGGTGGCGCTCGATCGTGCCTTGCGCCTGGCGCGAAAGCGCTCCCTGCCGGCGCCCTTCCAGCGATGGGCGGAAGCGCGCGACGCCATCTACTATGACATTCACACGAACTTCTGGGATCCCGTCCAGGGCGTCTTCGTGCAGGCCAAGGGCAGCCGTATGCTGGATGCCTCCTGCCTGCTGATGCCGCTGATGCGCTTCATCAGCGCGACCGATCCGCGCTGGCTCTCGACGCTGGACGCGGTCGGGAAGCGCCTGGTGGATGACAGCCTGGTGCGTCGCTACGAGGATGAGAGCATCGACGGGCTGGACGGCATCGAGGGCACCTTCAACATGTGCTCCTTCTGGTATGTCGAATGTCTGGCCCGCGCAGGCGATGTGAAGAAGGCGCGCTTCCTGTTCGAGAAGATGCTCGGCTACGCCAACCACCTCGGACTCTACTCCGAGGAACTTGGGCCGGCCGGCGAGCATCTGGGCAATTTCCCGCAGGCCTTCACGCATCTCGCCCTGATCAGCGCGGCCCACTACCTGGACCGGGCGCTATCGACACAGGAGGGGACCCCACCAGTGGCGTGATGTGGGATGGCAATCGCGCCCCCCACGGAAGTGGACACGAGGCAGATTCCTGCCTCGTGTCAGGTGCCTGCGTCAGGCCAGTTCGGCGCCGCGGCGCTCCGGGATGAGAAGCCAAAGCGCCACGACATCCAGAACATAGAGCGCAGCCAGGGCGGCGATGGCTGTCTCAAAGCCATGGGTGGCCGCGATGGCGGCCACCACGACAGGCCCGAAGCCGCCCACCGCGCGCCCGATGTTGAAGAGCACGTTCTGCGCCGTCGCGCGGACCGCGGTGGGGTAGAGTTCGCTGATCAGCGCCCCATAGCCGCCCAGCATGCCGTTCACGAAGAAGCCCATCACCGCACCGCCGATCAGCAGGGCCGTGGCGTCCGTCAGCTGCGAATAAACGACGACCATCACCGCCGCGCCGAGCATATAGCCGAGGAAGGCAGGGCGCCGGCCGATGCGGTCCGCGATCTGGCCGAAGGCGTAGATCCCGACAGCCATGCCGGCGATGGTCACTGCTGTCCACACCGCGGATTGGGTCAGCCCATAGCCGAACCGGCTGTTGAGATAGTTGGGCAGCCAGATCATCACGCCGTAGTAGCCGAAGTTCTGGACGGAGCAGAGAATGATCAGCCCCAGGCTGGTCTTCGTGGTCTGCGCGTCCTTCACGAGAAGCCGGAGAGGGAAGCTCTCTCGAACGGCCTTTGCATTGCGCGCGGTGAACACCTCGGGCTCATGCAGCGTGCGGCGGATGACCCAGGCGACGAGCGCGGGGAAGACGCCTACGGCGAACATGCCGCGCCATCCGATGATCGGAAGCAGGGCCGGGGTGGCAATGGCCGCCAGCAGAACGCCGGCCTGCCAACCAAGCCCGACATAGGAGGAGGCGCGGGCACGCTTCTCCGCGGGCCATGCTTCGGCGACCAGGGCCATTCCGATGCCGAACTCGCCGCCCAGGCCGATACCGGCAATGGTGCGATAGGCCAGCAGGTCCCAGTAACCCTGGGCGAGCGCGCAGAGTCCGGTGAAAACCGCAAAGAGAACGATGGTCCAGGTGAGGACGCGCACCCGGCCCAGACGGTCCGAGAGCATGCCGAAGATGAGGCCACCCAGGACGGCGCCCACCAGTGTGCCGGTCACAAGGGAGGCAGCCTCGGCCTGGCCAAGCTGCAGCTCGCTCGCGATGGCGCGGAGCATGAAGCCCAGGATGAGAAGATCGAACCCGTCCATCGCATAGCCGACGGCCGAGCCCCAGAGCGCCTTCCGCGCCTCTGGCGTGACAGGTGTTTCCACGTTGACTTTTGCCTTTGTGACTGGTTTGCGGCCGGGCTCGTATCAGGCAAGCTTGCCGGCGAGCAACCGCGCTTCCCGCGGGCGCGTTCGTCCGTGCTATCCTATGATCAGGATGACACAGAGCGCCGGGCTTCAGAATTTCGTCGATCGTCACCGGCGCCTGTTCGTGCTGAGCGGGGCCGGTTGCAGCACGGATTCGGGCATCCCCGACTACCGGGATGCCGATGGCCGGTGGAAGCGCGCGCAGCCCATGACGTTCCAGGCCTTCATGGGGGGCGCGTCAGCCCGCCAGCGCTACTGGGCGCGCAGCCTGATCGGTTGGCGGAGCATCGCCCAGGTCAGGCCCAACCAGGCCCATAAGGCGCTAACGCGTCTGGAGGCGAGCGGCAGGAGCACGCTTCTGCTCACCCAGAATGTCGACGGGCTGCATCAGGCCGCCGGAAGCCACCGCGTGGTTGATCTGCACGGGCGGCTGGACACCGTGCGCTGCATGGATTGCGGGTGGATGGGCCCGCGGGAGGCCGTTCAGGAGGAGATGGTCCGGCTCAATCCCGGCTGGGCCGGGCTTGATGCCGCCCGGGCGCCGGATGGCGATGCCGATCTCGACGGGCTGGACTTCGCCTCCTTCGCCGTGCCGGGCTGCCCGGTCTGCGGCGGGCTGCTCAAGCCCGACGTCGTGTTCTTCGGCGAGACGGTTCCGAAAAGCCGGGTGGAGGCCGCCTTCCAGGCGCTGGAGGAGGCTGACGCGATGCTTGTCGTCGGGTCTTCGCTGATGGTCTGGTCGGGCTTCCGCTTCGTGCAGGCCGCGGCCCGCGCCGGGAAGGAAATCGCCGCCGTGAATCTGGGCCGTACCCGCGCCGACGAGCTGTTGACGCTGAAGGTGGAGCAACCCTGCGCGGAGGCCCTCTCCTTCCTGCTCTAGCCGCCGCGCCCTGCGGACCCTTACGCCGTCACGACGAGCCCCGGCCCATTCCCACGCAGCGCGCCGCGAGTGTCCACCACCAGCTTCGCCGCCCGGCGCACAAGGGCGAGGTCCATGCCCGGCTGCGGGGTGACGAGGATCACCGCGTCCTGCGCGGCGAGAATGGCTTCGTCCAGAGGCACGCTCTCCAGATGGGGTGAGGTGCCGGCCAGGCGGCGCGTCGCCGGAAAACGCGGCACCAGGGGGTCGTGATAGGCGAGCTGTGCACCGCGTTCCTCCAGCAGGCGGAAGATCTCGACAGCCGGGCTCTCCCGCGTGTCGGGCACCCCGGATTTGTAGGCGAGGCCGAGAAGGAGGATGCGGGCGTTGCGGAGCGGGATGCCACGATCGTCCAGCGCGTCGCGCAGCCGGGCGACGACATAGCCGGGCATGGCGTCGTTCACACGGCCAGCCAACTCCACGAAGTCGCTGGGCACGCCGAGTTCGCGCGCCTTCCAGGCCAGGTAATAGGGATCGACGGGGATGCAGTGGCCGCCCAGGCCAGGGCCGGGGCGGAAGGGCATGAAGCCGAAGGGCTTGGTGGCGGCCGCGTCGATCACCTCATGCACGTCCAGATGCATGGCATGGGCGATGCGCTTCAACTCGTTCACCAGGCCGATATTCACGGCGCGGAAGACGTTCTCATAGCACTTTGCCAGTTCGGCGACGGCGAGGGATGAGACGGGAACGAGGCTGCCGGCGACGGGCTCATAGAGGGCCTGGGCCACGGCGAGGCAGGCAGGAGTGGCGCCGGCGACGAGCTTGGGAATGCGGGAGACGGTACCGTCGGGATTGCCGGGGTCTTCGCGTTCCGGGGAGTAGATGGCGAAGGCGTTCTCCCCGACGCGCAGCCCGGCGGTAGCGAGGGTGGGAAGGACCAGCTCTTCCGTCGTGCCGGGATAGGTCGTGCTTTCCAGCGAGATGGCCTGGCCGGGCCGCAGATGCGGGGCCAGTGCCGCCAGCGTGGCGCGCACGGCCGAGAGGTCGGGTTCCTTATGCGGACCGATCGGGGTGGGAACGCAGATCACCAGCGCGTCGCAGGCGGCGGCGGCCTCGGCCGTTGCATGGGCGCGCATGCCGGAGGCGGCGACCCGGGCATCCGGGATTCCGTGGACGGGGCTGCGGCCCGCATTGATGGCTTCCACCTTCGCGGGATCGGTGTCGAAGCCTTCCACCGGAAAGCCCAGTTCGGCGAAGCGCAACGCGAGTGGCAGGCCGGCATAGCCGAGGCCGACCAGGCCGACCCGCGCCTGCCGTGCCGCCAGCCTTGCGATCAGCCTGTCGCGCCAGGCGGCGGGCGCGGTGACACCGTCCATCATGCTGTCCGGCCACGCGGTGGCAGGGCAGGGGCGGGGCGGAGCTTCATGCCCGCCCCGCCGCGGGGGTGTTCGGCGCGTGCTCGAATTCCGGCACCATGCGCGCGAGGCCACTGAGGGCAAGGCGTGCCTGGCCGCCGCGGGCGGCGTTGGAGATCTCATCGATGGCGCGGCCGACCAGGGCAGCATCGGCCGTGCGTGGCTTGGCGACGAGCAGGCCCGGGAACTGCGTCGGGCGCGGCGGCTCCTGCCCGTGGAACAACTCCTCATAAAGCTTCTCGCCCGGGCGGAGGCCCGTGAAACGGATCTCCACATCCTCGTCGGGCCGCAGCCCCGCGAGGCGGATCATGCGGCGGGCCAGGTCCACGATCTTCACGGGCTTGCCCATGTCGAGCACGAAGATGCCGCCGTCGCGCAGCTCAGGCGGCTGGTCCGCGCGGTCCTCCGCGCCGATGACGCTGGCCTGCAGCACGAGACCCACCGCCTCCCGCACCGTCATGAAGTAGCGGCGCATGTCCGGATGCGTGACGGTCAGCGGCCCGCCGCGCTCCAGCTGGCGCCGGAAGAGCGGCACGACGGAGCCGGTGGAGCCCAGCACATTGCCGAAGCGCACGGTGACGCAGCGCATGCCGCCGCCGCTCCGCGCCGCGACGTCGAGCGCCTGGCAGTACATCTCCGCCAGGCGCTTGGAGGCACCCATGACGCTGGTCGGATTGACCGCCTTGTCGGTGGAGATGAAGACCATGGCGCGGCAGCCATTGGCGCGGGCGGCATCGGCGATCAGGCGGGTGCCGAGGGCGTTGGTCAGCAGCCCTTCCATCGGGTCGTTCTCGACCATCGGCACATGCTTCAGCGCGGCGGCATGGAAAACCAGATCGGGCCGGATCTCCTCCATCAAGCGGCGCAGGCGTGGCTCGTCCCGCACATCGGCCAGCACGGCGCGGCGGGGGACACCGGGGTGACGCTCCGACAGTTCCAGATCGATCTCGTAAAGGGCGAACTCGCCATGGTCGAGCAGGGTGAGGTTGGACGGACCGAGCGCCGCGATCTGCCGGGCCAGCTCGCTGCCGATGGTGCCGCCGGCGCCGGTCACCAGCACGCGGCGGCCCTGGATCAGCCGGGCCATGCCTTCGCGGTCCAGCGGGATCTGCGGACGGTCCAGCAACTCCTCGATGGAGACGGGGCGGAGGTCGAGCTTGCGCGCCGCCTGGGGGCGGGCGGTGGCGGGATCCAGCGCCGTGGGGCGCGGGGCGCGGCGCACCGGCACGCCGTGACGGTCGGCAGCGTCCAACAGGGTTTCAAGCGCGTCACCGGCCAGCGAGGGATCAGCCAGCACCACCAGCGCGGGCAGGCGTCCCTCGGCCCGCAGCGTATCGAGAACCGTGCCGGCCTCCTCCACCGCACCCAGGATCGGCACGCCGAGGATCCGGCGGCCCCGCTGACGCGCGCGGGGGGCGAGGATCCCCTCCACGCGATAGCCGGGCGCGCGTTGGGCGATCAGGGCGCGGATGAAGAGATCCACCGCGTCGCCGCCGCCGACGGCCAGCACGGGCTGTGCCGGTACATCCGATTGCGGGCCGACGCGGTGGGTGGAGTTCACGCGTCCGACCAGCCGCGCGCAGCCGAGCAGAACCACCATCGCGCCGGCATGCAGCACGGGGAAGGCCATGTTGTCCGGCCGCCAGACTCCGGCCACGAGGAGCCCGGCCCAGAAGAGCACGGCGCCGCCCAGGGCGGCTCCGGCCACGGGCAGGAGATCGGGCAGATCGGCATAGCGCCAGTATTGCCGGGGCAGGCGCAGCGGCAGGGCAGCGGCAAGGAAGGCGAGCAATGCGCCCGCCAGCCCGCCCATCCACCAGGTGGCGGGCGGCCAGTCGCCAGGAGCGGCCAGCCAGAGCGCCGCGGGCAGAGCCATCGCGGCGAGGGCCAGATCCAGGCCGAGATTCAGGAGAATGCGCTGAGGTGCCATTTTGAGGGGCCTAGTGACGGGCCTGGGAAGGCAGACCGGCCGCATCGGGCAGCGGCGGCAGGGCCGGGGAGGGTTGAAGCAAGCGCCACTCGGACGGAACCGGCTGCGGCGCCATCCGGGGATTGGCGGCGCGCAGCCCCGCCTCCACCAACGGCACGTCGGAGTTGACCGGCGACCGGGCCGGAACCGGCTTGGAGGGCGTGTCGGGCGTGCGGGCAAGCATGGCGGCCAGTGGACTCGGCACACTGCGGGCCGCGGTCAGCCCGGCTTCCGTCAGCAGCCGCATGCCAGCAAAGCGCGGTGCTGAACCAATCGGCCGTCCCGTCAGGGCCGGAGCCGCCGGCTGTGGTAGGGCCGGAGGCGTCGCTCCAGGCGCGTCATGCAGGGAGGCGAGGAGGGCAGGGGCGGGCTCCGCCGGCTCTGCGGGCTGCGGTTCCGGGGCTGCATTGCGGATTGCCTGCACCATGGCGTTGAGCGCGGCTGCGGGGCTGGCGGGCGGTACGGCCACCCGGGGTGCTTCCGGCGGCGTCGAACCCAGAACCTGGGGAGATGGCGGCGAATGACCCGGCAGCGATGCGGCGGGGCGCGGCTCCCGGACGGAATCGGGCGCTTGGTGCGCCAGGGAAGAGACCGGTGCGGTTGGCACTGCCCGCGCCTCGCCCAGCGCAGCCTCGAGAAGGCGCGGAACAGCGTCGGACGAAGCGGGCGCTGGTGGGCTGGCGGCCCGGATCGCGGCGGACAGATTCGCGAAGAGCGTGTCCGCCGGCTCGGGCGATGCCCGCGTGACCGGAGCACGGGCGATCTCTGCGACGGGCGGCAAGGGGGGCTGTGGGGCCGCGGGCGCCGTTGGCTCTGTCCTGTTCAGGGCGGCGGTGAACGGGATTGCGGGCTGGGCAGGACCGGCTTCGGCTGGCTTTCCATGGCTGGCCATGGGGCGCACCACGTTGGACTGCGGAAGGGGCGCCAGATCGCGGTACAGGGCAATCAGGCGATCTGCCTCACCACCCCAGCCATAACGCCCAAGGGCGGCGACCCGGCCGGCCGCTCCCATTTCCGCCCGCCGCTTTGGATCGCGCAGGCTGCGCACGGCATTGGCGATCGTGCCGGGATCGGCGGTATCCACAAGGATGCCGCAGCCCGTCTCGCGCACCACCGTAGCCACCTCCTCCGCAAAGTCCGGGGCGATAACGGGAAGGCCGGCCAGCATGCAGTCGAACAGCTTGTGCGGCAGGGCAAGCCGGTGGTTCTCATGCCCGGGCTGGAACAGGACGAGGCCGATATCGGCCTCCGCCGCCCGCGCCACGGCTGCGTCGTGCGGCAGCCAGCCGTGGCGTTCCACCGCGCCCGCAAGGCCAAGGCGCTTGGCCTCGGAGAGGAACTCGGTCTCGGAGGAGTCCGTGAAGCGGCCGATGAGGGAAAGGCGGGTACCCTCCGGGCTCTGGGCGAGCGCCTGCAGCATCTCGAAGGCGCCGCGTTCCCGTGTCAGCGCGCCGAGATGGACAAGGGTGACGGGGCCTTGGCGGTGCTCGCGCGGCGCCACCGGCACACTGGCGGCGTAGTTACGGACGGGGACGACGGCGCTCCCGGGGAAGGCGTCCTCCAGCCCGTCCTTGGCCACCACGATGGCATCGGCCCGCGCCGCCATCCAGCGGCAGGAGGCCAGCACCGCGCGGCGGCCCAGGCCGCGGAAAAGGCCGGGCAGGCGGTTGTCGAGGCGCGAGGGGTAGTGCTCATGCACGTCCAGCACCACGGCCGCGCCGATCTTCCGGGCAGCGAGGATGGCGGCGTACCAGCTGTCCGGCTCATGCGCATGGATCACGTCCGGCTTCAGCCGGGCGGCGCGCCTCGCCAGGGCGCGGGCGCCGCGCAGCCGGCCCATCCAGCCTGAGGGGCGGGGATAGGTGACGATCGTCACGCCAGCGTGGCTGGCCGGCACGTCCTTGGCGCCACGCAGCGGAGCGGGGGCGAGATGCGTGACGCGCCAGCCCGCCGCGGCCAGGGCCGCGCCCTCCTTGCCGACGATCCGCAGGTCGGTCGGGGGATGCGCGGCCGAAAGCATCAGGACCAGCGGCGCCTCGGACAACGCTTTCGGGGAGCGGGTGTCGTGCGCCTCGCTCATGCTCTGCCTTCCTGCCCGGGAGCGTGATCCAGGAACTCGGCCAGATGCGCGGCCATGCGGGCGCCGGCCTGGCCATCCCAGAGCGGGATAGGGCGGGCGCGGGGGCGGTCACCTGCCAGGACAGCCGCGACGGCGTCGGGCAGCCCCGCAGGCTGTACGAGGCGGTTGGTGCCGGCCTCCAGCGTGATGGGCCGCTCGGTGGAGGGGCGGAGCGTCAGGCAAGGCAGGTCGAGCGCCCAGGCCTCCTCCTGCACGCCGCCGCTATCGGTGACGACCAGGCGGGCCTGGGTGAGCAATCCCAGGAAGTCCAGGTATCCGAGCGGCGGGAGGAACATGACCCTTTCTGGCACGGCAAGACCGAATTCCGAAAGGCGCTGCGCGGTGCGGGGGTGGACCGGCCAGGCCAGAGGCAGATGCTGCGCCGCCCCGGCCACCGCCGCCAGCAGGGCGGTTAGGGCCTCGCGCGAGTCGACATTGGCTGGGCGGTGGAGAGTGAGAACGCCATAGGCGCCGCCTTGAAGCCCGTCTGGAAGGGGACGGGCGCGGGCCATAGGCAGGGCGCGTAACAGGCTGTCGATCATCGTGTTGCCCACCGCACGCACGGAGTCAGCCCTATGGCCTTCGGCGAGGAGGCGGGCGGCGGTCGCCTCGTCGGGCGCCCAGAGAAGGGTGCTGATGGCATCCACGGCGCGGCGATTGATCTCTTCGGGCATATCGAGGTCGCCACAGCGCAGCCCCGCTTCAAGATGCGCGACCGGAATGGCCAGCTTGCGCGCGGCAAGAGTGGCGGCGAGCGTGCCGTCCACATCCCCGGCCACCACGACCAGGGCCGGGCGACGGGCGGCCCAAAGATCCGCGCAGGCGATCATGGTGCGGCCTGTCAGCCCGGCATGGCCCCCGCCGGATATGCCAAGCGCGATGTCCGGCGGGGCGAGGCCCAGATCGGCCAGATGGGCACCGAACATCGCGGCATCGTGATGCTGTCCGGTGTGAACGAGAACAGGGGTGCAGAAGGGTGTGACCTCAGCCAGGGCGTGCAGCAGGGCGGCCAGTTTGGGGAGGTTAGGGCGCGCGGCCGCGATCAGGTGGATTTCAGGAAGCAAGGGAAAAGTCCCGAGGGAAGTATCGCTCCGGTCCCCCCTCCACCTTTGTCTGGAGCGCTGGTGTGCCAACGACGCGGGGGCGCCCGTACACCCAAAGAAAGCGATGGGGGCCAAAGGCAGGCCCTCGCGCGGGGGCCGGGGAAGGAATTCTTCCTTCTCCCGGCCTTTCTTCTCTCATGCCGCCGCCTCCAGGATCTCGCAGAACCGTGCCGCATGCAGGCGCCGGTCCCAGAGCCGCATGGCCCGCCCCCGTGAGGCGGCGCCCATCGCGGCCCGGCGTGCCGGGTTCGTGGTGAGCGCCGCCAGCGCGTCGGCCAAGGCCGGCGCGTCGCCGGGGGGCGCGGCGAGGCCGCAGGCCGGGTCGTCGCCCTGCGCCTCCACCAGCCGCGCGGCGCGGCCGGGAGCGTTGGTGACGACCGGAAGCCCGGCGGCGAGGTAGTCCATCAACTTGTTCGGCGCTGTCCATTCCGCGAAGGCGGGAATGGGGGCCAGGAGGTGCAGCCCGATTCCGGCACCCGAGAGCAGGCCGGCGAGGCGGGTCTTGGGTAGGGGATCAAGGAAGGTAAGGTTCCGCAGGTCGCGGCGCGCCGCCTCGGCCATCAGCCGGCGGCGCTCGCCGCCCTCGCCGATCAGGACCAGGCGCAGGCGGCGCTCGCCATGATTGCGGAGGATGGTGGCGGCTTCGATGGCGGCATCTAACCCGTTGGCGCGGCCATGGGCACCGGCATAGACGGCCAGGACTTCCCCCGATGCGGCTGCGGGCGGGCGCCAGGGCGCGATATGCGGGCCGAAGAGGTCGAGATCGCAGCCATTGGGGACGACATGAACCCCGCCCGGGGCGGCGCCGCGAGCCAGGGCGGTCTCAACCATGCCTTCGGTCAGGCCGATCACGGCGCGGGCATTGCGGCAGGCGGCGGTGGCCAGGCGGTCCATCCCGGCCAGGATGGGCGCGGGCACGCCGGCGCCCTGCGCCCCGGACAGGGCGCGGGGCAGTTCGGGCCAGGGATCGCGGATCTCGAGGACAAAAGGCAGGCCGCGCAGGCGCCGGGCCGCGAGGGCGGGTAGGGCGACGGTCAGGGGCGTGGAGGAAGCGAGGAGAAGGTCGAAGCCCCCGTCCAGCGCGAGCCCGAGGGCGCGGCGGGCGTAGCGGAGGAAGGCACCGGTGCGGGCGACGAGACCCTGGCCGTTGGCGTAGGGAATGTCGAATTCGACCACCCGGAAGCCGGCTGTGCGGCCCTCGCGCCGGCCGGCACGGAAGGGACCGGACAGACCGGTCTCGGCGCCCTCGTAGCGGCCGCAGGCAAGGGTGACCTCATGGCCACGGGCGGCCATGGCGCGGGCCATGGCATGGGCGCGGGTGGCGGTGGCCCCGTCCGGGCCGGAATAGTGCTGGTGGAGGTAGAGGAGGCGCAGCGGGATCGGGCCTTCAGTGACGGGCTAGGCGGCGGATCACCTCGATAACGCGGGCTTGCTCACCCGGGGCCATGGCGCCGGAGGGAAGGCAGAGGCCGCGCTCGAACAACCCGGCCGCGACGCCACCACCGATACTGCGCATGCCGCGGAAGGCCGGCTGCAGATGGAGAGGCTTCCAGACCGGCCGGCTCTCGATTCCGGCCTCGTCAAGGGCGCGGCGTACCCTTTCACGGTCTGCCCCGAAGCGGTCGGCGTCAAACAGGACGACGCTGAGCCAGCGAGAGGAACGGCCCCAGGTGGGCTCCGGCATGAAGGTGATGCCGGGCAGGTCGGCCAGACCGGCGACATAGCGGGCGAAAACGGCGCGGCGGGCCTCTACCCGCGCTTCCAGTGCGCTGAGCTGGACGAGGCCGACAGCGGCCAGGATGGAAGAGAAGCCGTAGGAATAGCCTGTTGTCTCGTGTTGGTAGTGCGGCGCCGCCTCCTTCGCCTGCATGCTGAGATGGCGGGCGGCAGCGATCAGGCGGGAATCATCCGAAACCAATGCGCCGCCGCCCCCGGCGGTGACGATCTTGTTGCCGTTGAAGGAAAAGCAGGCGAGGCGCGCGCCCTGCCCGGCCCGGCGCCCCCGCGCGGTGGCGCCCAGGCTCTCCGCCGCGTCGCACATCACCGGCACGCCCCAGCGGTCGCAGATGGCAACGATGGCGTCGAGATCGGCGCACTGGCCGTAGAGGTCCACCGGCACGATGATGCGGGGCAGCCGCCCCTCCCGCGCCGCTTGGCCCAGGGCGTCCCGCAGTAGGTCGGGGTCGAGGGTCCAGCTCTCCGGAGAGACGTCCAGGAAGGTGACCCTCGCGCCCATCTGGACCGCAGGTGCGACAGTGGCGACAAAGGTGAGGTTGGGCGCCCAGACTTCATCGCCCGGGCCGAGGTCCAGCACACGATAGCCGAGATGTAGCGCTGCGGTGCCGGAGGAGACGGCGAGGGTATGGCGAAAGCCAGTCGCCCTGGCAAAGGCATCCTCGAAGGCCTTCGGGACGGGACCGGCAGGGGCAAGCCAGCCGCTCCGGAGGGTTTCCTCGATTGCCTCGACCTCGCCTCCCGCTAGTTCGGGTGGGGAGAGATGAATGCGGGCCAGCTGTGCTGCATTCCCGCCGGGGCGGCGGAATGGCAGCACGTTATGCAACGCGCCGGTTGTCACGGAAGCCGGGACGGTACCTATAGAGGGGGGAAGGCGCAGGACCATCTTTCGCTGCTTGGATATGACAACGAAAAGTTGATGCCGTAACCGGCGCATCCGCAAGGGCTTTTGCAACCTTTGGTAAGATTTTGCCGAGGAATTGCACGCATGACTCGAAAATTGTCCGTTTAAAAAGACAGTCGCTCGTCAGAGGGATAAATCTCATATATTTACGTTGTGTTGATCTCGGCGGACGGTCTTATGAGCACCAGGTGCGCAGCGGGCATGGATGGCCGCCGGCGACTCCAGGGCCGGCATGGTAGCGTGGCCTGGTGCGCTGACGCCGTTGCCGGAGAGCAGGACGCGCAACGTGCCCAGGATCGCCGCAAGATCGCCACGTAGCGTAACGGCCTCGGCATAGCGCGCATCCCATTCGAGCCGCTCGGGCCAGGGCACCGCGTTGCGGCCGTGGGACTGGGCCAGGCCGGCGAGGCCGGGACGGACCCGCAAGCGGGTTGTCTGGCGGGCGGTGAAGCGGGGGATATAGGCCATGGGCAGCGGGCGCGGGCCGACCAGGCTCATCTCCCCTCGCAGCACGTTCAGGAGTTGCGGGATCTCGTCGAGGGCGGAGGCGCGGAGAAGCCGGCCGAAGCGGGGTAGGCGGTCCGCGTCGGGTTCCCCGGGGAAGTGGGGCGCGCGCATGGAGCGGAATTTGAGGATGGTGAAAGGCACGCCGTTTCGCCCGGCGCGCTCCTGCCGGAACAGGATCTGGGGGCCAAGGGCCAGGCGCACGGCGAGCGCCGCCAGCGTGAGCACCGGGGCGAGCACAATGAGCAACAGCGTCGCCGCGATGGCGTCGAGCCAACGCTTGCCGCGCCGGGCGTAGAAGCCTTCAGCCATGATGCGCTCCTGAGGAGGCCGGGCCCCGGGGGCTGAGGCGTGGCTCGGCCTCCAGCCCGGCTGAGAGTGCAAGGCCGAGAGCGAACCAGACCATGCGGTTGCCCAGGTCGGTCGAGACCATGGCGCTAAGGGCCACGGGCAGCACCAGCGCGACCAGCCGCCCAGCGGCGCCCGGAGGCAGGGCGCGCAGCCGGCCCAGGAGCAGCGCCGCCCCGCCCCCGAAGGCGCCGAGCCAGAGAAGGATGCCGGGCAGGCCACCCTCCGCCAGGACCTCCAGCGCGTGGTTGTGGGGATAGAGGCCGCGCCGCTCCCCATTCCCGGCCGCCATGGTGAAGCCGCCGGTGCCCAGGCCCCAGGGCAGGCTTTCCCCGGCCCAGCGCAGCGCCTGCGCCCAGAGTACGGGGCGGGCAGAGGCGGCGAGGCCTTCGCCGGTGAAGCGCTCCAGCGTGCGAAGCCCGGCGGCACGGTCCGGCTGGGCGAGCAGCAGGGCCAGGCCGAGCAATCCCAGGCCTGCCGCCGCTGTGGTCCAGCCGAGGGCGGCCCGGGCACGCCCAGCGGACCAGAAATGGGCGGCCGGGGCCAGTGACACCGCAAGGCCCAGGGCCAGCAGCCCGGCCCGCCCGCCCGGTAACAGCCCCGCACCGCAAAGAAGGAGCGTCAGGCCGAGCCAGGGCAGGCGCCAAAGCCCCCGGGCCTCGGCCGCGCGAAGCGCGGACAGTCCCGCCGCGCAAGCTATTGCCAGCCCGGCGAGCTGGTACTGTACCCGCACCAGATCGGGATTTGCCCCTACCGCCCCGCCCAGCACCACCGTGCCGCTCGTGATGCCCCAGGCAACCGAGACGGCTACGAAGGGGCCGAGGGCGAGAGTCGTGGCCGCGAGCACGCGCCGCGCCCCCGCCTCGGCGCCAATGGCCAGACCGGCGAGGAGCATGGCTGGGGCGACCAGCACCTCCTCGGGCAGCTTGGCCGCCAGGATGTCGCGCGACGGGCTCCAGAGGGCCGCGATAACCAGCCAGAGCCAGAGCAGCGCGCAGGCACCGATAGGCAGGGCCAGGGCCGCATGGGCCCGCCAACGTGTTCCGGCGACGAGCAGCAGCAGGCCGGGAGCGAGGGCGGCCGTGCAGAGGAGCGTGATGTCGAAGGGCAGGTTCGCCAGGGGCGGGGCGGATTTGAGGGCCCCCGCATATTGCATTCCGGCGGCGGGGAGGCCGGCCAGGGCGGCGAGCATGGGCATGTTGGGGTGGGGGATGCTCACGCCGTCGGCCGTGGGAGGTGAGGGCTTCCGGGAACCATCCTGCGCTACGCCGCTCATTCCTCCCGCCGCGCGATAAGCGCCGGCGGAACACGTGCCCCCAGGCGGCTCCGCTTCTCCCGGTTAGGCGGTACGCCGAAGAGGAGCACATGGCAGGCGGCGAGAAGAAGGCAGGCGAGGGGGACGGTGACGGCCAGCAGGAGGAGGAGAAGGGGCCGATTGGGCAGGGCGGGCGAGAGGCCCACGCCGGGAGCGGAGACGAGGCGGGCGGCAACGGCCTCATCGGCCCCCGCAATGACGCTGGCGCGCTGATGCTGGGCCAGCAACTCGTAGATGGGGGTGCGGAGATAGATGTCGCGCTCCGTCGCCAGGCGGGCTTCCAGAGCGGCGATGCGGCGGCGGGCGAGGTCTTCCAGGCTTTGGCGCACCCGGCTCTCACCGAAGGCGTGCAGCCGGCGGAGTACGTCGAGGGCGGTGGCGCGGTCGGGATGGGGAATGGAGAGGGTGGTGGCGACGGTGGAGAGGGACTGGGTGACGGCGAGGTTGCGCTCAAGCCAGCGATCCAGGTCATCGAGGTCCACAGGGCCGGGAGGAAAGCCGATCAGGCGACGGATGAAGCCGATGGGGCCATGCCGCTTCCATTCCGTGAGGTCGGCCAGGAGGGAGGTGTCACGGGCGAGCATGGCCACTGCCTCGGGGCTGCGGAGGGTGGCGAGATAGACAGCGAAGTTGCCAGCCGCGCGGGTATCAAGCAGGCCGCCGGGCATAACGAGCCCACCCTGGATGAGAGTGGAGGCGGCAAGGCCTGTGGTTTCGGCCGGGGCTATCACGGCCTCGGCCACGTATTGCCGAGGCCAGAGCAGGACCAGCGTGCCGCCGAGGATGAGCAAGGCCGTGGCCGCGGCGATGACATGCCAGCGGAGCCTCCATACACCGAGCAGGACGAATTCGAGTGGCATCACGGATTGCTGAGAGGTGACTTGATCCAGTTAGGACCGGGTTATGCTACGGTTGCAATCGGAGCGGGACGAATTCGCGTAAGAAGACGGCTGATCGGGGCCAGTGCACGCACCACGAGCACAGGGATAGGGCGGGCCTCACCATAGGCGGGACTCTCCCAGCCCTGGCTCAGGGTCAGGTCCAGCGGGGCGTCCGCCGAGAGGGTGAGGTGGGCGCCTGGGCCTTCCACCCCATCGGCAGTACGGCGCCATGGGCCGGGGGAGAGGTGCCAGCGGAGCGTTAGCTGCCGGAAAGGGCCATTGACCCTGTCCTCAACGGTCCATTCAGCAGGGGTCGGAAGGATGCGGCGGGCGTGGCGGTTGCCGCGGGAATCGCGTGTGGCGGCGCCGTCCCGCAGGAGTGCCGTGGCGGGCCAGCGGGCCATCAGGAAGCGTCCGGCACGCGGCATGGGCTCGGTGTCGTCGAAGACGATCAGGTTATGGGCCGCGGCAGAGGGGAAGTGGGTGGTCCACCAGCTATGGCCGGGCGGCGGGTTGTAGGCGCCGGTGCCCGCGTCCCGAAGCAGGTTCAGCGGGCCATGCCAGAGATCGAGATGGAGCAGGTCGGCCTGACCGGGACGGAAGCGGAGCGGGCCCGTGCGGAGAAGGGCGCGGGTTTGGCCCTGCTGCCATCCCCGGCTGCCTTGGGCGATCCAGGCCGGCTCCGAGGGCCGGGTTGGCCCAGGCGGCAGGGCGAGCCAGGCGCAGCCGGGGTCATCGGGGAAGCCTGCGGAACTGCCGGCAAAGAGGCGGGCGGCACGCTCCGTGCTGCCCCGGGCATCGGCGGGACCGGACAGCGAGAGATCGGCAAAGGCCGAGCCGTCCTGATGGCCCAGGCGCGGCGTGGCGCCGGTTGAGGGTTCGGTAAGGCGGGCGAGCCATCTGGCCGCAGCGGCGGCGCGCGCCGCGATGGGCCGGGGCAGGGATGGCGCGGCGTGATGGCGGCGCAGGATCTCGGTCACCGAAAGTACGTCGAGGAGCAGGCGGTGATAGCCGGTCGAAACCTGGGCGAAGCCGCCATCGGGGGCGACGAGGCGGGCCATGGCGCGGGCCAGGTCACGGGCGGCGTGGCGGGCCAGGGCGGCGTCGCCGAGGGTCCAGGCACAGGCGAGGAGGCCGGCAGGCTCACTGACTGAATGATTGTTGTCCTGCGCGATCGCATAGGCGCGGGTGGCGGCGATCCGCGTCGTATGCAGGCGGAGCAGGGCAGCGAGGCCGGGGCGGACGGAACCGCCGCCGAGCAAAAACTGGGTAAGGGCGATATTCAGGACCCGCAGCGCGGCCTCCTGGCCGCAGGCCCAGTTCGGGCCCTGGAAGGGCGGATTGGCGGCCACCCACTCGGTCAGCTGGGCCTCGGCGCGGGCGAGATGCCCGCCGGCGGGGTCGAGCCGGTGAGCCTGGGCGAGGAGTGGCAGCCAGGCAAGGCGGTTGGCCTCCCAGACCGGGCGGATGTCGCCGGGCGCGAAGAGATCGAGGGACAGGGCCGGCGCGGCGGGATTGAAAGGGCCGTGAAAGGCGGCTGGGGGCAGTGCGCCTGCAGCGGCGAGGATCGCGTCCCGCGCCAAGGGGGAGAGAACGGGCGTCGGCGGGGCGGCATCAGGGAGGAAAGGGCCGCCCGGAAGTGGCGCGGGCTTGAGGGCCCGCGCGGCGAGACCGGCCGACAGGCGTAGCCTGTGCCATGCGAGCCACAGCACCGGTCGCGCGCCCAAGCGTCGGGCCGCCTCGAGGCGCAGCAGGGTTTGTGCCGCTTGGAGGGGCATACATCCCGTGTTAGCACCGATCACGAAGTTGTCACCGCCGGATCTTCCTCGCCGAATGGTTGCGGCCTGGAAACCGGCACAGCCTGGAGCAGGCGGCGGTTGTCGATCCGGGGCGGCGCGGCGAAGCGGGTGATGCGGCTGGCCGTGGCCGCGCTCATGCTGCCTTCCCTGTCCGGCCCGGCCTGGAGCCAGGGGCAGCCGCTTCTGCCGCCCTCGCTTCCGCCCAGCCTTCCAGGCGGGATGCCGCTGCCGAGCCTGCCCGTTGGTTCGCAGCAGGATATCCTCCAGCGCATCCTTGATGCGACCGGTGGGCGGCCGCCGGGTGGGGCGGCGCCCGCCGCGCTGGCGCCGCCCCCGCCTTCGCTTGTACCCGCCGCGCCATCGCCCGGACCGGCGAGCTTTGCCTCTCGTCCCGATGCCGGGGAGCCGCTTTCGAGCACCGAGGCCTTCTTCGCCGCTCGCCTGCCGGAGCAGCAGCCGCCCTTGCGGCAGTTCGGCTACGACACCTTCCGCAATCTTGTGCCAGTGCCAGGGGTAAGCTCCGCCATCATGGGGGCGCTGCCCGATGGCTATGTGCTGGGGCGGGACGATGAGGTTGTGGTGGCCATCCGCGGGCGGTCGCGCCAGTCGCTTTCGCTTCGCGTCGGGCGGGACGGGATGCTGGCCCTGCCGGATCTCGCGCCCATCCCTGCGGCAGGGCGCACACTGGCGGAACTGAGGGCCGATATCGAGGCACGGGTGGCGCGGGAGCTGGGTGGGTCGGAAGCCTTCGTCTCAATCGGGCAGACCCGGCAGATCGCGGTCTTCGTGGCGGGGGAGGTGGTGCGGCCGGGGCTGGTGCCGCTGCCGGCGATCTCCTCCCTGCTCGATGCGCTGGGCGCGGCGGGGGGCATCCGCCGCACCGGCAGCCTGCGCGCAATCAGGGTGGAAGGGCCGCATGGGTCGCGGGTGGTCGATCTCTACGCTGCCATCGCGGGGGTGGCGGGCACGCCGGACCTGACGCTGAGCGAGGGGGAACGGGTGGTGGTGCCACCCCTGGGCGGGGTGGTGGCGCTGGGCGGGGATGTGACGCGGCCCGCCATCTATGAATTGCCGGCACGGGCGGGTGCGGCGCCGCTGTCGGCGATGCTGGCGCTGGCGGGGGGTACGCTGCGGCCCGCGGGGAACCGCTTCCTGGCGACAGGGACGGATGCCGGCGGGCGGCGGGCCGTATCGGAGCTGTCGCCGGGCTCGTCCTTGCGGCGGGGGGATGCGGTGATCGTCTCGCCAGGCGCGGATGTGATGGCGGGCGGGCTGCGACTGGCCGGGCATGTCGCGATTCCCATCACGCGCGGGGTGGGGCCGCGGGGCGCGGGACTGCGGGCGTTGCTGGCCGATCCGCGGGTGATCCGGCCCGACCCCTATGTGCGGATGGGCGTGGTGTGGCGCGTGGACGAGCGAACGCGCGTGCGGCGCTTTATCGCCTTCGACCTGGGGCGCGTGATGCAGGGGCAGGCGGAGCTGCTGCTGCGCGAGGGGGACGAGGTCATTCTTCTCTCCCAGGCGGATGTGCTGTGGCTGGCCGCTCCACCTGTGCAGCGGGCCTTGCGGGGAGAGGTGGGAGTGCCCGCGACGGCGCTGCCCGCGGCTGCCCAGGCCGGCGCGGGGCCAGCCATGATGGCGACACCCGTGCCCGTCGCTCCGCCGCCTGCGGACTGCCCGGCGCTGACGGCGCTGGCGGTGGCCGCGCGGTCCAGCCCGCTGCGCTTCGCGCATGCGCGAAGCGCCGGCTTTCCCGATATCGGCTCGCCGCCCTGCCCGCAGATCTTCCTGGACTATCCGGCATTGCTGCCCTTCCTGCTGGACCAGTCCGTGCTGCTGGCCGGGGAGGTGCGGCTGCCCGGCCTGTATCCCATCCTGGAGGATACGGGGCTGGACCTCGTTCTGGCGACGGCTGGCGGGCCGGCCGACACGGCGGATCTTTCCGCCGTGGAATTCGCGCGGGAGCCGCTGGAGGGCGCCGGGGCCATCCCGCTGACTCGCGTGCAGCTCGATCTGCGGTCACACAACTTCGCGGCCGTGCGGCTCTCCCCGCGCGACGCGGTGCGGCTGCCGCGCGGCTTCGGGGATCGCGACACCGGGCCGGTGACGCTGGTGGGCGAGTTCCTGCGCCCGGGAACCTATGACATCCGCCGCGGCGAGCGCCTTTCGGAGTTGCTGGCACGCGCCGGCGGGCTGACAGCGCAGGCCTATCCCTATGGCGCCGTGTTTACCCGGGAGAGCGTGCGGCAGCGCCAGCAGGAGGGCTTCCAGCGTACGGCTCGGGAACTGGAGACGAGCCTGATCCAGGTGGCGGCTGGCCAGGCGGTGGCGGGCAGCCGGTCCGGCGGGCTGGACCTGGGTGGGGCGATCAATGCCGGCCAGGCCCTGGCGAACACGCTTCGTGAGGCGCGTGCCGCTGGCCGCATGGTGGTGGAGGCGAACCCGGTCGTCCTGGCCTCCCGCCCCGAGCTGGACGTGCTGCTGGAGCCGGGGGACCTGATCGTCATTCCCAAGCGCCCGAACGAAGTGACGGTGGTAGGCGCCGTGCTGAACCCAGGCAGCCTGCAATTCGCCAGTGGTTGGCGCGCCGCCCAATATGTGCGGGCCGCCGGGGGCGAGCAGCGTTTCGCCGATATCTCGCGCGCCTTCGTGGTGCTGCCGAACGGGCAGAGCGTGCCGGCCGGGCTGGGAAGCTGGCAGGCGGGCGGGCCGCCGATTCCGCCGGGCAGCCTCGTGGTCGTGCCGCAGGATCCCTCGCCCTATGAGACCTGGGGGTTCATCCGGGATCTGACGGCGGTGCTGGGACAGCTTTCCGTCAGCTCGGCGGCGCTGGCGGTGATCGCGAAGCAGGCACAGTAGGGAAGCTGGACCGTGATTTCGGAGGGGCTCTGCTTCCCGAACTCTTCGCTGGGGCTTCCGGCCCTACAGTTTGCCCTCCAGGGAACAGCGATCGAGCGCTGCGCTGCAGGCTTTTGCCTCAGAGCCTGGCCTGAAGTGGGATGGTAGGGCCGCTCGGGCCGGCCCTACCGGTGCACCAGCGCCACAATCGCTGCGGCAGCGTCTCCGGGTGGGGTCGTGCCAGTGTCGATCGCGAGATCAGGCGGCGGCATGGCCGCCTCGCAGGCTGCGAACTCCGCCCGGAGTTGGCGAAGGATGTCGAGCGAACGGAGCTTGCCGAAAGCTGCCCGACTTGGCTCGACAAGACGCCGCTCCTGCTCCTCCGGGGGTACGCTCAGGGCCACAAAGACCACATGACCGCCAGCCGCTTCGACCACTGCCCGAACGCGGTCTGGGAAGTCCGGCCCGACAGTGGGTTCGGGGGCGAAGGTGAAGATAAGAGATCGGTTATCCCGCGCTGCCTCAGCGATGACGTCCAGCCAGAAGCGCTCGCGGAGGCGGGTGAAGGCCGCCGATCCGAAGGGGAATACTGCAGCTACGGCATCCACGACGAGATGGTTATGAAAGAGGGCAAGTCCGGTCTGCCGGGCAACCTCGCGAGCAATGGTCAGCTTGCCAGATGCTACCGGCCCATAGAGGAAGATGACCTGCATCGGACGTCCGTAACTCTGTGCTCGCGTGGCTTTCAAGGCCCACCATACAATCTTGCCTGAATGTTTCGAGGCGGACACTCAGGTCTCAAATACGCTGCTGGCCGTTTCCGAAGGGTCAAGACTTTCGTCGAAAACCGCATCGAACCGCAAACAGGTCGAAGGTTCGGGAGAGCTGGTTTGCTGGCCGAGGCTTCGGGAGACAGAGCCTCCCGGAGGCGCGCCTGGCTTCGCTTAGTCCGGCAGGGTTCCGTCCGCCTTCAGCACTTCACCAGCCAGGTAAAGGCTCCCGCAGATCAGCACCCGCGCCGGCGGGCCGTTCAGGGAGGCCAGGGCATCGGCCACGCGCGGGCCCGGGCGGGCGAAGCCGTTCGAGGCAGCGACGATCTCTTCCGGTGGAACAGCGAGGTGCTGGCCGGGCTCGGCCACGGCCCAGGCGGTGGTCGCGAAAGGCAGGATCGGGGCAAGGAAGTCCGCGATGGCCTTGGACTTCTTCATGCCGACGATCAGATGCAGCGGGCGGTCGCTCCAGTGGCGAAGGTGCTCGGCCAGCGCCAGGCCGGCGCCCGCATTGTGGCCGCCATCCAGCCAGAGCTCCCAGCCCGCAGGCAGGGTTGCGGCCAGCGCACCGTGAAGTTGTTGCAGGCGTGCGGGCCAGGCGGCGGTGGCGAGGCCGTGGGCGATGGCCTCCTTGGTCAGCCAAGCTGGGTTCCAGGCGCGCAGGGCGGTGATGGCGATGCCCGCATTATCGGCCTGGTGCGGGCCGGGCAGGGCAGGGCGGGGAAGACGGAGCGTGCCGCGCATGTCGTGATAAATGAGGGCGTCACCCTCCCATTCGGCGCGCCAGTCCCGGCCGCGGAGGAGGAGGGGCGCTCCCTGGGCAGCGGCCTCGGCTTCCAGCACCGCGAGCGCTTCGGGCTGCTGGATGCCGGTGGCGGCGGGAATGCCGGGCTTGATGATGCCGGCCTTCTCGGCGGCGATGGTGGCCAGGTCGTTCCCCAGGAAATCCATGTGGTCCATGGAGATGGAGGCAATGGCGCAGGCGGCCGGGCGGTCAACCACATTGGTCGCGTCCACGCGGCCGCCCAGGCCGACCTCCAGCACCAGCAGGTCCGCTGGAACGCGGCTGAACAGAAGCAGGGCGGCGGCGGTGGTGATCTCGAAGACGGTGATGGGCAGGCCGCCATTGGCGGCCTCCACCTCCTCCAGCGTCGCGGCGAAGACGTCGTCCTCCACCAGCCGGCCAGCCAGGCGGATACGCTCATGAAAGCGGACGAGATGGGGGGAGGTGTAGACATGGACGCGCTGGCCGGCGGCCTCGGCGATGGCGCGCAGGAAGGCGCAGGTGCTGCCCTTGCCGTTGGTGCCGGCCACATGAACCACGGGTGGCAGCTGGCGTTCCGGGTTGCCCAGGGCGTTCAGGCAGCGCTGCAGGCGGTCGAGGCTGAGGTCGATCAGCTTCGGGTGCAGGCTGTGGAGCCGGTCGATGATCTGTTCGGAACGGCCGGCCGTCGGGGCGGCTTCGGGCGAGAGGCGGAGGCCGGCGGGGGCGCCCCAGGGGCTTTCCGGGGGCTTCGGCGAGGTGCTGTCGGGTGTATCGGCCATGGCCGGTTGTCCGGTTCGGGGTCCGGGCCGGCATCCCCGGCCGGGGACGCCCCGCGCGGGCTGCGCGGGGCGGGTCTGGGTTATTCCGCTGCGGGCGCCGGAACGGCCGGCTCAACAGTCTCCGGCACAGGCAAGGGAGTCGGCGGGCGGAGGAAGCCGATCAGGCGGGCCAGGGTCGCCTTCATTTCCTGCCGGCGCACGACCATGTCCAGGATGCCGTGTTCCAGCAGGTATTCGGCGCGCTGGAAGCCCTCGGGCAGCTTCTCGCGCACGGTCTGCTCGATCACGCGTGCCCCGGCAAAGCCGATCAGCGCGCCGGGCTCGGCGATCTGGATATCGCCCAGCATGGCGAAGCTGGCGGTGACGCCGCCCGTGGTCGGATCACAGAGGACCACGATGAAGGGCAGGCCCGCCTCCTTCACCATGCGCGTCGCGATGATGGTACGCGGCATCTGCATCAGGGAGATCGCGCCCTCCTGCATGCGGGCACCGCCGGAGGCGGTGAAGACGATCAGCGGTGCGTCCTGCAGAACGGCCAGCCGGGCGGCGGTGACAATGCCTTCGCCCACGCCCGCACCCATGGAGCCGCCCATGAAGGAGAACTCGAAGGCGGCGGCAACGGCCGGCTTACCCTCGATCGTGCCGTGGGCGACGGTGATGGCGTCGTCCATGCCGTTCTTCTGCTGGGCCTCGCGCAGGCGATCGGCATAGCGGCGGCTGTCACGGAAGCGCAGCGGATCGGCGGGGGCGCGGGGCAGCTCGATCTTCTGCCAGCCGGAATCCAGCGTGTAGTCTAGCCGGCGCTGGGCGGAGATTCGCATGTGGTGCCCGCATTTCGGGCAGACATGCAGGTTCCGCTCCAGATCCTGGTGGAAAATCATCTCCCCGCAATGGGAGCACTTGATCCAGAGATTTTCCGGCACGTCGCGCTTTGTGCCGAACAGCGTCTGTATCTTGGGCAGCGCCCAGTCGGAGATCCAGTTCATCCCGCCTCTTCCGGTGGCCCGTCTTGTCCGGCCCATGCCGGGCCAGGGCACCCATCCGCATCCCTGGCGCGCGGGAGGTAGGCTTGTCGGGGCTTGTGGCGCAAGAGGCGGGGGTGGGCGGGTGAGGCCGGCGATCAGCCTTGGGCTGCGTGAATCATGGACCTAACCTGGGCAAGGAGCGTTATTCTGCGACCATGCCGGCAAATGACCCCTACCAGATCCTTGGCGTGAGCCGGACGGCCAGCGCGGACGAACTCCGGAAGGCCTTCCGCAAGATTGCCAAGACAAACCACCCGGACCTCAACCCCGGCGACAAGGCGGCGGAGGAGCGCTTCAAGGCGGCCAACGCGGCCTATGACCTGCTGTCCGACCCCGAGAAGCGCGCCCGCTTTGACCGGGGGGAGATTGATGCGACGGGGCAGGAGGTGCCGCCGCGCGGCTACTACCGCGACTATGCCGAAGGCGCGCAGGGCGCACGTTACCGGCCGGGCGGCGGAGCCGGGGCCGATCCCTTCGCTGGCATGGGCAGCGGCTGGACCAGCGGGGGCAGCTTCGACCCGGACGACCTGGAGGACATCCTCGGGATGTTCCGGCAGAGCACCACCCAGGCGGGCCCGCGCCGGGGACGGGACGCGAATTACCGGTTGACCGTCGATTTCCTGGACACGGTGAACGGTGCCACCCGGCGCCTTACCCTGCCGGACGGCCAGAATCTGGATGTCCGCATTCCGCCGGGGCTGGAGGACGGGCAGGTGCTGCGGCTTCGCGGACGTGGTGCGCCCGGCATCCAGGGCGGGCCGGCTGGCGATGCGCTGATTGAGGTGACGGTCCGCCCCCATCCTTTTTATCAGCGTGAGGGACAGGACCTGCGGATGGAGGTGCCGGTAACGCTGTCGGAGGCGGTGCTTGGCGCGAAGGTGCCGGTGCCGACTCCGCGCGGGGAGGTTATGCTGACCGTTCCGCCACGTTCCGACGCCGGCACGCAGATGCGGTTGCGTGGGCGCGGTGTGGCGGAATCCGGGGGGACGCCGGCCGGAGACCTGATCGTGACCCTGCGCATTGTGCTCGGGCCGGTTGATGACCGGCTGGAAGCGTTCCTTCGCGGCTGGGCGCCGGACCAGTCCGGCAAGCCCGAAGCCGATCCGCGGGCGGAGATGCGGAGGCAGGCATGATTTCCTTCGAGGCCGTGCTGCTCCGGGTTTCGGGGCTGGATGAGGCGCGCCTGAATGCCTGGATCGCGGAAGGCTGGGTACGGCCACAGCGCGAGGGCGATCGCTTCGTGTTCCAGGATATCGATGTCGCGCGTTGCCGCCTGATCCTGGAACTGCATGAGGAGCTGGAGGTGAACGAGGCGGCGATGCCGGTCGTGCTGAACCTTCTGGACCAGCTTCATCAAACCCGCCACCAGCTCCGGCGCGTGGCCGAGGCGCTGGAGAAGGCGAGGCCGCCGCATGACCGATGAACCAGCTGTGCCGGACCTGTCCGGCAGCGTGGGCGCGCTGAGCGCGACGCTGCTGGGTGCGGCGATGGATGTGGCCGGGTTGGCCGTGATGATCACCGATGCGCGGCTGGAGCGGCCAGGACCCTCGATCCGCTACGTGAACGCCCGGTTTGAGGCGATGACGGGCTATTCCGCCGCGGAGGTGATCGGCCTGACGCCGCGCATCCTGCAAGGCCCCCGCACGGAGCGGGCGACATTGGACCGGCTGCGCCAGGCGCTGGAGGATCAGCACAGCTTCATCGGGCACGCGACGAATTACCGTAAGAACGGCGATTCCTACATCAACGAATGGATCATCTCGCCGATCCGGGCGGCGGATGGAACCCTGACGCATTGGTTGTCGATCCAGCGCGACGGGGCGATGCACGGCGTGCCCGCCGAAGCTCTGCGGGAGCGCACCGGCGCGCTGCTGGCCACGGTGAGGGAGATCGCGGCGCAGTCACTGTCGGTGCCGGAGGAAGGGGCCGCCTTCAACGACCGCCTTGCTGCGCTGAGCCGTGCGCAGGCCCTGCCGGATGACGGCGCCACGGTGGAAACAGTGCTGCGCGAGGCGCTGGAGCCCTTCCCGGCGGAGGCGCAAGTGACGCTGCTGGGGCCGCGGATCGTCCTGCCGCGCGGCATGGTGGAGCCGCTGGCGCTGGCGCTGCATGAGCTTGCGGCGAATGCTGCGCGGCACGGGGCGCTGCGCCTGGCGGACGGGCGGCTGGCTGTGACATGGCGGGTCCAGGGCAGCGGGGCGGAGCGAGGTCTTCTGCTGGAATGGCGCGAGCGCGGTGTGGCCCTGCCGGATGAGGCCCGGTCGCGGCGCGGCTATGGGCGGCAGGTGATCGAGGAAGCGCTGGTCTTCGCCTTGAGCGGGGAGACAGAGCTACGTTTCGAGGCGGAAGGCTTGTCCTGCCGAATCACCCTGCCTCTGCCGGGATAAGGCATTCCTCCGGCGCTGTCCTGCGTCGAATTTGAAGAAGAGGATGATGGGTCCGGGGAAAGAATTCCTTCCCCCGGTCTTTCTCAATTTCCTGCGCGCCGCGTTCCCAGATAGTCGCGCACCGTTTGCCAGGCGGTCGTCTGCAGGAAGCGCGCCGTATCGTCGTCCAGGCCAGCCATGTAGCGGTTGCCTTCAGGCGATGCGCCGAAAAGCGCGGCGTAGGTCGTGGCGGCTGCGAGATAGCTGCCGGCAAGGCTCGGATGGCGCTTGTCGGGCGCGTAGAGATTGAGGCCCGGCCGTTCGCGCATGGCGCGGGCAAAGGCGAGGCCGGCGGGGATGACGAGGGCGTTGTTGTCATTGCCGGCGCGCGTGTAGGCCTCGGCGAGTTGTTCCGTCATCTCGGGCTTGTCAGCATATGCCCAGGACATGAAAAGGACCGGCTTCGCGCCGTGGCGGCGCACCGTGTCGCTGTGGCGCTTCGCAAATTCGGTGAAGACTGGGGCGAGGCGCGGATGGATGGGGCATTGGCTGCAATCCATCATCACCGCGACGTCGAACAACCGGGCGTTGTTGTTGAAGACGATGTTGTTGTTCTCGTCGAAGCTATAGGACCCGATGGCATTGGGGCGGAAATAGGATTCCACATCGTGCCAGTCGAAGCCGGAGCCGCTGATGGTGACGGAGGTGCTGCGGAAGGGCGGCTGGTTGCCGGCGCCGCGCAGCAGGCTCGTCACGTGCCCATGCATAGAGTTGTTGTAGTAAAAGAAACTGTTGCCGATGAAGATTGCGGAGGCCGGGCGCTCATCGAGCGCCTGCACCACGGGGCGGGCCTGCTGGGTTTGGCCCGTGGTGGCGGTGCCGAGGATCAGCGCGGCGGCGAGGGCGAGCCGCCGGGCGGCGGTGAATGCGGACATGGCTGCTTCCTTCCCGTGGCGCGCTGCAAGGCGGCGCGCTTCCGATCATTAAGAGACCGGAACGCAGCCTGGTCGCAACCCTCCAATGGGCGCCTGAGGCATCGGACGGGCGGTAGCGGAGCGTTGACGCCCCATGGCTGTAAGCCAGCGCTGGCCAATGGGAAGACGGGGCCTCGAAGCAGCACCATTCAAGCCAACCTCCTGGGCCCGGGCAGGGAAGACGATCTCCGGAACCTCCCCCGGCCCGCAACTGAAGCAACCATCGGGCGCGAGGCCTGACGGATCCTGGGCCGGCGGGTCCAACCTTCACGATCAGAGGGTGATGCGGATCTCAGTGGCCTGCTGAACGTGGGTGGTGAAGTCGCGTTGGTGTCCCTCCTGTTATCTTGCTCTGCAAGGCTGCCGCCGGATCTGGACAGTTCTCCTGGCTTTGAGGAAAGAGGCGCCAGATAACGCGATCCGATGTGATCGCAGGATCGTTAACGGGAAGGGCGCGGCGGGTTCAGGCCGGCAGCCCTTGTCCAGATTGGGAGCCAGCGCCATGCGCAACATCTCTCGCCGCCAGGCTCTGGCCGGCGCGGCGTTCCTGGCCGGTGGTGCCGGCCTCGCCCCGAGGCCCGCCGGAGCCCAGGGCGCGGCCTGGCCATCGCGCCCGGTACGCGTCATCGTGCCTTTCCCGGCAGGTGGCACCACGGACCTGCTCGCCCGCATCGTGGCGGAGCGCCTGCAGCAGCGGATCGGCACGCCCTTCGTGGTGGAAAACCGTGGCGGCGCCGGCGGAAGCATCGGCTCCGATGTCGTCGCCAAGTCCGATCCCGATGGCTACACGCTGCTGATGGCCACCATCGGCACGGCCGCCATCAACTACGAGCTGTACAAGAGCAGCATCACCTATAAGCCTGCCGATCTCGCTGCCGTCTCCAATGTCTCCAATGTGCCGAATGTGCTTGCGGTGGCGGCTAACTCCCCCTCGCGCACGCTGCAGGACTTCATTGAGCGTGCGAAGAAGGCCGGTGGCCTCACCTATGGCAGCTCCGGCAATGGCTCGAGCCTGCACCTGACCGGCGAGTTGCTGAAGGCCGCGGCAGGGGTCGACCTGATCCATGTGCCCTATCGCGGCTCCGGCCCCATGCTGACGGACGCGATCGCCGGCCGGGTTGACCTGGCGATCGACAACCTGCCCTCCTCCATGGGCCATATCCAGGGCGGCCGCCTTCGTGCCCTGGCCGTGACGAGCCCGCAGCGCAGCCCCTCCCTGCCCGATGTTCCGACGGTGCGCGAGGCCGGGCTGCCCGGCGTCGAGACGGTCGCCTGGTTCGGCATTCAGGCCCCCGCGCGCACGCCGCGTCCGATTGTTGATCGCCTGGCCACTGAGATTCATGCCGCGGTGAACGAGCCGGGAACCCGCGCCAAGATCGCGGAACTGGGCGGCGAGCCCGTGGGCGACAAGCCCGAGGAGTTCCAGCGCCTGATCGATGCCGAGATCACCCGCTGGACCGAGGTGATCCGGCGCGCCAACGTGCGGCCCGACTGACAAGACGGCGGATATGATGGTGGAACGGGTTCTCGTCACGGGGGGTGCCTCGGGCATCGGGCGGGCAGTGGCAGCGCGCTGCCGCGAGGAGGGCTACGAGCCCGTGGTGATCGACCGGGAGGCGCCGCCCGGAAGCGGCGTCATCCAGGCCGATCTGTCGGATCCGGAGCAGACAGCGGTCGCGCTGGCCGAGGCGCTGAGCGGCGGCCCCATTACCCGGCTGGTGAACAATGTCGGCATCGTGCGCCCGGCCTCGCTGGAAGAGCAGACGCTGGCCGATCTGGACCTCGTCGTTTCGCTGAATCTGCGCTGCGCCATGCAATGCGCCCAGGCGCTGCTGCCTGGCATGAAGGATGCGGGGTTCGGACGCATCGTGAACATGGCCAGCCGCGCCGCGCTGGGGAAGGAGCTGCGCACGGCCTATGCCGCGACCAAGGCCGGGCTGATCGGTATGGCCAAGGTCTGGGCGCTGGAACTGGGCGAGCATGGTATCACCGCCAACGCCATCGGTCCCGGCCCGATCCGCACGGAGCTGTTCGACCGTGCCAACCCGCATAACAGCCCGCGCACCCGCGCCATCATCGAATCCGTTCCGGTGCGACGCCTCGGGGAGCCCGAGGACGTGGCGAATGCCGTGGCCTTCCTGCTGGATGCGCGCAGCGGCTTCGTGACGGGACAGGTGCTCTATGTCTGCGGCGGGATGACCGTAGGGGCGGCGGGCGCATGAGCGGGCAGGCGCCGGTCGCGATCGCTGGCGGAGGCAGCATCGGGGTTGCCTTTGCGATCGTCTTCGCGCGGGCAGGCCTGCCGGTGCGGCTCTGGGATCCGGATGCGGGGCGCCGCGCCGCGGTGCCGGGCGAGATGCGGGCACGGCTGGAGGATCTGGAGGGGTACGGCTTGCTCGCCGAGCCCGTGCAGGCCATCGCGGACCGGGTTGCCGTGCATGCGGAACTCGCGGATGCCGTGGCAGGCGTGCAGCATGTGCAGGAATGCGCGCCAGAGCGCGTGGAACTGAAGCGCGACCTGTTCGGGCAGCTCGACCAACTGGCGCCGCCCCAGGCGGTGCTGGCGAGCTCCTCCTCCTTCCTGCCGGCCTCCTCCTTCGCGTCCGAACTGCCGGGGCGCGGACGTTGCCTGATCGCGCATCCCGGCAACCCGCCTTATCTGATTCCGGTGATCGAGATCGTGCCGGCGCCCTTCACGGAGGAGGCGGTGGCGGCGCGGGCCGAGGCGCTGTTCGCCCAGGCAGGTCTGACCCCCGTGCGCGTGCGGAAGGAGGTGGAGGGATTCATCTTCAACCGCCTGCAAGGTGCCCTGCTGCGGGAGGCCTATTGCCTCGTGCGCGACGGCGTCGCCTCGGTGGAGGATGTGGACCGCGTGGTGCGCGACGGGCTCGGCCGCCGTTGGGCGCATATCGGGCCCTTCGAGACAGCGGACCTGAATACGCGCGGTGGGATCGTGGCCCATGCGGAGCGGATGGGGCCGTCCTACGCCCGAATGGGCGCGGAGCGCGGCCAGAACGACCCCTGGACGCCTGATCTGGTGGCGCAGGTGGAGCGGGAGCGCCGCGCCCTGCTGCCCATCGAGGAATGGGAGGCGCGTGTGGCCTGGCGGGACCGCGTGCTGATGGCGGCGCTGCGGGCGCGTTCGGCTGAGAGCTGAGAGGCGCTGACGGCGCCATCCTGCTGACGCGGCGTCGTCACCAACTGGTCAAGCGCCCGCAACACTCCGCGCGTAAGCCCCGCATGTTCTTCGCGGGAGTTCTGAATCATGCGCGCCATTCTCATGGCATCCGCCGCCCTGTTGGCCCTGGCCGGTTCCGCCCGCGCGGATCAGCGCTTCGAGGCCGTGCTGGAGGGCCACGCCATCCTGCCGGCGAATACCATGGCTCAGCCGCCGGCCGACGCGCCTGTGGATGCGCGAAATCCTGGCCGCTTCGCCGGGCCGGGTGGCCGGCGCGTGGAGGCGCCGGGCAGCATTCCCGGCACAACCGGCACGGCGGCGAATGCGCGTCCGACCGGCCTGTCTTTCCCCTTCCAGGGCCAGGCCGTGCAGGGCTTTTCCGGCATCAAGCCGGTGTCGGGCGAGCCGGGTGCCTACTGGGTGCTGACCGACAACGGCTTCGGTAACAAGCGCAACAGCCCCGACGCGCTGTTGATGGTCCACAAGATCCGGCCGGACTTCCGCAGCGGCAGCGTGGCTGTCGAGCGCACCATCTTCCTCTCCGACCCCGAGCGCCGCGTGCCCTTCCGCATTGCTCATGAGGGCACGGAACGCCGCTATCTCACCGGCAGCGACTTCGACATCGAGAGCATCCAGCCCATTGGCAATGGCTTCTGGCTTGGCGACGAGTTCGGCCCCTTCCTGATCCAGGTGGATGGTGAGGGTCGGGTGCAGCGCGTGGTCGAGACCACAATCGACAACCGCGCCATCCGCAGCCCCGACCACCCCGACCTCTCCGTGCCGGCGAGCCCGACAGGGAATGTCGCCTTCGAGTCCCAGCGCAGCGGCGGCTATGAGGGCATGGCGGCCAGCCCGGATGGCAGCCGCCTCTATGCGCTGTTGGAGAAGCCGCTTTTCACCGCCCAAGGCCAGCCGGAAGGCCGTTTCCTCCGCATCCTGGAACTGGACACGGCCCGCGGTGCCTGGACCGGCCGCAACCTGCGCTTTCAGTTTGCCGAGGGCGCTACCTCGATCGGCGACTTCAACATGATTGATGACCGCCGCGCCCTGGTGATCGAGCGCGACGACGGCGAGGGCGATCCCTCCCGCGCCTGCGGCGAGGGGCAGACCGCGCGGTCCACCAACAATGGCTGCTTCGGTACCCCGGCCCGGGTGAAGCGCATCTCCCTGATCGATCTTGGCGAGGTGGACGGCGAGGGATTCGTGCGGAAGATCGGCTATATCGACCTGATGCAGATCCGCGATCCCGAGGGCGTGGCGCGCCAGCGCGGCGATCTTGGCCCTGACGTGCCGCGCGACCGTTTCTCCTTCCCCTTCTTCACGATCGAGAATGTCGCGGTGGTCGACGCAGACCGCATTATCGTTGGCAATGATAACAACCTGCCCTTCAGCGCCGGCCGGCACCTGACCCGGGCGGATGACAACGAGCTGATCCTGCTGCGCGTGTCGGAAATGCTCCGCGCGCGCTGACGCGAGGCGGTCCGGCGGCGCGAGGAGGTACTGCGGGACCATTGCCGAAAAGCGCAGCCAGGGCGGTGGACACTGCCACGGTCGTGACGCAGCATCCGGCCCGATTCCAAAGGGGGTTCGGCATGGCAAGTGACGATCGGAACAGTGGCTTCATGCCGGGCCCGCAGGCCTCGCTGGCCCATGCGGCGGAAGGCCCCCTCTCCGGGCTGACCTTCGCGGTGAAGGACCTGTACGACATCGCCGGCGTGCCCACGACTTATGGCAACCCGGACTGGGAGCGCACCCATCCCGTACCGCCCAGTACGGCGCCTGCGGTGCTGGCGCTGCTGGAGGCCGGGGCGCGCTTTGTCGGCAAGACCAAGACGGTGGAACTGGCCTATGGCCTGACCGGCGAGAATGTCTGGTACGGCACGCCCGTGAACCCGGCGGCGCCGGACCGCTTCCCCGGCGGGTCCTCCTGCGGCTCTGCCTCGGTGGTGGCCGGCGGGCAGGCGGATATCGCTTTCGGCTCGGACACCGGTGGTTCGGTACGGATTCCGGCCTCCTATTGCGGCATCTACGGCATCCGTCCCTCCTGGGGCGCGGTCTCGCTGGTGGGCGCGCGGGGGTTGGCGCCTTCCTACGACACGGCGGGATGGTTCGCGGCCCGTGCCTCCATCCTCCGCCGGGCGGGGGAGGTGCTGTTGCCCGAGGGAGGCGACGCGCTGCCCGGCCCGCTGCTCTTCGTGGAGGAGGCATGGGTCGGCGCGCATCCCGCGGTTGCCGCCGCGCTGAGGCCAGCGCTGGCCGCGGTCGAAGCCGTGCTCGGCAAATCCCTGGGTATCCGCCTCCTACCCGAGGGACTTCCGGCCCTGTACGAGCATTTCCGCTGTATCCAGGCAGAGGAGGCATGGGCCACGTTGGGCGGTTGGATCGTCGCCACCAACCCGAAATTCGGCCCCGGTGTGAGCGAGCGCTTCGTCATGGCGCGCGATCTGGAGCCGGGGAAGGGGGCCGCGGGCCGCGCCTTTCGCCAGGGCTTCCGCCGGCGGCTGACGGGGCTGCTCGGGGGTGGTGCGGTCTTCGCCTATCCCACCTCCCCGGTGCCCGCGCCGAAGCTCGATGCGTCGCCTGCTGAACAGCAGAAGGTGCGGGAGGTGACGATCGGCACCACCGCCATCGCCGGCATGGGCGGTCTTTGCGAGGTTTCAATTCCCGCCGCCAGGGTGGAGGGGGCGCCGGTCGGCCTTTCCCTGGTCGCTGCGCCGGGGCGGGACCGGGCGCTGCTGACGCTGGCGGAGCGGGTGGCGGAACGGTTAGGCCTGCCGGTCTGAGTTATGGGGGGTGGTGGGCCAGGGGGGAATCATGGAAGGGTGATTCCCCGTTCGCATGTTCTGCTCTAGGCATCCGCCCATGCCGATCCGAGACGCCACCCCCGCCGACGCCGCCGCCATAGCGGCCATCTATGCCCATCACGTCCTGCACGGCACCGGCACCTTCGAGGAGGAGCCGCCTTCCGCCGAGGACATGGCCGCACGCATCGCCCGTATCCAGGGCGCCGGCCATGCCTGGCTGGTGGTGGAGGAGGGCGGGGTGATCCTCGGCTATGGCTATTACAACAATTTCCATCCGCGTTCGGCCTATCGCTACACCGGCGAGGACTCGATCTATGTGCGCGACGATGTGCGCGGCCAGGGCGTGGGCAAGGCGCTGGTGGCGGAGTTGCTGGCGCGGGCCGAGGCCGCTGGTTTCCGCCAGATGATGGCGGTGATCGGCGATTCGGAGAATGTTGGCTCGATCGGGCTGCACCTGTCGCTGGGCTTCAGGCAGGTGGGGCTGACCAAGGCGGTCGGGCTGAAATTCGGGCGCTGGGTGGACGTGGTCTATATGCAAAAGGCGCTGGGCGAGGGGGATCGTTCGATTCCCGCCTGATGTCGTGCCGGGACACGGATAAGGATGTCCCGTAACGCTTGGCGGCGCACGATTCGCTGCCTCGCGCGTTCGGTCCCCGTCACATCGGGGGGACGCCATGTTCAACGAAGCGCTGAGTCGCCTGCATTCCCTCGGCGCGGGCGCCGCGGCCATTCTGCCGGGGCTGGTGGTGGGTCTCCTGGTCTTCGGCCTGGGCCTGTTCCTGGTCCGGGGAATCCGCCTGGGGGTGACCCGCGCCGCCGCCATGCGCCATGCCTCGGAAGGCTCGGCCGCCGTGCTCGGGCGCATTGCGGGTGGCGTGGCCACGCTGGTGCTTTTCCTGATTTCCGCCTCGATCGCCTTCCCCTCGGTTTCCGCGGCCGACCTGTTCAACCTGCTGGGGATCGGCGGCGTGGCGGTCGGCTTCGCCTTCCGCGACGTGCTGCAAAATCTGCTGGCTGGTGTCCTGATCCTGCTGACCCGCCCGTTCCATATCGGGGATCAGATCAAGCATGGCGCGCAGGAAGGGACCGTGGAGGATATCTGGATCCGCGCCACGGTCCTGCGGACCTATGACAACCGCCGCATCCTGATTCCCAATGCCTCGCTTTTCACCGACAAGATCGAGGTCATCACCGCCTATGAGAAGCGTCGGCTGAGCTTCGCGGTGACCATCGGCAATGGCGATTCGATCGCCGAGGCCCGAGAGGTCATCATCCAGGCCCTGCGCGGATCGGAAGGCGTGATGGCCGATCCGCCGCCCGAGGCGCTGGTGACGGGCCTGGGCAGTTCGGGCGTGGACATGACCGCCCGCTTCTGGATCAACCCGCCGCGCCGGCGGGAGGCGGTGCAGTCGCTCGACCACGCCATCGAGGCGGTGAGGAACGCGCTGACCGAGGCTGGCATCGACCTGCCCTACCCGACCTCCCAGGTGCTGTGGCACGACCAGACGGAGGAGGCGGATGGCGACCGCGCCCGTCAGCGCGAGGGCTGGCCGGCCGGCAAGGGCGGTGCCACCCGGCCGCGCTGGCGTGCCGTGCAGGAGGCTGCGGAGAGGGAGCGGGACGTCCCGGAGCGTCAGGCCTCGGCGCGGTAGAGGCTGGCGGTCACGACTTCGGCGCGCCGCACGAAGGCCTAAGGTACACCATGGGGCCCCGCCCCGCAGTCGGTGGTGTTACGTTGACGGTACAGTCCGGATATGGGCTGTTCCCGGGCCTGAGCGGGGCCGAATCGGCCCCGGACGGCATGGGAGGTCACACGGGAATGCTGCTGGATCATCGCACCTATTTCTGCCGCCCCGGCACGCTGAAAAAGCATCTCGCACTTTATGAGCAGCAGGGTTGGCCCGTGCAGACACGGCATCTCGGCATGCCCTTTGCCTATCTCACGACCGAAACCGGTGACGTGAACAGCTTCGTCCATATCTGGATGTACGAGGACGCCGCCGATCGCGCCCGGCGCCGGGCCGCGATGCAGGCCGATCCGGACTGGATCGCCTATCAGGAGAAGAGCGGTGAGGCTGGCTACCTGATTCGGCAGGAGAACAAGCTCATGGTTCCCGCCTCCTTCGCGCCCAAGCCGGTACGCGCTGGCGGCTGAGCGCCGCGCCGGTCCCAAGAAGATACAGCCGGACGCCCCGTCATGATGGGGAGCGTCCGGCGGCCCGATCTCAGCTGGCCGTGACGCCTGCGCTGCGGACGACCGCGCCCCAGCGATCCCGATCCTCGGCGATGAAGGCGGCAAAGGCTTCGGGGGTGTTCGCGGTGGCATCGGCCCCCTGCTCGCGCAGCCGCGCCACAACCTCCGCATCAGTCAGGGCACGGCGGGTCGCCTCGTTCAGCGCTGTCACCACGGGCATGGGCGTACCGGCCGGTGCCAGCAGGCCGAACCAGGAGGTGACCTCCACCCCCGGCACGGAGGCTGCCAGGGTTGGCGCCTCCGGCAGCATCGGTGTCCGCTGCGGTCCGGCCGTGCCGAGTGCGATGAGGCTGCCGCTGCGGATATGCGGCAGGACCGTCGGAGCGTGGTCGATCATCATCAGCACCCGCCCTGCCAGCAGGTCCGCGATGGCCGGCGCGCTGCCGCGATAGGGCACATGCGTCAGCTGGATCCCGGCTTTCGAGGCGAAGAGTTCGGAGGCCAGATGGGTGATCGCCCCTTGGCCGGAGGAGGCAAAGGTGAGCGTGCCGGGCCTGGACTTCGCGTACTGGACCAGGCTGGGCACGTTCCGCGCGGGAACGGAGGGATGCACCACCAGCACCATCGGCACGGTCGCCACCATCGAGATGGGGGCGAAGTCCTTCAGCGTGTCGTAGGAAAGGCTGGGATAGAGATGCGGCGTGATGGCCTGGGTGGCGCTGGTGCCGAGGAGCAGCACATGCCCGTCCGGACTCGCCTTCGCCACGGCCTCCGTCCCAATCGTGCCGCCGGCGCCTGTCCGGTTCTCCACCATGGCCGGCTGGGGCCAATCGGCCTGGAACCGGTTTGCCAGCGCCCGTGCGAGAATGTCTGTCGCACCGCCGGCGGCGAAGGGAACGATGATGCGAACCGGGCGGCTGGGCCAGCTTTGCGCCCGCGCGGGCCGTGCCGTGGTCCAGGCTGCCGCGGTACCCAGGGCAGCCGCCATGAGAGAGCGTCGCTGCATTCGTTCCTCCGTTGATCCGGCAGGTTGCTCCCTGCTCGCAACGAAATGCAGCACGCCGCTTGCTAGGGCGGCAACCTGTGGGGTGGCTTCCCTTAAGGTGCGGAGGGAAGAGGTGCCGGGCGGTATCGGGCCGAGACCACCCCATCCATATGCAGGATCACGTCCAACTCCGCACGCCGGTCGGGCGAGGGAAGCAGGGCGATCACGCGATCGAACCAGGGGGCGCGACCTTTCACCCGATCCAGGAAAAGGGCGTCCAGCGCCTGGGCCATGGGCACGCGCCCGGCGCAGCAGGTGCAGGCCGCGGCATGCCTGGCATCGGGTTCAAAGCCGGCACTGGCGACGATGCCGGCGGGCAGGCTGGCGGGCGGCGCTTCGGCCAGCAGGGCGGCCTTCTGGCCCGTCGCAAGGCCGGACGCCAGCGCAGCCTCATCGGCCACGATCAGGACCGGAATTCGGCCATCGGCAAAGACGGGCATGGTAGGGATGCTCCTTTCCGATAGACATAAAGATATCGTTATGTCATGTGCAAGGCCATGGAAGAGACCCTGGCCCAGCTTCGTGCAGCCGCCGAGCCGACCCGGCTGCGGCTGCTTGCGCTTTGCGCCCGGGGAGCCCTCTGTGTCACTGACCTTTGTGCGGCCCTCGGCCAGTCCCAGCCACGCCTCTCCCGTCATCTGAAGCTCCTGGTGGAAGCGGGGTTGCTGGAGCGCTCGCCGGAAGGGTCCAACGTCTATTTCTCTCTCGCCCCCCGGGCGGATCTGGCGCGTGCCATCCTGGCCCGGCTGCCGGAGGATGATCCGCTGCTGGCCGCCGATCGGCGGTTGGCGGCACGGCTGGGAGCGGAACGCGTGCGCGCGGCCTCCGAAGCCTTCCGGAGTGCCGGTGCGGACTGGGATGAGATGAGCGCGCTCGGTCTTCCGGCCGCCGCCATAGAAGCGGCGGTGCTGGCAACGCTGCCTGCCCGGATCGGCCGGCTGCTGGATATCGGCTCCGGCACCGGCCAGTTGCTGGAGTTGGTGGCTGACCGCTGCGACGTCGCCCTCGGTGTGGATGCCAGCCGCGACATGCTGGCCCTGGCCCGCGGCCGCCTGGCCGAGCGTGGCCTGGCCCCGCGCTGCGCCGTGCGGCAGGCCGATATGTACCGTCTGCCCTTCCCCGATGGCGGCTTCGATGCTGTGACGCTCCAGATGGTGCTGCATTATGCCGAGGATCCCGCTGCCGCCCTGGCCGAGGCGGCGCGCGTGCTTTCCCCGGATGGCGTGCTGCTGGTGGTTGATCTGGCCGCCCATGGCCGTGCCGATCTGCTGGAGCGCCAGGCCCATCGCTGGCCCGGCTTCGATGATGCCCAAATGGCCGGCTGGCTTGGCGATGCTGGCTGTTCCCTCTCCCCGCCGGTCACTGTCGCCGGCCCCCTGAATGTTCGCCTGTGGTCCGCGCATCGCGCGACCGCGGTGCAGCCCGCCTGAAAGAGTGAAGATCATGTCCCGACCGCATTTGCTCGACGCGCTGCGTGACCGCGTGCTGCTTTGCGACGGCGCCATGGGCAGCCGCGTGCAGGCCCTGAACCTGGATGTCGAGAAGGACTACTGGGGGCAGGAGAACTGCACGGAGGTGCTGAACCTTTCGCGCCCCGACCTCGTGCGCGAGATCCATCGCGGTTACTTCGAGGCCGGTGCCGATATGGTGCTGACCAATTCCTTCGGCGGCAGCCCCGTGACGCTGGGCGAATTCGATCTTCAGGACCGTGCGCGGGAGATCAACCGCCGCGCCGTGGAACTGGCGCGCGAGGCGAGCGAGGGTTTCTCCGATGGCCGCCCGCGCTGGGTGATCGGCGATATCGGCCCGGGCACGCGCCTGCCGAGCCTGGGCCACATCACCTATGACGCGCTGGAAGAGGCGCTGACCGAACAGTGCCGTGGCCTGATTGAGGGCGGCGCGGATGCGATCCTGACCGAGACGAACCAGGACACGCTCTTCATCAAGGCGGCGGTGAACGCCGCCAAGCGCGCCATTGCCGAGGCCAAGTCGGATATTCCCATCTTCGTGCAGGTGACGGTGGAGACGACCGGCACGCTGCTGGTCGGGCCCGACATTGCCGCCGCCGCGACGGTGATCGATGCGCTGGACGTGCCGCTGATCGGCCTGAACTGCGCCACTGGCCCGCAGGAGATGGCGGAGCATGTGCGCTGGCTCTCCCAGAACTGGCGCGGCCTGATCTCCTGCCAGCCCAATGCGGGCCTGCCGGAGCTGGTGGATGGCAAGACGCATTATCCGCTCTCCGCCCAGGAGATGGCGAGCTGGATGGAGCGCTTCGTCACCGAGGACGGGCTGAACCTCATTGGTGGCTGCTGCGGCACTTCCATCCCGCATATCCAGGGGTTGGACGCGATGCTGCGGAAGCTGGGTGGTGCCAGCCACCGCCCGGCACCGGTCGCGCGCAAGCCGGTCTGGGTGCCTTCCGTCGCCAGCCTCTATGGCGCCGTCGCGCTGAGGCAGGAGAATGCGTATTTCTCCATCGGCGAGCGCTGCAATGCGAACGGCTCCAAGGCCTGGCGCGAGCGGCAGGCGGCGCATGACTGGGACGGCTGCGTCGCGATTGGGCGTGAGCAGGTGGGCGAGGGCTCTAACTCTCTCGATGTCTGCACCGCCTTCGTTGGCCGTGACGAGATGGCCGAGATGAACGAGGTCATCACCCGTTTCACCTCATCCGTGAACGCACCGCTCGTGATCGACTCCACCGAGACGCCGGTGATCGAGGCCGCGCTGAAGCTGCATGGCGGCAAGCCCATCATCAACTCGATCAATTTCGAGGATGGCGAGGGCCATGCGACAGATCGCATGATCCTGGCGAAGAAGTTCGGCGCCGCCGTGATCGCCCTGACCATTGACGAGGTGGGCATGGCCAAGACCGCCGAGGACAAGCTGCGCATTGCGCGGCGCCTGGTGGACTTCGCTTGCAACAAATACGGGTTGCCGCAGAGCGACCTGATGATCGACCCGCTGACTTTCACCATCGCCACGGGCAACGAGGACGATCGCAAGCTCGGCCTCTGGACGCTGGAGGGCATCCGCATGATCCGGGAGGAATTCCCGGACATCCAGATTATCCTCGGCCTCTCCAACATTTCTTTCGGCCTGAACCCGGCCGCGCGGCATGTGCTGAACAGCGTGTTCCTCGACCATGCCGTGAAGGCGGGCATGACGGGGGCAATCGTGCATGTTTCCAAGATCAAGCCGCTGCACCTGATCCCCGCGGAGGAGGTGAAGGTGGCGGAGGACCTGATCTTCGACCGCCGGGCGGAAGGCTACGACCCGCTCCAGGCCCTGCTGGAACTCTTCGCCGGACGCAAGGCCGCGGACAGCGCGAAGCGGGCGAAGGCCGAGACAGTGGAGGGCCGCCTGAAGGACCGCATCGTCGATGGCGACCGCAAGGGCCTCGATGACGAGTTGGCCGATGCGCTGGCCAAGGGCATCACGCCCCTTTCCATCATCAACGACATCCTGCTGGACGGGATGAAGGTGGTGGGCGAGCTCTTTGGCGCCGGCAAGATGCAGCTTCCCTTCGTGCTGCAATCCGCCGAGACCATGAAGGCGGCCGTGGCCTATCTCGAGCCGTATATGGAGCGCGTGGAGGGCCAGGAGAAAGGCACCATCGTGCTGGGCACGGTGAAGGGCGATGTGCACGACATCGGTAAGAACTTGGTCGACATCATCCTGACCAATAACGGCTACAAGGTCGTCAATCTCGGTATCAAGGTACCGCTGCAGGACATCGTCGCCGCCGCGAAGGAGCATAAGGCCAATGCCATCGGCATGTCTGGCCTGCTGGTGAAGTCCACCGTGGTGATGCGCGAGAACCTCGAGGAGATGTCGCGCCAGGGCGTGGATATTCCGGTCATGCTCGGAGGTGCGGCGCTGACGCGGAACTATGTCGAGGATGATTGCGTCAAGGCTTATGCCTGCGGGCGCGTCGCCTATGCGCGTGATGCCTTCGATGGCCTGCACCTGATGGACAAGGTGATGGGCAATGGCTTCGACGACTATCTCGCCGCCCTCCAGGCCCGCCGCGTCGGCAAGGGCAAGAATGAGCGCCGCACGCTTGGTGTCGCCGATGCACGCGGCTTCGCGCCGGTGGAGGTCGGCTATGCCCAGGAGCGCCGCCGCCGCCTGACGGCCAATGAGCCTGTGCCCACGCCGCCCTTCTGGGGCGCGAGGGTGGTGGAGGCCCCGCCCAAGGCCATCGTGCCCTTCATCAACGAGCGCAGCCTGTATCAATTCCAGTGGGGCTTCCGGAAGCAGGGCCGGTCCCTGGAGGATTTCATCGGCTGGGCGAAACAGGAGCTGCGCCCGGTGCTGCGCCGGATGCTCACGTTGGCGGAGGAGAAGGACATCCTCAAGCCGCAGGCAATCTATGGCTATTGGAAATGCGCGGGCCAGGGGAACGATCTCATCCTCTTTGAGGAGGATGGCGTCACCGAGGCCGCGCGCTTCACCCTGCCGCGCCAGCCCAAGGCCGATGGCGACTGCATCGCCGATTTCGTGCGTGACGTGGATGACGGGCCGGAGAAGCGGGACGTGATTGGCCTTCAGGTCGTCACCGTCGGCCAGAAGGCCAGCGACATGGCACGGGAGTGGTTCGAGGAGAACCGCTATCAGGATTACCTCTACCTGCACGGCCTTTCCGTGGAGATGGCCGAGGGCATGGCGGAATACGTCCACAAGCGCATCCGCGCCGAATGGGGCTATGCGGGCGAGGATGAGCGGGACATGGAGAAGATGCTGTCCCAGGGCTACCGGGGCGGCCGCTACTCCTTCGGCTACCCGGCCTGTCCGAAGCTGGAGGACCAGGAGCCGCTGCTGCGCCTGCTGAGGGCGGACCGGATCGGCGTCTCAATCTCGGACGAATGGCAATTGCATCCTGAGCAATCCACCTCCGCGATCGTGCTGCACCACCCCGGCGCGAAGTACTTCTCGGTCTAGGGGTGGGCGGGCTATGTCGGGCCGGATGAGCCCGACTGAACGCACCGCCTGGACTAGCCTTGGCGTTGGCCTGTCCGTGCTCGCCCTCAAGGGGGCGGCATGGTGGCTGACGGGCAGCACGGCTCTCTTTGCCGATATGCTGGAGACGGTGGTGAATGTCGCCGCCGCCTCCGCTGCCCTGGCTGCCGTCCGCTACTCCGCCATGCCGGCGGACGAGAACCACCCCTATGGCCATGCCAAGGTCGAGTATTTCTCGGCGGTGCTGGAGGGGACGCTGATCCTCGTCGCCGCCTCCATGATTCTGCAGGAGGTGTATCAGGCTTGGTTCCGGCTGCGCGTGCCGGACCAGCCGGTTTTGGGCCTGGCCCTCTCGGCCGCCGCTACGGTGATAAATGGCATCTGGGCCACCGTCCTGCGAAGGCGGGGGAAACGGCTCAGTTCGCCCGCGCTGGTCGCGGATTCACATTATCTTATGTCGGATGTCGTGACTTCCGCGGGCGTCATCATCGGCGTCGGGTTGGTCACGGTCACCGGCCTGCTCTGGCTTGATCCGCTGCTGGCCGGGGTCTCGGCGGTGATGATTCTCTTCTCCGGCGCGCGGCTGCTGCGGGAGAGCGTTGGCGGGCTGATGGACGAGGCCGTGAGACCTGAGGAACTGTCGCAGATCCGCAACCTGGTCTCGTCCGAGGCTGCGGGAGCCATCGAGGCGCATGACCTCCGCACCCGCCGCGCCGGGCGTATCACCTTCGTCGAGTTCCACCTGGTCGTTCCCGGTGCCATGCCGGTGTCGGAGGCGCATGAGATCTGCGACCGGATCGAGGCGGCACTGAAGGAGGAGCTCGGGAACGCCGTCATCAGCATCCATGTGGAGCCGGAAGGAAAGGCGAAGCACAGCGGGGTGCTGGTGCTGTGACGCACGACCCTTGAGCGGCGCGGCCTGGTCCTTTGCGCCAACGGCCAGCCCGGCCTGGCGGGTCCGGCCGCACCGGGTACGGCGCGAAACCTGGCCCCGCTGGGCGGCGGCCGTGTTGCATGGGGCGGCCCTGGCCGCCCTTATTCTTGGCCTGCCGCGGGAAACCCCGCCGGAGCCAAAGATTATCGAGGGCACGCCACTCGTCTGGGAGGGACCGGTCGGGGCCGCGGAGGGCGCGCCGGAACTGTCGCCGGACCTGCCCGCCGAGGCTGCGGATGGGCCCATGCCGCAACCTGATCCCCCGGCTTCCAACGAACTCGCCTCACCCGCGCCGCCTGCTTTGCCGCCAGCCCCGGCCGAGGCACCCGCACCACAGGCACCGCCGGCCGCACCCCTGCCGCCGACAACGGCGCCTGCTTCGCCGGCGCCCCCCGCCCAGCCTTCGGCTGTGCCTGCCCTGCATCGTCCGGCCCCGGAGCCGGCCCCCCGCGCGGCCGCGCCTGCTCCGCCGCCCCGGACCGCTGAACTGCCGCCCCTGCCCATGCCGCCGCCGGCCGCCCCACCTCCAGCGCCACCCATTCGGATGGCGGAGGCACCCGCCCCCATAGGCGGCATCAGGCTAGGGGCCGGCCTCGGCGGCAGCCCCGGCGAAAGCCGCAGTGTCGGCGCCCCTCAGCCGGGTTGCCAGGACGTGATCGGATATCCCTATGAGGAACGGACGCGCGGCATCACCGGGGCGGTGGGGTTGCGGCTGCGCGTCTCGGATGACGGGCGGGTGGTGGCGGCGCGGGTGATGGAATCCAGCGGCGTCGCCGCGCTGGACGAGGCGGCGCAGCGTGGCATCCGACGCTGCCGCTTCGTGCCCGCCCTGCGGGATGGCGTGCCGGTCTGGGGCAACCGGGACTACCGCGTCGTGTTCCGGATGGAATAGGGAAGCCCATGGTCAAGTTGGACGTGATTACCACCCGTGGCGGCGATACCGGGCAGACCTCGCTCGGCGACGGCAAGCGCGTGCCGAAGGATGCACCGCGCATCGAAGCATTGGGCACCGTGGATGAGGCGAATGCCGCGATCGGTCTCCTGCGCCTGCATACGGCGCAGGAGGAGGATGCGATGCTCGCGCGCATCCAGAACGACCTGTTCGACCTTGGCGCCGATCTGTCGGTGCCGGGTGGGGAAGGGGGGCTTCGGATTTCAGCCGCGCAGTGCCTGCGGTTGGAGCAGGAACTGGCGGCGATGAATGCCGAGCTTCCGCCACTCCGCTCCTTCGTTCTGCCTGGCGGCACGCCCGCTGCGGCACATGCCCATCTGGCGCGCACCCTGGTGCGGCGGGCGGAGCGCGCGGCGGTGACACTTGCCGCTGCGGAGGCGGTGAACAGCGATGTGGTGCGCTACCTCAATCGCTTGTCGGACCATCTTTTCGTCCTCGCCCGCAGCCTGAACATGGGCCAGGATCCGCTCTGGCAACCCGGGGAGAATCGCTGAGACCCGGTAACCTATCGCCTCGGGTAGATGAGGTGGATCCGATCGCGATCGCTTGAATTCGTTTCGGAGGGCGGTAGAACATTCCGATGTAGAATCGGGATTAGCAGACTTGCCCATCACGAAACTCTCCTTTGACGCGGGGACGATCGCCTATGTCGTTCGCTTCAAGGCCTCTCATTCCGAGGCGGCGACGGAGGCCGGTGGCCACAGCGACTGCATTCTCTCGACCGGCGCACCGGTTGGGTATTTTGGGGAATTCGCCTTTTTCAGCGGGAAGGGCTTTGTCTCCACCTTCTCCGGCTTCGCGGGCAGCCGGCCGCATTACGTCAACATCGCGAATGCGCGCGCCACGCCCTGCATCTCCACCGTCTTGATCATGCAGGTGGGCCCGACGCGGGCCAAGGCCTTCCGCGATGCCTGGATTTCCATGCGGGCCAAGGCCGACGGCTTCGGCCTGGTGGGCAACAACTGCTCCACCCATGCCTCGCGCGCCTGCTATGCCGCAGGTGTCATCCGTTCGCCGGAGGTCAGCGGCACGGACACGCCGAGCAATCTGTATGATCAGATCGTCGGTGCCGGCCTGGCCCCCTGGCGTTCCATCAGCGGCTATCTCGGCTTTGCCCCACGCTCCAAGGGCACGGATGAGATGTTGATGGATTTCGATGTGACCATGGACGCACTCGGCATCGCTACGGTCGGCGGCCCCAGCGCCAAGATGGCCTTCCGCTGACGAGCGGCCCGGCCGCACCCGCCCTTTGGTGATTTGTGCGGTTTGAGGCGGGGCACTCCGTCTCAAATGAATCCCTGATCTGGGCCGTGGTCCGGCCCTCAGAAGATGAACCCTCCGAACATGTAGAAGAGGGCGGCCATCGATGCTGAATCGCCTGATATGGGGGCTATCACCTCCTCATGGCCTGGTACCAACCGCCCTGGCCAATGACCGGTCCCGTCCCGTCAATTTCCACCCAACAAGGTCCGGTTCTGGACAGGAAGCGGTCATTCATCCGGCACAGCAGGATCGGCGGCTTCGCGCCCAAGTCGGCCATCTGCAGGAGATGGTCGCCCTCCCGAGACCGGACGTCGCTGTTAGGACGGTGTACATCGGGAATGGGCTGGAGAGTGGACGGAATGCTGGGCACTATAGGTGGCTCTCAGCACCGGAAGCAGCCAATTGCGGCGCCTGCACGAGAGCTAGGTAGCCACAGTCCAAGCTGTGGCCACCGTGGTCCGGAACTCAATCTGCTGCGACCATGTCGAGCCTCTGCGCCGCTGCATCGATGGTGTCCGAGACGACGACCGGCTGCGTCATGAACACAGCGTGGCTTGCGGCGATTTCAGTCACCGTGGCGCCCATCCTCTTGGCCATGTGCCGAAGCATCGCCAGGTCGAAGGCTTTGTCCTCAGTCGCGATCACCGCCCAGCTAGGCTTCGAACGCCAGGCGGCGTTCTCCAGCCTGGTACCGAACGCCGACATGTTGATCGGGACCTGCGAGTCCCGCAGGAAGGCGGCATCGGCATCGGGGGCATCGTGTGCGAACCCGGCCTTGAAGGTATCGGGCTTGATGAAGCCGTATCCATCGGGACGGGTGTTGATGACGAAGTCGGGGGTAGGCGCGAAGCCTTCATACAGCTGGGAGGTCGTCTCACCCGCATCCGGTGACAGGGCCGATACGTAGACCAGCCCGGCGACGTTGGGGTGCACGCCGGCCTCGGTGATCACCGTGCCGCCCCACGAGTGGCCGACGAGGATGGTTGGCCCAGGCTGCAGGTCGAGCACACGGCGGGTCGCTGCGACGTCGTCCGCAAGCGACGTCAGGGGGTTCTGGACAATAGTGACCTTGTAGCCCCGTGCCGTCAGGACGTCATGGACCCCGCGCCAGCCGGAACCATCGGCGAAGGCGCCGTGCACCAGCACCACGTTGTGAACCGCGCGTGGCGATGCAGGCTGGCTCTGTGCCTGAACGGCCGACGCCGTGGAAAGAGCTGACGCCGCGGCAGCGGCAAGACTCCTCCTCCTGATCAAGTTCATGGTGATCTCCTCGATGCTCGTGATGTCGGGTGGAAGGTCGGGGATCGGACGCGCCCTGTATTGCGCGCACCGGCTTCTCACGCGGTGGGAACAGTGCCCCCGTCGATCACATGCTCCGTCCCGGTGATGGAGGTCGCTCGATCCGAAGCAAGGAAGGCGATCAGGTCCGCGACCTCTTGCGGCGCAGCCGGTCGTCCCAGCGGTATGCCGCCGAGCGACTTCATGATCACCTGTATCGCGTCGGCGTAGTCGATGCCGGCTTCCCTGGCGATGCGGAGGGCCAGGCCATTGGAGTCTGGGCTGGCGATCCAGCCGGGAGAGACCCGTACCACCCGCACGCCCTTCGGAGAGACCTCCTTGGAGATGCTCTTGCTGTAGGTGTTGAGGGCGGCCTTGGCCGAAGCGTAGCCGGTCGTCGCCTCCGGGAGCGGCAGGCGGTTCTGGATCGAGGTGACGTGGATGACGACGCCGCTTCCCTGAGCCACCATGCCGGGGATCAGAGCACGATCGAGGCGGACCGCCGGGAAGAAGTTCAGGTTGAACTCCTTCTGCCATTCCGCCTCCGTCAACGCTGCAAAGCCGCCCGCAGGTGCGGAAGAGCCGCCCAGCATGTTGACGAGGATATCGAGCCCGCCGAGTTCGCGATGCACCGCTTCGACGACGGCCTGCACCCCGGCCTCGGTGGTCAGGTCGGCTTCGACGAAGGCACCGGCCGAGAAGGCCGCCGGCTTCGTGCGCGCGGTGGTCAGCACACGGGCACCGAGCGCCTGGAAGAGAGCCACGGTTGCGGCGCCGGCACCGAGAGTACCGCCGGTGATGAGGGCCCGACGCCCCTGCAGGGTGACGAACGGGGTCATACGGTGATCTCCAGCTCGGCGATCTTGTCGCCCGCAAGGAGGAAGAGGAAACGCAGATCGACCGGGCTTCCCGGGAAGTCGCCGACGACGTGAGCCGTCACCTGGGTCTTCCCGTTCTCGGTAGCGATGAGGAAGGGGTTCATCGTGTAGCTGTACTGCTGGGCGGCCTCAGCCATCCAACTGCGGATGGCATCACGGCCCCTGTGGGTCTTGCCCTTGTCCTTTACGATGCCGCTCTCCGTGAAAGCGGCAGCGACAGCTTCGGGGCCGCCATCTCGGTCAGCGTCGAAATAGGCTTGGATGCCTCTCGGCAGTTGGACAGTCATTCTTGTTTTCCAGGTTGTCCGGCAGCCCTGCCGGCTGCGGGCACGACCCTCTGCGGGGCCAACGGGGACTGATCTAAGCCTGGACGATTGCTGCGATAATCAGGATAAAAGTGAACGTGGAGTTTCGAAAAGATGGATTATGGCCCGGTCTTTTCTTGCTGATCTGGATGCGGTCCTCAGCATCGCCCGACAGAGCTCGTTTCGGGCGGCGGCGCTCGAACTCGGCATGTCAACGACGGCCTTGAGCAACGCCATCGCCAAGCTTGAGGAGCGCCTGGGGATCCGCCTCTTCAACCGGACAACGCGGAGCGTTTCCCTGACCGATGCGGGAAGGGCCTTTGTCGAGCGGGTCGGGCCGGCGATGACGGACATCCACGACGCCATGCTGGCCGCGCAGTCACTCCAGGAGACACCCACGGGGACCTTGCGCATCAATACCTTTGCATCGGCGGCGCGGGAGGTGATGACCCCCCTCGTCTTGTCGTTCCTGCGGCGCTACCCGCAGGTGCATATCGACCTCGTCACGGAGGGGCGCCTCGTCGACATCGTCGCCGCTGGCTTCGACATGGGCTTGAGGCCGGCGGACCTTGTGCCAAGCGACATGATCGCCGTTTCGCTCGGGTTACCGCGCCGGCACGCGGTCGTCGCCTCGCCGGAATTCCTCCGTACACACGGCCGTCCCGTCGTTCCGGGCGATCTTTACCGGTTCCGCTGTATCCGGGCGCGTCTTCCGAACAACGCCTTGTTCCGATGGCGTTTCGAGAAGGAGGGTAATGCCGTGCAGATCGACGTTCAGGGGTCCATCACCCTCGACGAACCGAGCCTGGTCCGGATTGCCGCGCTGGATGGCATCGGACTTGGGTACGTGATGGAGGCGGATGTTCGCGAGGACCTCTCGGTGGGCCGGCTGGTGTCCGTGCTCGATGACTGGACGCCACCATTGGCGCCGCTCTCGCTCTATTACCCGGGCAGGAAGAACCCCCCCGCCGCGTTCCGTGCCTTCCTTGAGGCCGCGAGAGAGTTCGCAACCGCCAAGGGTTAGCCCTCATGCAGCGATACGCGTAATCGCCAGTAGCGGTCATTGCACCTCCGACGAGCCAATGGCTGCTTTGAGTCGGGATCCCCCAGGATGCCATTTAGGGCAACGTCCGCTCCCCTCTGGACGCGGCTCGAAAGCGGACGTTCCGCTTTCGGCCAGACCACGCCATCAAGCCTGCGCCCAAAGCGGCCGCAACTGCGTCCGCTCGTGAGCGGTGGAGCGGTCATCCAACCAGGGCAGTTGATATAAGCGCCCGCAGGAGGCTGCGCCGGCTCACTCTATGGTCCGGCCGTCGCCGCTGCGTGGTCAGCGGGCAGGGCGCTGGCGTGCGCTTGGCAGGAGAATGATGACGAGCAGGATGTTCAGGACCGCGCCCCCAAACAGGACGGTGAGCGTCGTCGTCGGGCCGAACCTGTCCAGCAGCCAGGCACCGATGGCGGGTGACGCCGCCTGCGCCACGAGTGTCGGCATGGCGATACGGCCCATCAGAATCGCGTAGCCTTCCCGGCCAAACAGCGCCAAGGGAACCGTTCCCCGTGCGATCGAGCGGATACCGCTACCGGCGCCGTAAAGAATGATGCCGGCCGCGGCGGCGGTGACATCGCCCACAAGCATGCCGAGGCCGGCTGCCACCAGAATGGTGGAGGCCAGAAGGCTCCAGATCGGATGCGCCTTCCGGCCGAAGACCATCTCCAGCACCCGCGCACCGACCTGGCTGGGCCCGATCAGGGCGCCGAGCGCGACCGCAGCGGTCAGCGCAACCCCGCGCGATTGCAGCAGGGTGAGCAGGTGGACGGACACCACGGTCATGACGACGGATGCCAAGGTGAAACCGGCGGCAAGCAGGATGAAGGCGAAACGGTGCTCGGGTCGCACCTGGCCCGCCGGAGCCATGGCGCCGGTGGGCACTTCCGGCTCTCGCCGCGCCTCGCGGGGAACACCAGCCAGGTAAAGCGGCAGTACGACAATAAGGTGGATGGCGGCGTAAGTCAGGCAGGTACCGCGCCAGCCGAGCTGGTCGACCAAGAGGGCGCTGAGGGGCCAGCAGACCGTGCTCGCGAAGCCGCCGAAAAGGGTGACATGGGTGATGGCGCTGCGGGCGTCCTCACCATAAAGACGGCCCAGCGCCGAGAAGGCGGGATCGTAGAGCCCGGTCCCCATGCCCAGGCCCATGACGGCCCAGGCCGCCACGAAGACCGGAAGATTGGGCGCAAGGCCGAGCATGATCAGGCCGAGCGCCAGCAGCACGGCGCTTGCTGCCAGGACCGGGCGCCCGCCATGGCGGTCGATCAGATGGCCGATGCGCGGTGAGGCCAGCCCCGAGACCAGCATCCCAACCGAGAGGGCCCCCATGATCCATGACAGGGACCAGCCGGTATCGGCCGCGACGGGGCCGGCGAGAACAGCCAGCAGATAGTAGGACGAGCCCCAGGCGAGGATCTGGGCCACGCCAATCGCGGAGACGACCAACGGCCGCGAGGGGCGGGCGGGGGCGGCCGCCGGGATGTCCTCCAGCACCAGCTGGTTCATTTCGCTGGCTCGGGCTGGACGGTGTCGCGCTCGGCCGTGGCGCCGCAGCAGGGCGCTTCCTTTGCCAGTTCCGGCTTTGGCGGGCAGCAGATGCCCTGCGGCGTTTCCGTCCCGCAGCAGGCGTTTGCATCGGGCGTGTCTGGGAGCGTGCGGCTGGCGCTGCACACGCCGGTCTGCGGCAGGTCGAGTTCCACCCGGCGTGCCGCCTCGATATCTCCCGCGAGGAAGGCGGCAATGGAGCGCACCTGCTCGTAGCCGGTTGCCAACAGGAAAGTCGGGGCGCGTCCGTAGGAAGCCATCCCGGCAAGGAACAGGCCCGTGTCCGGCTGTGCCAATTCCTCGGCGCCATGCGGGCGGACCGTGCCGCAGGAATGCAGGTTCGGGTCGATGAGCGGCGCCAGGATGCGCGGGCAGTCGAGGGCGGGATCGAGGTCCAGCCGCACCTCGCTCAGGATTCGGAGATCGGGCCGCAGGCCGGTCGCCACCACCATTTCATCGGTCTCCACCACCCGACCCTCCAGGCTCAGCACCTGCAGGCATCCATCGGCACCGCGCCGGATTTCGTCCACGGAGAACGGGGCCAGCAGCTCGACCTTGCCGGTTCCGACCAGGTGCCGCAGCCGCTGGCCAAGCGCGCCGCGCTGCGGAAGCTGGTCCGCCGCGCCGCCGCCATAAGTCCGCGTCAGGTCCGCGCTGCGCGCCGCCCAGAGGACGGACGTTCCCGGCGCCCGCTCGGTGAGTAAGGCGAGGTCGATCAGGGTGCCAATGGCCGAGTGGCCTGAGCCGACGACAAGGACCCGCCGTCCGGCGTATCGGCTCCGCTCCGGACCGAGGACATCGGGCATGCCGTAGCGGATCTGGCCGGCCGCCTCGCGCTCTCCGATGGCCGGCAGGCCGGAGGAACCGGCAGGGCTGGGGTTGCCCCAGCTGCCCGAGGCGACGATGACCGCGCGGGCCAGCTGGCGCCCCGCCTTCCCCTCTGCGGTTTCGAAGCGCACCTCGAAGGCCTGTTGCTCGCGCCCGGCGTCCCGGACCTTGCCTGTGTGGAACCGGGCAATGCCGGTGACCCGCGTATTGAGGCGCAGGCACCCGGCGATCTCCGGCAGGGCGGCGAGTGGCGCGAGGTAGCGGTGGACGAGGTCACGGCCAGCCGGGAACGCCTCCGGGTCGGGCGCCGTCCACCCGTGGCGCTCCAGTAGGGAGCGCGCGGCCTTGTCGATATTGTAACGCCAGGGCGAGAACATGTGCACATGACCCCAGGCCAGCGGGGCCGCCCCAACCGATGATTCAGCCTCAAGGACAAGGGGCACCAGCCCGCGCTCAAGGAGATGCGCTGCGGCGGCGAGGCCGACCGGGCCACCACCGATGACGACCACCGGCAGCGAGGAAAGCTTGCCCTGACCGGTGGGCTGCGCCGCCGGGCTCCGGCTCTTTGTGCAGCACGAGCTCATGTCGCCTCCTCCGTTCCAGCTAGATACCTAGCTGGGCGATGTATCCTGGCAAAGGGATCTCAGCACGAGCAGTTGCCCTCCTTGCCCGCGCGAATCTCGGCCGTGCGGCCGGTCTCCAGCAAGGCGCTGGTCGCGTCCATCCAGGCCGCCAAGCCAACCCGGAAGGCTTCGCGCCCCTTCGCGGTCAGCGTATAGACCTTCCGCTCGCGGCCGGAGACGACCTGGGTGTCCGAGGTCAGATAGCCCCCCTGCTCGAACTCGCGGAGTGTCGGGTAGAGGGCTCCTTCCGAGGGCGAGCAGCAGCCATTCGTGGTGCGCTCCACCGCGCGGGCGATGTCGTAGCCATGCGCCGGGCCATCATGCAGGACCTGCAGGACGAAGAAGCGGCTCAAGGCCATCTTGATCGTCCCCGCCCAATAGGCGCGGTCCGTGAAGTCCGGGGAGGGGCGGGGAACCGCGGTGATGGTCGACTTCGGCGACATGTCGAGAGCCTATGCCTCGGTGGGCGATGCGTCAAACCGACTGCGGCGGTGCTGCTCGGCCTTTTCCCTCGAAGAGTCTGCCGGTCCGAGGTCGGCTCCCGATCAGGAGATTACCTGGCGTCCTGGCTGTTCGGTCCGGAGTGGCAAATGCTCCCACTGTGTCGGTGTGCAACCTGCGTGGTGTCGCCCGACGGAGTTGCCCGGTACGCGGAACCATACCGCTTTTCAGCAGTGGTGATCCGGAACGGAGAGCCGCATTCCTCCAGCATCTTGTTCAGGCGCCTCGCACTGCGCCTGAGGATCGCAGGGCCGGAGGAACCTTGAGTGTAGCGGCAGATCTTCAGGAGATCCGCCTCCTGAACTTCGCCCCCCTCACGGCACATCAGGGCAGCGACGAAATCGAAGTCGCGCGGCGTGCCGATATAGAGCCTGCTTGACGGAAACTGGAGAACCCGGTTGGCCGCATCGACGAGACCGAAAAGGGTGATGACGATGCCGTCCTGCGAGCCGTCCGGCTTCTCCAGCTCCTCTTGCCTCCAATCCGCAGGGAGGAAGGCACCCTCGGCCTGCGCAACGGCGGACCAGGAAGCTGATCCGGTTCCATGTGCCTTGGGCAAGGCTGTGCTCGCACAATCATCTTCGGAAGCGGCGAGAGATGGCCATGCCCAGTCAGCCAGCCAGTAACCGGCGCCCGGCTTGGACTGAACCAGACCCGGAAGGCCCGCGGCCCTGAGTTGCGAGCGAAGTTGGCTCATATGAGCCCTCACGCTGGCGACGCGGTCCGTGCAAAAATGCAACCCTAAGTGGCCCGCGATGGCTTCCTTACGAAGGGCTTGAGGAGAATGCCGGGCCAGCAGTTCGAGAATGGCGAAAGCGCTCGGCGTCAGTTCACTTCGCCTTCCCGCACCTTGGATCGAGCAATCCCGCCGGAATAGCAGCACCGGGCGCCTTGAGCCTGTTCCGGCTGCCGTGTGGAAGGGGGACTCGATGGAAGGCGTGACCCAGGCGACGAGCCGGTAGCCACGGCGCGGCTCTGTGACAATCAGTTCCGGGAGGCCTGCCGCGCGGAGCTGGGTCCTGAGCGAGCTCACATGCATCCGGCTGGCCGCGAGGCGGTCGATGCAAGAGAACAGCCGGAGATGCCTGGCGATCTCCTCCTTGCTGACCGTCTGTGGAAAGCGTTGGGCCATCAGCAACAGCAGGGCGAAAGCACTCTCGCCCAAGCTTACTCGCGCGCCATCAAACTCCACGCTGCGATCGCGCCGGGAGAGGACCATCTGGTGGTCCAAGCCATTCCTGGCACACCCTGGTTCCGGGGCGAATGCCGGATTGCCCTTCAACCTGTCCTTCCGTCTCCCGGGGTGTCAGCTATTGCGGCATGGCCGGGCTGCCAGACGTGGTGCTTTGCGGAGGCAACCGGCCATTTTCCGAAGCCGCAAAGGCGGCGTCAGCCTTCCACATCCAGCGAATAACCTGCGCTGCGGACAGTGCGGATCACGTCGGTTTCGCCATCCCCATTCACCGCCTTGCGGAGGCGACGGATATGCACGTCCACCGTCCGCAGCTCCACATGGATGTCGCGCCCCCAGACTGCGTCGAGAAGCTGCTCGCGCGAGAAAACGCGGCCGGGATGTTGAAGGAAGAACTCCAGCAGACGGTACTCGGTCGGGCCGAGATGGAGCGGTCGGCCGGCGCGCGTAACGCGATGCGCGTCCTGGTCCATGACGATGTCTTGCCAGGTGAGCGCGCCCTTCGTGGTGGGGCCGACGGAGCGACGCATCACGGCGCGGATGCGGGCCAGCAGCGCCTCGATGGTAAAGGGCTTGCCGATATGGTCGTCAGCACCGGTGTCGAGGGCGCGGACCGCGTCCGCCTCCTCGGTGCGGGCGGTGACCATGATGATCGGCAGATCACGCGTCTCCGCGCGGCGGCGAAGCTGGCGGCAGACCTCCAGCCCGGACATGGCAGGCAGCATCCAGTCCAGCAGCATCAGGTCGGGCTTGTTCTCGGCGACGCGGATCAGCGCCTCCGGCCCGTCCGTCGCCTCTTCCACCCGGAAGCCCTGCTTTTCCAGATTGTAGCGCAGAAGAGTGAGCAGCGGGGCCTCGTCCTCCACCACCAGAATGGTGGGGCGCTGGCCCTCGGGAAGCGTCATGGCCCTCATGCGCCGAGCACTTGCGGTGGAGGCAGATCGGTCGAGACGTCGGCCTTGGGCCGGTCCTCGGGCAGCACGGCGCCGCGAACGGCGTAATGCACGGTTTCCGCGATGTTGGTCGCGTGATCGCCGATGCGCTCGAAGTTCTTGGCGATGAAGAGCATGTGGGTAGCCGCGGTGATATTCCGCGGATCCTCCATCATATGGGTCAGCATCTCCCGGAAGATGCCGGTGTAGATGTCGTCCACCGGGGCGTCGGCAGCCCAGACGCGCTCCGCCAAGTCGGCATCATCCTTCACGAAGGCATCGATGCTGTCCTTCAGGTTGCGCTGGACCAGCTGCGCCATCCACTGGAAACCGTTGACCCCGCCAAGGAAAGGCTGGCCGGAGATGATAATGGCGCGCTTGGCGACGTTACGGGCGTAGTCGCCGATGCGCTCGATATCCTGGCTGATCTTCAGCGCGGCGACGATGAAGCGCAGGTCGCTCGCCATGGGCTGGCGCAGGGCGAGGAGCCGGACGCAGAAGGCGTCCACCTCGCGTTCCAGCGCATCGATCGGGGCATCGCGACCGACCACCTCTCCGGCCATTTCCGTGTCGCGACGGACTAGGGCATAGGCGGAATCCGCCACTTGCCGTTCAGCAAGGCCACCCATGCGGGCGATCAGCTCGCGCAGGCGCTTGAGCTCCTCCTCATAGGATTTCACGATACGCTCCGTTGGACGATCCATGATGACTTGCTCCCGGCTCAGCCGAAACGGCCGGTGATGTATTCCTGGGTGCGGGGATGCCGCGGTGCCGTGAAGAGCTGCGCCGCGGGCGCCACCTCCACCAACTCTCCCAGATAGAAGAAGGCCACCTGATCCGCGCAGCGGGCGGCCTGCTGCATGTTGTGGGTCACGATGGCGATGGTGAAATCCTGCTTCAGCTCGTCGATCAGCTCCTCGATCTTGAGGGTGCTGATAGGATCGAGCGCCGAGGTCGGCTCGTCGAACAGGATCACGTCCGGCCGCACGGCGATGGTGCGGGCAATACAGAGCCGCTGCTGCTGACCGCCGGACAGGCCCATGGCGGAGCTGTGCAGCCGGTCCTTCACCTCGTTCCAGATCGCCGCCCGGGTCAGGGCCCACTCGATACGCTCGTCCGTCTGCGCGCGAGAGAGCTTCTCGTGCAGGCGGATGCCGAACGCCACGTTCTCGTAGATCGTCATGGGGAAGGGCGTGGGCTTCTGGAAGACCATGCCGATCTTCGCCCGAAGCGCGTTCAGGTCGAGGTCAGTGTCCAGGATGTTCTGCCCATCCAGCATGACCTCGCCTTCGGCTCGCTGGCCGGGATAGAGGCTGTACATGCGGTTCAGTACGCGCAGCAGGGTGGACTTGCCGCAGCCGGAAGGACCGATCATGCCGGTCACCTGCCGATCCGGCAGATCGAGCGTGATGCCCTTCAGGGCCTTGTTGGCGCCGTAGAAGAATTCGAGGTTGCGGATCGCGATACGGGCCGGGTTCATGAGGGCGGAGGACCGCGCCGTCATGCCGCCGAAGGATGCGCCGTGGGTGGTGTCCTGGGCTGCCCCGCGGGCAACCACGGCGTCGGTGGCGCCAGGGATGGCAGCCGAGGACGATGGAGCGCTGCTACCGCTCATTGAGGCATATCCTACTGCTTGGGGGCGCGCAGGACGGCCCGCGCGATAATGTTGAGGGCCAGGACGCCGACTGTGATGACCAGGGCGCCGGTCCAGGCGAGGGCGATCCAGTCCTCATAGGGCGACGCGGCGAAGGAGTAGATGGCGATCGGCAGGCTGGGATAGGGCACGGACAGGTTGATGTTCCAGCCATTATTGCCCAGCGAGGTGAAGAGCAGAGGCGCCGTCTCACCTGCCACGCGGGCGATGGCCAGCAGGACGCCGGTCGTGATGCCCGACGCGGCAGCGCGCCAGCCGACAAGCGTGATCATCTTCCATTTCGGGGCCCCGAGCCCGATCACCGCTTCGCGGAGGGTGTCCGGAAGAAGGCGCAGCATATCTTCGGTCGTCCGCACCACGATTGGGATGACGATGATGGCGAGGGCCACGGATCCGGCCCAGCCGGAGAAGCCACCGAACGGAACCACCAGGATCTGGTAGACGAAAAGGCCGATGAGAATGGAGGGCGCCGAGAGCAGGATATCGGAGACGAAGCGCACCGCGCCGCCCATGGCAGACCCGCGAGCGTACTCCGCCAGGTAGGTGCCGACCAGCAGGCCGATCGGCGTGCCAATGGCGGTGCCGATGGCGACCTGGATGAGGCTGCCGACGATGGCGTTCAGAAGGCCGCCATTCGAGCCGGGGGGCAGGGTGACCTCCGTGAAGATCCGTGGGCTCAGAGCCTCAATGCCCCGGGCCAGCAGGGTAAGGATGATGGAGATCAGGAAGGCGACCGCGACGGCCGTCGCGATGATGCAGAGCGTCTGGACGATCTGGTCAGTCCGGCGGCGGCGTTTTCCGAGCTTCGCGGCAGTCTCGGGGTCACGCTTGACGCGATGAACGGACTCGTCAGCGGCTGGGGCAGACATGGTCGTGCTCATGATCGGTCAGGCCTTCAGCCGGGAGCGGAGCAGCCAGCGGGAGGTCGCCAGCACCAGGAAGGAGATGACGAACAGGATGAAGCCCAGGCCCAGAAGGGCTGACAGCTTGAGGCTCCCGAGTTGGCTTTCGCCGAATTCCAGGGCCACCACGGAGGCAATCGTATTGCCGGGGCCGAACAGGGAGGGCGCGATCCGGTTGGCGTTGCCGATGACGAAGGTGACGGCCATCGTCTCGCCCAGGGCGCGGCCAAGGCCGAGCATGATGCCGCCCACCACGGAAACCCGTGTGTAAGGAAGCACGACCTTGCGCATCACCTCCCACCGTGTGGCCCCGAGGCCGTAGGCGCTTTCCTTGAAGACGCCCGGCACCTGCAGGAAGACGTCCCGCATCGTCGCGGCGATGAAGGGCAGGATCATGATCGCGAGGATGAAGGCCGCCGTGAAGAGACCGGTGCCGAAGGGCGGGCCCTGGAAGAGGTCGCCGATGATGGGCAACTCGCCCACCGTGTCGATGACGGTGGGCTGCACATAGGCTGCCATCAGCGGGACGATGATAAAGAAGCCCCACATGCCGAAGATGATCGACGGGACGGCGGCAAGCAGCTCGACGGCTGTGCCCAGTGGGCGCCGGAGCCATTCGGGGGCCAGTTCAGTCAGGAAGAAGGCAACGCCGAATGCGAGTGGCAAGGCCAGGATGATGGCCAGCACGGCGGTCAGGATCGTGCCGTAGATCGATACGCCCGCTCCGAACACCTCCTGGACGGGATCCCAGTCGGTACCCCAGATGAAGGATAGGCCGAAATGCTGGAAAGCGGGCCAGCCGCCGATCAGCAAGCCGATGATGATGCCGCCCAGGAGCAGAAGGACAAGAATGCCCGCGCCCTGGCAGAGGGCCGCGAACAACACGTCACCGAAGGCGCCGGAGGCCTTCCGGGTGGGCCGGGCCGGGGTGGCGGTTGGCTGGATTACGGCATCGGACACGGCTGTCTCCAGGAGAGAACGGGCGGCGGAGAACCGCCGCCCGCAAGTCGGTATTCAGGCGATCAGGTCAGCCGCCGGTCCAGACAGGCTGACCGTTAACCTTGATCTCGCGCGCCCAGGCGTTCCGGACGGCGTCCTTCACTGCGGCCGGAAGCGGGATGTACTCCAGGTCCCTCGCCAGCTGGTCCCCGTTCTTGTAGGCCCAGTCGAAGAACCGCAGGACATTGCGGGCCTTGTCCGCGTCGGTCGGGTTCTTCGGAACGATGATGAAGGTCGGGGAGACGATTGGCCAGGACTGGGCGCCCTGGGTGTCGACCAGGTTCGCCGCGAAGTCCGGCGCGGTCCAGTCAGCATTCTCGGCCGCCGCGATGAAGCTGGCCTGGGTCGGCTGGACGAAGGAGCCGGCCTTGTTGCGGATCTGCGTGGACACCAGGTGGTTCTGGGTCGCGTAGGCGTTCTCGACATAGCCGATGGCGCCGCGGACGTTGCGGACGGTGCCGGCAACACCCTCGTTGCCACGGGCGCCGGTGCCGGCAGGGAAGCGGACGGAAGTGCCGATGCCGACCTTCTGCTTCCACTCCGGGCTGACGGCCGACAGGTAGGAAACCCACACATAGGTCGTGCCGGAGCCATCGGCGCGGTACACCGGCGCGATCGCCGTGGAGGGCAGGCGCAGGCCGGGGTTCAGCTCGACGATGCGGGGGTCATTCCACTTCGTGACCTTGCCCAGATAGATGTCCGCGAGCAGCTCGCCCGTCAGCTTCATCTGGTTATCGGCCACACCCTCGATGTTCACGATGGCAACCAGCGAGCCCATCACGGTCGGGAACTGCAGCAGGTTGTTCTCGCGGAGCACATCGGTGGACATCGGGGCGTCGGAGGCGCCGAAATCGACCGTGCGGTTGCGGATCTGGGCCTGGCCGGCGCCCGAGCCCACGGACTGGTAGTTGAGGGCGATATTGGCGCCGGAACGGGCGGCCTCGGCCCACTTCTGGTAGATCGGGTTCGGGAACGTCGCACCGGCGCCCGTGATCTGGGCCTGCTGGGCGAAGGCCGAACGGCCGCTCAGCAGGCTGGCCCCGATTAGGGGGGCGGCCGTGAGCAGAAGGCTGCGTCGATTCACCGTGTGGTCTCCGTAGGCATGTTTAGGTCCGGGCATGCGCTCCTGACGGGGCGCCCCGCGGCCGAGCCGGAACCTAAGGGGGTCTCCGCGACGGCAAGATTTCAAATCGATGAAAGAAATATGACAGGCAGTGGTTTCACCTGGGCGAGCACCCTAAGCCGCCATGCGGCCGGCGCGAGCGATGCCAGATTCAGCCCTGTGGTGCTCAATGGGCCAAGGCAGGCTGTCGGCCCGTGGCCGATTTTTCGTGTGCTAAGTTCATGTGCTGCCTGCGGTTGCCTTGCAGCACAGTTGTTACACAAGCTTCTTCAACCTTCTCCTGGAGGAGGGGCGAATACGAGCCCGCCCTGTCCCTTGACCAAGGCGTAATATCCACCATACTCGATTTATGGAAAGCAAAGACGCCCTGCTTTGCCTGAGCGCCCTCTCCCAGGAAACACGCCTGGAGACCTTCCGGCTGCTGGTCCGTCACGAGCCGGACGGGCTGGCGGCCGGCGAGATCGCCCGGCAGTTGGATGTCCCGCAGAACACGATGTCCACGCATCTGGGCATTCTGACGCGCGCCGGGCTCCTGCGACCGGAGAGGCAGAGTCGCTCCATCGTCTATCGCGCCGAGTTGGACCGGCTGCGGGAAGTGGCGGTGTTCCTGGTCAAGGATTGCTGCGGCGGCCGCGCCGAAGTCTGCCAACCCCTGGTCGCCGACCTGCTGCCCTGCTGTCCGCCCGAGAAGGCCGCCCCATGACGACAGACGTCATCATCTACCACAACCCCGACTGCGGAACCTCGCGCAATACGCTGGCGATGATCCGGAATGCCGGGATCGAGCCCCACGTCATCGAGTACTTGAAGACGCCCCCGTCGCGCGGCCTGCTGATGCAGCTTATCGGCCGGGCGGGACTGACACCCCGCGGTGTGCTGCGGCAGAAGGGCACACCCTATGCGGAGCTCGGCCTGGATGACCCGGCGCTCACGGATGATGAACTCATCGATGCCATGCTGAAGCATCCCATCCTCATCAACCGTCCGCTGGTGGTGACGGAACGTGGCGTCAGGCTTTGCCGCCCGTCTGAGGTGGTTCTCGACATCCTGCCGCTGGCGCAACGCGGCCCCTTCACCAAGGAGGATGGCCAGGCCGTTATCGACCCCGAGGGCCGGCGTGTGACCTGACGCGCCCGGAGCGCCAATTTTCTTCACGTCGAGACGTATCGCTCTGCCGCTCTGGGCGGCGGCCGGCGTATCGCGTCCACTCAGCGAGAACACGCCGTCATGCTGGCCCTGGCCATTTTCCTCGTCACCCTCGTCCTCGTCATCTGGCAGCCGCGCGGACTCGGTATTGGCTGGAGCGCCATGGGCGGCGCGCTTCTCGCCCTGCTGACAGGGGTGATCGGCTGGGCCGACGTGCCCGTCGTCTGGGGAATCGTCTGGGACGCCACTTTCACCTTCGTGGCCCTTATCATCATCTCGCTGCTGTTGGACGAGGCGGGATTTTTTCAGTGGGCCGCCCTGCACGTGGCCCGCTGGGGTGGGGGACACGGCCGCCGGCTCTTTCCGCTGGTCGTCATGCTTGGAGCTGTCATCGCGGCCTTCTTCGCCAATGATGGCGCGGCGCTGCTGCTCACGCCTATCGTCATGGCGATCCTGCTACGACTAAACTTCACGCCGGCCGCGACCCTGGCCTTTATCGTGGCCACCGGCTTCGTGGCGGACACGACCAGCCTGCCCCTGGTGATCTCCAACCTCGTCAACATTGTTTCTGCTAACTACTTCGGCATCGGCTTCGACCGCTACGCGGCGGTGATGGTGCCGGTAAATCTGGCGTCCCTTGCGGCCACGCTTGGCGTCCTTTGGGCCTATTACGGGCGCGAAGTTCCGGTCAGCTATCCGCTCGAACAACTGGTGGCGCCGTCCTCGGCCATTCGCGACCACCTCATCTTCCGTGCGGCCTTCCCGTTGCTGGCGGTGTTGCTCCTGGCCTATTTCGTCCTCGCGCCTCTGGGCGTGCCCGTCGCGGCGGTCACCGGTGCGGCCGCCCTGCTCATGCTCGTGCTGGCCGGGCGCTGGCATCGGGGAGGGGAAGGGGCCGTGGTCGCCGTCCGGAAGGTGCTCGGCGAGGCGCCGTGGCAGATCGTCGTCTTCTCCCTGGGCATGTACCTGGTGGTCTATGGGCTGCGGAACGCCGGTCTTACGGACCATCTTGCCCAGGCGCTGACCTGGCTGGCCGGGCACGGGCCATGGGCCGCGACGATCGGCACTGGCTTCGGGGCCGCGCTGCTCTCCTCCGCGATGAACAACATGCCCGGCGTGCTTGTCGGCGCCCTGGCGATCGAGCAGGCGCAAGGTATCCCGCCGGCCATCCGGGAACTGATGATCTATGCCAATGTGATCGGCTGCGACCTTGGCCCGAAATTCACCCCGATCGGCAGCCTTGCGACCCTCCTCTGGCTGCACGTCCTCGCCCGCAAGGGCACGACGATCACCTGGGGGCAGTACATGAAGGTCGGCTTGGCCATCACGCCGCCAGTCCTCCTGGTGGTGCTCGCTGCCCTGGCGGTCTGGCTGCCCCTGCTCGGCACGCCGTGATGGTTCAGCGGCAATACCGCCTCCGGCCCTGAGTTGCCGGTGCTCTGTGGCGCTGCAAGTTCCGCATCGAACGCAGAGCTCCGCCGGCCGGCACCAACAGTGCCGTGCGCACCGGCCCTTTCCGTGCTCCTCCGTCAGTCCAGATGTTGAGGTCGTTGCCTAGCGGTGCGGGTTGTCCCGGGATGGCCGGATCGCCGCCACCACTGGAGCAGCCAGCGCCGTGACCCCCAATATCCCCAGCGCGGTGACGCCGAGCGTCGCCAGCTTCCGGGCCCGGCTGGTGACGAATTCGTGGCGCGCGGGCTTCACCCGATCGGTGAACGGCCCGTCCACGCCCGGGTCATGCGTGCCTGGATCGAACAGGTTGCCGGCCGGGTTCGGCGGCGGGCCTGCTTCCAACTGCGCTTCCCACATCCGGGCCGCGTACCGGTCGGCCAGGCCCGGGGCCAGAGCCTGTGCTGCCACCATCTCCAAGGTGGAGCGGCCGACCCAGATCTCCCGTTGCGGATCTCGCACAGCGGAGAGGACGGCGTTGGCACAGAGCCGCGGGTCGAAGACTGGGTCGGGCGGCTGCTGAGCATGGCCGGTGTGATTGCGGGTGTGCCGGAACTGCGGCGTGTTCACGGCTGGCAGGTAGAGCACCGTCAGGCTGACTTCCGTGCGGTCATGGAGCAGTTCGGTCCGCAGACTGTCCGTGAAGGCCTGCGCCGCAGCCTTGGCCGCACAATAGGCAGATTGCAGCGGTGCGGCCCGGACCCCGATGCCCGAGGAGATCTGCACAATGGCGCCCCGGTTGCGCGGTCGCATGTGGCGCAGCGCCGCCAGCGTGCCGAAGACCAGCCCGTGATAGGTCACATCCGTCACGCGCCGGAATTCCTGCGGCGAGATGTCGCGGGCGGGCGCCACCACGGTGACCATGGCGTTGTTCACCCATGCCTCGATGGGGCCCAGTTCCCGCTCGATCCGGTCAGCGGCAGCATTCACGGCCTCGGCATCGGCCATGTCCACGCGGATGGCCAGCACGCGGGCGCCCAGGGCCTTCAGCTCGGCTTCCGTGGAGCGCAGCCGCTCCTCGCCACGCGCCAGGACGGCGACGGACCAGCCCTCCCGCGCGAAGGCCTGCGCGGTGGCCCGGCCGATGCCCATGGTGCCGCCTGTCACCACCGCCACCTTGTCCCGTGACGCCAAAGCCGTTCCGGTCATTCGAAACCCCTGCCCATCCGGTGCGGATAAGCAGGGGAGGGGCCTGGAGGTCACGGCATGAAGGGGGTCACACTCCGGCGAGGATGGCACCCGATGCCATGGCCGCGCGGCGTGGCACCGGCCGGGCCGGCTTCACGACGGCCGGTAGGACAGGGGCTGGTTGGGGTGGCCGCGTCCCCGTCAGAGAAACCCGATCGAGAGCCACGGTACCGCGGCAACGATGAGCAGTCCGGCCAGCAGCGCGGCCATGTAGCCCCAAATATGCCGCAAGCCTTCATTCGGATCGACGCGGCCGATCGCGCAGGCGGTGTAGTAGCCGATGCCGAAGGGCGGCGCGAAAAGGCCGAGCCCCATCGCGAGGATCGTCACCATCGCATAATGCACCTCATGAATGCCGAGCTGGTGCGCGATGGGAAAGAGCAGGGGCGCGAAGAGCACCATGGCCGGAATCCCCTCCAGCACGCTGCCCAGGATGATGAAGGCGATAATGGAGACGATCATGAAGGCGATTGCCCCGCCGGGCAGCGCCGCCATGGCGCGCGCGAGGTCGGCGGAGAAGCCGGACTGGGTGAGCGACCAGGCCATGGCCGTCGCGGCGCCGATGATCAGGAGGATGGCGCCCGAAAGGCTGGCCGTGTCGACCAGCATCGGCCCCAGCCGCCGGACATTGAAGCGGCGGTAGAGCAGCAGTCCGGCCAGCGCCGCATAGACGATGCCGATGGTCGAGACCTCGGTGGTGGTCGCGACGCCTTCCACCACCGCGGCGCGGATGATGAAGGGAAGGGCGAGCGCCGGGAGCGCGATGGCGAAGGTCCGTGCGATCTCGCGCCAAGAGGCGCGGCGCACGCCGGACACGTCCTCATGCCGGTAGCGGCGGCGCACGACGAGGCAGAGCATCACGCCCAGGACCACGGCCGGCAGGATGCCGCCGGTGAAGAGGGCGGCGATGGAGACGCCGGTGACCGAGCCGATGGTGATCAGCACCAGGCTCGGCGGCACGGTTTCGGTTTGCGCGCCTGTGGCGGAAAGCAGTGCGACAAGGTCGCCGGGATCGGAGCCGCGCCCCTTCATCTCCGGAAAAAGGGCTGGCGCGACGGCCGCCATATCCGCCGCCTTGGCCCCCGAGATGCCGGAAACGACATACATCGCGCCGATCAGCACGTAGGAGAGCCCGCCGCGTACCGAGCCGAGCAGCGAGGCCAGGAAGGCCACCATGGCCTGCGCCATGCCGGTCATCTCGATCAGCAGGCCGAGGAAGACGAAGAGCGGCACGGCCAGGAGGACGAGATGGCTCATCCCTTCCTCCATCCGCCCCACCATGACGAAGATGGGAAGATCGGTGGACAGGCCGAGATAGGCCAGGGTGCAGATGCCGAAGGCAAAGGCGATGGGCACGCCCGACAGCACGGCGAGCGCCACGCCGGCCACCAGAAAGATCAGCAGGTTCAGATTGCCAAGCGGTGGGAAGACGGGGGCCAGCGCCGTGAGGCCGTAGACCAGTGCCGCAGTCAGAGCGAGGCCCAGCGCGGAGCGCCACAGGCTCTCGGCGCGCGCCAGGCGGCACAGCGCGATAAAGGCCATCAGCCCCATGCCCGTGGGCAGCGCCGCGGCGCGCCAGGTATTGGCGATACCGAGCGCCGGCGTCGTGATGAACGCCTCCTCCTCGGCATATTCGATGGCGGTCGGAAGCAGGATCAGCAGGAAGGCCAGCGGAACGGTGATCGCCAGCACCTCCATCATGCTGCGGAGGCCGGGATTGGCCTGCGCCAGCAGCGCCGTCATCCGCATATGCGCGCCGCGCTGGAAGGCGATGACCGCCCCCAGCATCGCCAGCCACATGAAGAGGATGACGGCCAGTTCGTCAGCCCAGATGAGCGGCGTGTGCAGCACGTAGCGCGCGATCACGCCCGAGAGGAGCAGCAGGATCTCGGCCGTGACCAGCGCCGAGGCCGCCACCGCCACGGCGCCGCCAACCATGGCCTCGACCCTGCGGACCATCGTGCGGAGGAGTCCTTCGGCCCCTGTCATGGAGCCTGGCGCCACGGCGGCGGAAAAGGCCTCGTTCATGCCAGCCCGCCGACCGCGCCCTCCAGCAGGCCCCATGCCTGGTTGCCGAACTTTTCCTTCCACTCCTTGTAGAAGCCGGCCTGCTGGAGCTTGGCGCGGAAGACGGCGGGCTCCGGATTATTGAAGATCACGCCGCGCTGCTTAAGCTGCCCTTCCAGCGACTGGTTCAGGGCCGCGACATCCTCGCGCTGCTTCATCGCGGCCGCGTTCAGGATCCTCTCGACGGTGCCACGCAGGTCAGCCGGCATGGCGCTAAGGGCGCGGCGATTGGCGATCAGCCAGAAGCCATCCCACATGTGGTTCGTCATGGCGCAGTATTTCTGCACCTCGTAAAGCTTCGCCGTCTCCACCACCGCCAGCGGGTTCTCCTGCCCATCCACGATGCGTGTCTGCAGCGCCGAATAGGTCTCGGCGAAGTTGATCGAGGTGGGGGCGGCGCCGAAGGCGCTGAACAGCGAGGTCCAGAGCGGGCTCACGGGCACGCGGATCTTAAAATTCGCGAGGTCGGCCGGCGTGTTGATCGGCCGGGTGGAGGAGGTGATCTGGCGGAAGCCGTTGTCCCAGATCTTCTCGAACATGATCAGCCCGGCCTTGCCCACCTCGCCCCGGATATGGGCGCCGAGTTCGCCATCCATCGCCTTCCAGACCGTCGGGTAGTCCGTAAAGGCGAAGCCGATGCCGTTGATGGAGGTGGCAGGCACCAGGGTGGAGAGAATGAGGCCCGAGATGGTCATCATCTGCACGGCACCGGAGCGCACCTGGCTCAGTACATCCGTGTCGGAGCCGAGCTGGTTGTTTGGGAAGACGCGCAGTTCGACCCGGCCGCCGGTTTCCTTGCCGATAGCCTCCGCCGCCTCGCGCAGCCTCACATTCAGCGGGTGTGTGATGGGCAGGTTGTTGGAGAGGCGCAGCGTCACATCCGCCGCCTGGGCCCGGCCAATGGCGAAGAGAGGCAGGGCGCCCGCTGCCGCGCCCACCAGGCTGCGGCGGCCAAAGCCGGTGGTGATGCTCATGCGACGTTCCCGTTTCCCTCGTTTCAGTGCGCCCTTGATAGGCGGCCGGCTGCTGCCCCAGCTTGGGTGTCCGGCTTGACTGAAAGCTACGCAAATCAGGACGGAACGTAAACCTTCCGGCATCTGATGCCGGCGAGCAGATTCCCTGACCCACTCTCGTGGCTGCAAGCAGGCCGTAAGGACGGTCCAGGGCCTACAGCAAGGCCTGCATGGAATCCAGACGCAGAACCGGTGGCGGAACCTGCGCAGATCGCTAAGCACTGTCCTGGAAGGCCCCCGCTGCGGCCTGATCCGTTTCTACGGCGGGTGATGAGGAGGTTCCGTAAGTCGCCCTCACGGATCGCCTGGACCGACGTCACCGATAAAGGAATTGGACGAGCTACGGACAGCGCCTCCTCGGTGCCTGTCAGCGCGTTGCGTGCTCTGCACGCGACGCACCTGCTTCCACTGCCAACAGCTTGTACCTGGACATCTGGGTGGTTCAGGCATCACCGGCTGAGCAAAGGGCGGCAGAGAGTGTCTGATCAGGGGGCGCGGCCGCAGGGCCGCGTTCTCCTTCCTCATGCCCTTTGCTTTAGCGCTTCCGTAATCGGCTCAGGAGCCAACAGGCTTCAGCGGTTCCGTCGCCAGACGATCTGGCTTGCTCCCGTTCCTGCCGAGTTAGCCGGGTTGATAACGGTCAAGGTATCCCCATCGAGCGTAATGGGGCGCCTCTGCTCAATCCCGTCCCAATTCGGAAAGGTGCTGCTTTCAACTCTAAAGGCGAGAATCTTGTTGCTTTCATCAGTTGTGTAACTTCCGTAGTGGGCGATGCTTCCCTGGACAATCGCTTGGTTCTCCTCTGGCGTGCCAGAGGCGCGTGTTTTCATCCCGATGGTAGGAAGCTCGCGACGCATGACAATCACCATGTAGCGGCCGTCAGCGCCCAGGATCATCTGTCCTCGTGGCTCGCGACCGAACAGGTCAGCCCTATTGCGCCCATCCGCGGTGGTGAGAGAAACCAGCTTCCACGATCCCACGACGTCGTCGGCTGTTTGGGCGGCTGCCTCTTCCGGCAGAGCAAGTCCAGGCACCACGGCCCATGCGGCTATGGTGGACAGAGCACGGCGTTTCATGGCTCTCCTCCCAGAGAGGTTCTGTAGAGGCAGGTGCCCCGGACAAGGCTGGAGATAGCGGCTTCAGGACATGCCGTGCGCCTGCCGAATGACCAAGGATAGCGGCAGGATCGCAGCATTGCTGCGATCCTGCATCGCATCAGGTTCGATGCGTTCTCTTACGCACTCACAGCCTCAGCGCCTGCGGAATCTCGTGCTCCGAAGCGCGGCACCTACTGGTGCTGGCCGCCACCTCCTGTGGCACCCGACAGATCGAGGCTGCTGCTCGATGTGACAGGCTTGGCCAAGCTGTCCTGCTTCGATGACATTTCCTTGGAGGCCGCAATAAACTTCGAGCGGCCGTCATAAGGTGACGAGCCCTCATTGGTGGAGGACTGGGTGCCGAAGGCAAGCTCGTCGATGCTTCCGAGCATCCAGGACGGGCCGGGAACCTTAGACGCTGCCTTAAACTTCGAAGGGCCGTCATAGGGCGACGAGCCCTCGTCTGCATGAACCTGCGCAGTTAAGGGGCTCATCAGAGCTGCCCCAAGACCAAGTGCTGCGAACATACGGGACGTATGGAGGAAGGACATCGCACATCTTCTCCTTGATGGCGGCGGCGGCACATTGTCGTCGTCCCATCCAAGATGATGCACCCCGTTGTTGCAGAAAGATACAAGCTATTCCGGCGGTACTTTGCTTTTCTGCTGAAGTTTCGGTGATAACATTTAATAAAATTATGGAGTTTGGTATACATAGGATAAGACGTTGTTTACCTCACACTGTTGCGCTTTTATAACAAATTGTGCTGAGAGGACCGCAGTGCGCTCGCAGTTGGGCGACTGGCTCGTTGGACCGAGACCGAGATCCTGACGCTAGATAATTGGCCGAAGCTGCCGGCGCGAGCGAGGCTCGCGCTTACGGTTCACACTTCGGCTGCTCAACCTGCTGCGTCGGGCAAAGCAGAGGTGATGCCGCAGTGTCCTGACCTAACTAGTACCGGTGACTTGCAGGCGGTCCTAGTGGAAGGCGCAAGAAACGTCGGGGCTCTGGGTGCTGGGCTGCGCTCGCTCGATGGTTTCGTGCAGCCGGTCCGTCGTGCTTCCTCGTCACGCGCCTGCTGCTGCGTATCAGACGATGGCAGGACCGAACGCCTGAGGCTTTTTGTCTGGACCGGTTTGTTTGCAGGTCATCCTCACCCGTTCCGGCGCTTCCACCGGAACGGGATCGGCCCTGGCTAAACCCCGCCGCGCAGCAGCGCGCGAAACAACGGCACCGCCGCGGCCAGCTCCGCTACCGGAACATGCTCATGTGGAGAATGCGCCACGCCGATATCGCCGGGCCCAAGCACGACGCAGGGCGCCAGAGCGTTCAGCCGCGTGGCATCGGTGCCGAAGGGCACGGTGCGGGCAGGCTGCCCCGTCGCGGTTACCACTGCCTGGACCAGCGGGTGGTCCGCCGGCAGCTCAGGCGGCGTGCCGTCGATCACCATGCGCAGCTCCAGCCCCGCTCGCTCTGCTGCCGCCTGCACCGCCTGCACCACGGGCGTCGGATCGAGCTTGCGGGAGTAGCGGAACTTTATCCGCGCCGTGGCGCGGGCCACGGTGACGTTGATGGCCGTGCCGTGATTGTCGATCACCAGATTCAGGTCGGGGAAGGGCGGGTCGTAACCCTCATCCCGGAATGCGGCCTCGTTCCGCAGCCGGTCGTGCAGGGCGCGCATCTCCGCCAGGAAGGGGATCAGTGCGAGATTGGCGTTCACGCCCTTGCCGGTGGAGGAATGGGCCTGGATGCCCGTAGCCACCGCCTCGAAATTAATCGTGCCGCGATGCCCGCGGATGGGCGCCAGCCTCGTGGGCTCCGCCACGATGATCCCGCGCAGCGCCGCCTTCCGGGCCAGGGCCGACTGTTCCGCGATCAGTGCGGCGCCGGCCTTGGTCGTCTCCTCGTCGGTGGTGATCAGCAGCGTGACAGGAACATCCGCCGGAAGGCCGCGTGCGGCTACGATGCAGGCGGCCACGGGCCCCTTCATATCGGCCGTGCCCAACCCGTGCATCATGCCCTGTTCATCGATCCGGGCAGAGAAGGGGTCCTCCTGCCAGCCTGTATCCGGCACCGTGTCCATATGGCCAGACAGGGCCAGCCCACCAGGGCCGCCGCGATGCGCGACCAGCGCCCGCTTCACCACTCCGTTCGCGTCCTTGTAGTCCAGGCGCTCCATCTCAAAGCCGCCAAGGGCCGCTTCGACCCGCTCGGCGATCGGAAGGTTCGAGACGAAGGACCGGCTGTCGATGCGGACGAGCTCGGCGGCGAGGGCGACGACGGCCTCGGCATCGGTATGTTGAGTCATGGCTGGGGTATCCCTTGCGGGCCGCCCGGCGGCAAGACACCGTGCCGCGCCCCGCGTGCAAGGATGTATCATGACTGCCTATCTTGACCCACGCAGCGGCCAGACCTGGCCGTTGGAAATCCCGCGCTGGCGCGGCGATGACGGCCAGCCCCTGCTGCTAACCGACCTGCCCGGTATCACTCGCGACTCGATCGATCCCACCGCTCCCGGTCTCTGGCGCTATGCCGCGGCCCTGCCCTTCCGCCCGAAGGCGCCCATCACCATGGGGGAGGGACGTACCCCGCTCCTGCCACGGCAGCTGCACGGGCTGGACGCGCTGCTGAAATGCGAATGGCTGATGCCCACCGGCTCGTTCAAGGACCGGGGCGCCTCGGTCATGCTCTCCCTGCTGCGGGACCAGGGCATCACGGCGGTGCTGGAGGATTCCTCGGGCAATGGCGGGGCGGCCATTGCGACCTATGCCGCGGCAGGGGGGATGAAGGCGCGCATCCTCGTTCCCGACACCACTTCTCCCGCCAAGACCGTGCAGTCCGTCGCCGCCGGAGCGGAGATCCAGCTCACGGCCGGCACCCGCCAGGACTGCGCCAATGAGGCGCTGCGCCAGGGCAACGACCCGGAATCCGGCTTCTTCTATGCCAGCCATAACTGGCATCCCTTCTTCCTGCAGGGCACCAAGACCCTGGCCTATGAGCTGTGGGAGGATCTGGGCTTCCACGCGCCGGACGCGGTGGTCATTCCCTGCGGGGCGGGATCGAATGTGCTGGGCTGCGACATCGGCTTTGGGGAACTGCTGCGTGCCGGCCAGATTGCCCGCCTGCCGCGCCTCTATGCTGCCCAGCCCGCGAATTGCGGCCCGCTTGCCCGGGCGGCGCTGGGCCTGCCGCAGGAGGCGCCCCAGCCTACCATCGCCGAAGGCACCGCCATCGCCCAGCCGATCCGTCCGCAGGAGGTGCTGGAAGCCCTGTCCCGCAGCGGCGGCGGCGGCGTGCTGATGACCGAGGAGGCCATTGCGGAAGCGTCACTCTTCCTGGCGCGTCAAGGTATCTATGTGGAGCCGACTTGCGCCCAGGCCGTGGCTGCCCTTGGACAGTTAGCCGCTGATGGCCGGGTGCGGCCGGGAGAGAAGGTCGTGGTCGTCCTGACCGGCACGGGGCTGAAGGCGACCCTGCGCTATGCCGAAATGTTGGGAATTAATGCTTCTTGAATGGAGGAGGCCCGTCCAGGGCCGCCCCGACACTCGTCCTTTCCGTTCTGCCAGAAAAGCGGGTCATTCTTTCTTGTAAGTTACTATTGTTTAATCAGGTTCAACATCGAGCGACTGAGCCATGACTTGCATGCGGGGCCGCCCGTTCCATTCCTCCCGTTGTCTTATATAAGTCGTCTGTCATAAGCCCTGACCTATCGACAGGCGGGGGCCCATCGCGTTCCGGCCTCCTTCGGCACGGAACCCACATGATCAGACGCGCTCTCTCCCTGCTTTATGTGCAGGTCCTCATCGCCATTGTCCTCGGCGTGGCCGTGGGAGTTTTCTGGCCGCAAACCGGCGCCGCGATGCGCCCGCTGGGGGATGGCTTCGTCAAGCTCATCCGCATGGTTATCGCCCCGGTGGTGTTCTTCACTATCGTGCACGGCATTGCGTCGGTGCGGGACGCCAAGAGCGTGGGACGGGTCGGCATCAAGTCGCTCGTCTATTTCGAGGTGGTCTCCAGCTTTGCGCTCATCATCGGCCTGGGTGTCGCGAAGATCTTCCACACGGGCGCGGGCTTCAACATCGACCCGAGCCAGATGAACGCCGCGGCGATCCAGGGCTACGCGCAGAAGGCAGCCTCGGACAGCGTCACGGCCCATCTGCTGGCGATCATCCCGGACACTTTCATCGATGCCTTCGCCAAGGGCGACCTGCTGCAGGTGCTGCTGCTGGCTGTGCTGACCGGCTTCGCCATCAACGCCTTGCCGGAGCGGCTGCGCGAGCCGATTTCCCACGCCATTGATGCGGCCGGCGCGGTGTTCTTTGGCATCGTCAATATCGTGGTGAAGGCCGCCCCGGTCGGCGCCTTCGGTGCCATGGCCTTCACTATCGGTGCCTATGGCTTCTCCTCCATCTTCCGCCTGGCGGAGCTGGTGGCGACTTTCTACCTGACCTCCCTGTTCTTCGTGATCGTGGTGCTCGGAACCATCGCGAAGCTCTGCCGCTTCTCCATCTTCCGGCTGATCAACTACATCCGGGAAGAACTGCTGATCGTCCTCGGCACTTCCTCCTCGGAAAGCGTGCTGGCGCAGCTGATGCGCAAGATGGAAGCGGTCGGCGCCTCTCCGAAGGTGGTCGGCATCACCGTGCCGCTGGGTTATTCCTTCAACCTGGACGGCACGAACATCTACATGACGCTGTCCACCATGTTCCTGGCCTATGCCACGAACACCCACCTGACCCTGGGGCAGGAACTGACGATCCTGCTGGTGGCGATGCTCACCTCCAAGGGGGCTTCGGGCGTCACGGGCGCGGGCTTTATCACCCTGGCCGCCACGCTCTCGGTTATCCCGGACATTCCCATCGCCTCGCTCGCCATCCTGATCGGCATCGACAAGTTCATGAGTGAGGTACGCGCACTGACGAACCTGGTGGGCAACGCCGTGGCCTGCATCGTCATTTCCCGTTGGGAGGGTGAGCTGGACCCGGTGAAGCTGCATCACGACCTCGGCGGCAAGGAGATCGCTGGTGCCGGCGCCCCCGGGCCAGTGATGCCGTTGCCGGAGCCGGCGAAGAGCGGGGACTGAGAGCAGCCCAGGCGCGCCTCAAACTCGAAGAAAAAGATCAGGGGCCTGGGGAGAATTCTTTCTCTCCAGGCTTTTTGCTCCCAGGGCCTGCCCTACGGCTCCGGAGAGATGCCGTGATCACCGTCCGGCGCTGGATCGGCGGCGCCACTGGCTGGCTTGCCGCCATAGGCTGGCAGGGACCAGCCCCCGCCCAGCGCCAAGGCGCGGATTGCAAAAGCGGCGAGCGCTCCGAGGCCAATCGCCAGGCTGCGCGAGGCCCCCAGCCCGCTCAGCACCAGGAAGGCGCCGGCCCCCACCGCGGCAGCGGTGGCGTAGATCTCGCGCCGCAGGATCAGGGGGATCTCGCCGCAGATCACATCGCGGATCAGCCCGCCGAAGCTCGCGGTCATGACGCCCATCATCACGGCCACCCAGGGCGCCGCCCCGGCGCGTGTGGCGGCCTCTGCGCCCAGCACCGCGAAGACCGCCATCCCCGCCGCATCTGCCCAAAGCAGGAAGGTCACGCGCCGCTCCACCCGCGGCGCGATGAAGAACACGAGCATGGCGAAGGTCGCGGCCAGCACGGCCAGATCGGGCTGCCCCAGCCAGGCCACGGGCAGGCCCAGCATCAGGTCCCGCAGAGTGCCACCGCCAAACGCCGTGACGCCTGCAACCAGCAGGAAGCCCACGGGGTCCATTTGCTTGCGCGCAGCCGCCAACGCCCCCGCGGTGGCAAAGGCGGCCGTGCCGATCCAGGCCAGGGCCTCGAGAAGCAGTTCAAAGGGAGTGGCCAAATCAGGCCTGTTCAGGCAGCGAGAGGCACGGCTTGGCCGACCGTCTCGCGAATGGCCTGAACCAGCGGCCCGGCCAGCGGCGCCAGCCCCGCCACATCACCGAACACCGCCATCTCGGCGGCACCCAGCGGCGGCAGGCCGGATAGCGGCGCCAGCCCCTCAGGCAGGCCGGAGGCGCCGATCACTGTCGCGCCCAGCCCCGCCTGGGCGGCGGCCGCCACGCCGAGCAGGCTGGGAGAGGTATAGGTGATCTCGAATTCCCATCCGGCGCGGGCGAGGGCGGCCAGCGCCCGGTCACGGAACATGCATCCTGCTGGCAGCATGGCCAGGGGCAGGGGGCGACCCTCCGGCGGGCTCCAGCCGGGGGCGGCCGCCCAGATCACCGGTTCGGTCCAGAGCACTGTGCCCTCGCTCTCCCCGTCTCGCCGCTTGCCCAGGACAAGGTCGAGCGACCCCGCCTCCATCGCGCGGCGCAGATCATGGGACCGTCCGACTTCCACCTCCAGACGGACACCGGGATGGGAGCGGGCGAAGCGGGCCAGCAAGGGGGCCAGATTGCGTGGCACGAAGTGGTCCGCGACACCCAGGCGCAGCCGGCCGGTGACGGGTGGCGCGACGAGTTGCCGCACCGCCTCCTCATTCAGGGCGAGCATCCGGCGGGCATAGGCGAGCAGCGTTTCGCCCTGCGGAGTCAAGGCGACGCTGCGGCTGGTGCGCTCCAGCACCCGGCGGCCCAAAAGCTCCTCCAGCCGGCGGATCTTCAGGGAGATGGCCGATTGCGTCAGGCCGAGTGCCGGCGCCGCCGCGGTGAAGCCGCCACGCTCCGCCACCTGGACGAAGCAGCGGAGCAGGTCGAGATCAAGGTCGGGGATACGCATCGGGGGCGCAGGCTGCGCCTGCGCCCCCGATCGGGTCAATGATGATCTGGCGAGGTTATGTGCCGGATCGATGAGCCTTGCTGATGGCTCAAATCTCCTCGTCGAAGCCGCCAGCGTCGTTGTAACCGCCTGCGTCATTGCTGTAACCGGCAGCGTCATTGCCGCCCCAGCCGCCCTGGTCGGAAACCGGCGCGGCATCGTTCTGCGCGCCACCCGGATCGGTCCAGGGGGAGGCGGCGGGCGTGTCCACCGCCTGCTCGCCGAAGGCGCCCGCCGCACCGGAGGCAGCGTCCGAGGCCGCAGTCGCCGCATGCGCCGCGCCACCGGAGAACATGCCCATCAGCGCGTTGCCAAGCACCATGCCGCCCGCGACGCCGGCCGCCGTGGTCAGCGCCGTGCCGAGGAAGCCGCTGCCGCGGCTCTGCTGCATCATGGCCGGATTCATCGCGCCCATGGGCGGCTGGATCGGCTGCGGGCGCGGGGTATAGGGCACCTGCTGCCGGTTGCCACCGCCAAACATGCCGCCAAACAGGCCGCCGCGGGACTGCTGCTGGTTCGCCTGCTCCTGGTTCCGCAGGTTCTCCAGCTGCCACTCCAGCTCCTGGATGCGGTTCTGCGCCTGCACCATCGCCGCTTCCTGCACGAAGGCGGTCTGGGTGATACGGTAGCGGGCCTCGGGGTAGCGGCTGAAGAGGTCGCCGATCAGGCGGTCCGCTTCCGGGTCCACGGGAGGTAGATTGGGCGCGGGCTGCGTGCTGGGAACGCTGCGGGCGCCCCAGGGGCCGGCGGAAGCCGTGGCCGCTTGCGGCGCGACGCCGGCCACGCGCTCCACGAAAGCGGTGATAATACGGCGCTCTTCCTCGGTCATATACCTCAAAGCTCCTTGTTGCGGGCGAATGCCCACGACGGCCGCGAAATGGCCCGTCCGGGGAAATCTTTCAAGATGTTAATCTTGCCGTCATGCGGGCACCCTGGAGGGCAGCCCCAGCCGCCCCCATTCGATGGCCGGGCATCGGTCCATCACGATGGGGATTCCCGCCGCCCGCGCCCGCTCTGCCGCCGAATCGTCCCAGATGCCCAGTTGGAGCCAGATGGACCTGGCGCCCAGCCGGATGGCGTCGTCCACCACCGCGCCGGCATCCTCGCTGCGGCGGAAGACATCCACCATATCCAGGGGCTCCGCCTCCTCCAGCGCGGCGACGCCGGGCACGCCATGCACGGCCCGGCCATCCAGGACGGGGTTCACGGGAGTGGCGTCGTAGCCACGGGCCAGCAGAAAGCCGAAGACGCCGTTGGATGGGCGGCCTGGCTTGTCAGAGGCGCCCACCACCGCGATCCGGCGTGTCTTCAGCAGCAGGTCCCGTACCTGGTCGTCGCTCAACCCGTCCTTGGCCATGCGTCCTCTCCGCTTTTCTGCAGGGCAGTTGGGGCGGCACCCCCGTCTCGCCAATGGCCCGGCCCAATGCGGCGCGAATGCGGCGCGCGCCGCCTTTCGTGAGCCGCGAGGCATCGCTACACCCGGTGGCATGCCCGCTCCTCGTCCCCTGACCGCCTCCGCGCTGCTACTCGCCGCGCTTGTGACGATCTTGCTGTGGTGGTTCCCAAACCGCCAGCAGGCCGGGGACGTGCCGATGCTGGCCGACCGCTTCAACAGCGTGTCCTTCGCCCCCTTCCGGGAAGGCCAGAGCCCGCTGCGTGACATCTTCCCGACGGCGAAGCAGGTGGAGGAGGACATCACCCTGATCGCCCCCCGGGTGCGCGCCATCCGCAGCTATGCGAGCATCGAGGGAGATTACGAGACAGCCGCCATCGCCCAGCGCCACGGGGTGAAAATCTGGAAGGGCGCCTGGCTTGGCCGCGACCTTCGCCAGAACGACCGCGAGATCGCCGCCCTGATCCACACGGCGAACACCTATCCGGATACGGTGGAGCGCGTGGTGGTGGGCAATGAGGTGCTGCTGCGCCGCGACCTGCCGGTGGAGGAACTGGCCCGGCAGATCGACCGCGTGAAGGCCGCCGTGCGCCAGCCCGTCACCTATGCCGATGTCTGGGAGTTCTGGGCCCAGTTTCCCGAGCTGGCGAAGCATGTGGACATCATCACCATCCACATCCTGCCTTATTGGGAAGACGAGCCGCTGGGTGTGGATGTCGCGATGCAGCACACGCGCGAGGTTTATCGCCGCATGAAGGCGATGTTCCCCGACAAGCCCATTGCCATCGGGGAGATCGGCTGGCCCAGCGCCGGTCGCTGGCGTGAGGGCGCCGTTCCCTCCCGCGTGGATCAGGCGGTGTTCCTGCGCCGTTTCATCCAGCTCTCGAAGGAGGAGGGCTTCGATTACAACTTCATCGAGGCCTTCGATCAGGTCTGGAAATACCGCAACGAGGGCACGGTTGGTGCCGCCTGGGGGCTCTGGACCGCAGATCGCCAGCCGAAATTCAATCTGTCTGGCCCCGTGCGGGAGAATCCATGGTGGGCCTGGTATGCGGGCGCCGCGCTGGCGCTGGGTGGCCTGATGTTCGCGGCGGTCGCGCGCGCCTGGCCCAAGGCGGCGCGCTGGAAGCTGGCGCTGCTCTCGGCCGCGCTGGGCAATGCGCTGGCCTATGCCTTCTGTGGCGGCTGGCCCTACGCCTTCGACGAGCACCTGAAGCTCGCCTTCGTTGTGAATTTTGTGGGGCAGGCGCTGCTGGCCGCGCTGTTGCTGCGCCGTGTCGGCGCGCGGCTTTCCGGTGATCCGGTGGAGCCTGTGCGGAACGGCGCCCAGGCCAGCGCCAATATCCGTTCCATCTTCCGCGGCCGTTTCCGCTGGCGCGACTGGCGCGCCTTCGCCTTCGAGGATCTGCTCTTCCTCTTCACCTTTACGGCGGCTGTGCTGCAGATGATGCTGCTCTTTGATCCGCGATACCGCGACTTCCCCTTCCCGACCTTCGCCGTGCCGCTGGTGGCGGTGATCGCCCGCGCCCTGCTGCGCGATCTGCCGCGCCAGGGCGGCACCTGGGCGGAATGGCTGACCGGCGGGGTGCTGCTGTCCTGCGCTGTCGCGAGCGCGATCATGGAGGGACCGCATAATATCCAGGCGCTGGGCTGGAGCGCCTGTGCCATCGGGCTGGCCGTGCCGCCGCTCCTGCGGGTGCGGCCCTTCAGCCGGGCGGCCTGGGCGCCGGCTTCGGGCGCCCAGGGCCAAGCTGGGAGCGCAGGCCAGCGGGTTTGATCCTCGCAGGCGCTGGGCGAAGCACCCGACCGCGCGCGGTTGGTGGGCGCCTGCCAGAGATCAGCCGGCAGGCCGTGAGATCACTGGCCCTCCACTGCGCCACCGGCCGGCGGTCATGCCTGCGGCGGCCCGAACGCGCCGCAACGGAGGCGCGGCATGAGGCGTTTTCAGGGAGCGGCACCGACCAAGCTGCCTCCCAGAAAACCAGAACCTTGCAGGAAGGCGACCCCCATGGGCCTCTTCTCGAAGCCGATCAAGACGCTGGACGACCTCTTCGTCCATATGCTGCAGGACGCCTACTACGCCGAGAACCGGATCACGAAGGCCCTGCCGAAGATGATCGACAAGGCGACGGACCCGCAGCTGAAGCAGAGTTTCGAACTGCACCTGCAGGAGACGCGTAACCAGATCACGCGGCTGGAGAAGGTCTTCCAGATGCACGGCGAGCCCGTGAAGGGCGTCACCTGCGCCGCGATGGACGGTATCCTGGAGGAAGCCGAAGAGGTGATGGGCGATGTGGAGGACAAGGAGGTCCTCGACGCCGCTATGCTCGCCTCCGCCCAGGCGGTGGAACATTACGAGATCACCCGTTACGGCACCCTCGTTGCCTTCGCCCGGCAGCTCGGCCGCAGCGACTGTGCTTCGGTGCTGGAGGAGACGTTGGCAGAGGAGAAGGCCACCGACAAAAAGCTGACCCTTCTGGCCGAGGGCAAGCTCAACCGCATGGCGGTCTGAAGCGTTATTTAACGCCTCGGGCGATCCACCAGGGGCGAGGGGCGCCGGTTCGACATCCGCAATGCGGGTGAAGGGCCGGCGCTTCAGTGTGTGCCGGGGATCAGGTCAGGATCGCCGTCAGCCGTGCCGCCAGGGCTACGGCATCGCCTGCGATCAGCACCGTTTTTTCCCGTGAGGTCGTGCCCTGCGTGACCGCCGCGCGGGAAGGTGCGACGGATAGCGCCTCGGCCAGCAATGCGCAGATCGCGCGGTTTGCGCGGCCATCCTCCGGCACCTCGGGCACCGCAACCTTCACGCGCAGGCCATCGGTCGAATCCACCAGGCCCTGCAGCCCGGGGCGGCGGGCGCGCGGCTGGGCCTTCACCCGCAGTTCCAATCCGCCCTCCACCATGCGCCAGGCTGCCTGGCGCGGGGTGGCGGCCATCAGCCCCGGCGCGGCTGCGCGGACTTGCGGGCAGCAGCCTCCACCCAGGCCCAACCGCCGAGCGCGGCGCCAATCATTCCCCAGGTGGCGTTGAAGTTCAGCACCGCGATCACGCCCAGCGCCAAGGCCGCCGCCCGCACCCAGAACGGCGCGCCAATAAAGGCCCAGATTCCCAGCACCACGGCCCCTGCGCCCCAGAGCTGCCAATGCTGCAGCCAGAGCAGCGCCGCGCGTGGCTGGCAGGCGAAGGGCGCCTGGGAGAGATCGAGGCAGAGCGCCCCCATCTCCCGCGGCTCCACCTGCAGGTGGCGATAGGTCACCATGAGCGCGATGGCGGCGCCAACGGCCAGGGCGGCCCAGAGGTCGCGTTTCGAGACGGTCATGGGCCGGAGATTGCGCGAAGCCGCGTGGCGCGCAAGCGGCGGCAGCATGGCAGGACGGAGGCTGTGCTGCCTTGCCCAAGGCGTCTCGCTCGGCCATGCCTGCGGCCGTCACAAGGGGAACGAGCCATGCGGGTCATCCGCGATCTGGGAGAGCTGCGGGAGGTCACGGCCAGGCTGCGGGCTGAAGGACGGCCGCTCGGCTTCGTGCCGACCATGGGCGCCCTTCATCGCGGCCATCTGGCCCTGGTGGAGGAGGCGCGGCGCCAAGCTGGAGGCGCCAAGGCCGCCGTGGCCGTCTCCATCTTCGTCAACCCGCTGCAATTCGGCCCGAACGAGGACCTGTCGCGCTATCCCCGCGATGAGGCTGGCGACCTGGAGAAGCTGCGCGGCGTCGGCTGCGACCTGGTCTGGATGCCGCCGGTAGAGGTCATGTACCCCGCTGGTGCCGCCACGGTGGTCGAGGTGGCCGGTCCCTCCGAGGGTTTCGAGGGCGCGGCCCGGCCGGGGCATTTCCGCGGGGTCGCCACGGTCTGCTCCAAGCTGTTCAACCAGACTGGCGCCGACCTGGCGGTGTTCGGGGAGAAGGACTGGCAGCAGTTGCAGGTGGTCCGCCGCATGGTGGCGGATCTGGACATGCGCGTGCGGATCATCGGTCATCCCACGGTGCGGGAACCGGATGGCCTGGCCTTCTCCTCCCGCAACCAGCGCCTCACCCCGGGGGAGCGGGCGCTCGCGCCCCTGCTGGCACGGACCATGAATGAGGCGATCGCCGCCATGGCGGAGGGGGCGGAACCGGGGGAAACCCTGGACGCCGCCGCCGCTGGGCTGCGCCGGGCCGGCTTCGCGCCGGATTACCTTGCCTTGGTCGAGCCTGCGACGCTTCGCCCCTGGCCGGCCGCGCAGGGCGGCGAGGCCCGGCTGCTCGCCGCTGCACGGTTGGGCGATGTGCGCCTGCTCGACAACATGCCCGTCCGGTTGTCCGGCTCACGCTGAAATCGCTAGGGGCTGCGCGCCGCGGCCTTTTCCCAGGCGCGCACCGCCGCGTCGTGGAGGCTGCCCGGATAAACCTGCCGTGGGCCGGCGCTGTCACGCTTCTGTTCACTCTGCAGCCAGGCCGTGAGCTCGGCATACAGGGATTGGTCCGCCAGTAGCTCTTTCATGCAGAAAAGCCGGGATTCCTTGTAGCGCCCCGGCGGCCTGCCTCGCTCGGTGAACAGGGCGTCGAAATAGGCTCGGGCGGCCTGCGTGATGTGGGCCTGTTCCGCAGTCCAGCCGGTGGCGTCGAAGCCGACCGAGGCGAGCAACCTGAGCTGCTTTTCGGTGATCGGCTTTTTCCCGAATGGCTTCAGGACCGGGACCAGCTCCGGAGGAGCGACCCACTTCGGCTGGCTCTCCGTGCTGGCGTCCGCCGGCGGAACGGGCTGGGCTGTGGCTTCCTCATGCGGTGCTTCCGCCTCGGCTGCGGCTGCGGCTGCGGCTGCGGCTGGGGCGAGTGGAGGCTCGACCTCAGGATCAGGGGCAGGAGGCTCCTCGGCGGTGGCGGCAATGGCTGGTGCCGGCGCAGGCGGCTCCTCGAGAGGCACTTTCGCCTCAGATGTCGCCGGAGCCGGTGGCGGCTCGGCCTCAGGTTGATGCTCGGTCGCAACGGCTTGTGCGGCCGCGGGCGGCTCTTCGGTCGAGAAGGCGGCGGGCACTGCATTGGGGGAGGGGGGCGAGGCCGTGGGCTCCTCGGCTGCCGGCGAAGGCTCCTCCGCTGCGGGTGGCGTGGGCAGCACCTCAGGTGGAAGCGGCTTCACTTCCGGCGGGGGCGTGGACAGGACATCGGGGTAGGGCGGTGGCTCCGTCGCCTGTGGCGCCTGGCTCCGGCCGCCGAAAAGACGCTTCCAGAATGCCATGGCTCAGCGTGACACCAGCAGAGCGCCGGAACCGAGGCGGTCGCGCGCGGTCGGTTGGAAGGTGGACCCGGCCGCGAAAGGCCGGGTGAGCGGCAAGGGATCTGGCCTGTCTGGTGAGGCCGCCATTCCGCTGGATTGGCCGCAGTGATTCACATGTAGCATGGGCGAAGGTTACCGCTGCTTCTGGCCGGGGTGTCGAATCACCAATCGGTTTCCTGGGATGCCAGACCGTCCGGTGTTGGATTTCAGCGATGTGGATGGCCACAGATATCGTGGTCCGCCAGCACCTGGATCACCCGGCAGTCGCCGACACGGCCATGCGCGCACTCCTCGGTCATCCGCCGGATCTCCCCGCGCAGGGCGGTCAGACGGGCGATGCGGTCATCGATCTCGGCCAGATGCGCGCGGGCTATGCCGTCCACCTCGGCACAGGGGCGATCGGGCTGGTCGGCCAGGGCGAGAAGCTGACGGATCGCCTCCACCTCGAAGCCCAACTCGCGGGCATGGCGGATGAAGCGCAACCGTCGAACCGCGTCCTCGCCATAGAGACGCCGGTTGCTTTCGGTGCGGGGCGCGGCCGGAAGAAGGCCGATCTCCTCATAGTAGCGGATGGTCGGCACCTTCACGCCGGTCTGGCGCGACAGGCCACCGATGGGCAGGTCCATGGGGAATTCCCGCTTGATCCTCGAGTGGCTGGAGGATGTAGAGCCGCAGGGCGCCGCTTCCAAGGAGCCGCTCCATGGCCGAGACCCTGACCACCACCCGCTACCGCGTCGATGGAATGGATTGCGCAGGCTGTGCCACCCGGATCACCAACGCGGTGCGGCGCGTGCCGGGGGTGGAGGATGTCGCGGTTTCCGTGGCCGCCGGAACGATGACAGTGCGCCATGATTCCACGCCCGAGCTGGAGAAGGCCGTGCTGCGGCAGATCGGGCTCCTCGGCGGCTACACAGCCGCACCGCTCCCGCCGAGAGAGGTCGGGGGTGGCTCCGCGAGCGCGGGAAGTCATGCCTGCGGGGGATGCTGCCATCCCGATCCCGGGCTGCAGGACCATGCGGGCCATGACCACGGGACACCTGGCCACCACCATGCGAAGGACGGAAGGGCCGGACCGGAAGCCGGGCTGCACGGGCATCTTCACGATCACGGCCCCTCATCCGGCCCCTGGTGGCGCTCGCCGCGCGGGGTGCTGACCATCGCCTGCGCCGCCGCCCTGGCCGTGGCCTACGGGCTGGGGCAGGTGGTGCCGTGGGTCGGGCCCTGGGCCTTCACCGCCGCCATGCTGGTCGGGCTGGTGCCGATCGCCCGCCGCGCCTTCGTCGCCGCGCGCTTCGGCACGCCCTTTTCCATCGAGATGCTAATGGTGATCGCCGCGCTGGGCGCCACCATCATCGGCGCGACAGAGGAGGCGGCGATGGTCGTGCTGCTCTTCCTTGTTGGCGAGTTGCTGGAGGGGGTGGCCGCCACCCGCGCCCGCGCCAGCATCCAGGCCCTGACCACCCTGCTTCCCGCCACCGCCCTGCTGGAGCGCGACGGCCGGACCGAGCCGGTGCCGGCCGGGAGCCTGGCGGTGGGTAACACCATCCTGGTCCGCCCCGGTGACAGGATCGCCGCTGATGGCGAGATCCTGGACGGCGAGAGCGCCATCGACGAGGCGCCGGTGACCGGCGAGAGCACGCCGAAGCACAAGGGCGTGGGTGAGCGGGTCTTCGCCGGCACGGTGAATGGCGACGGCGTGCTGCGCCTGCGCGTGACCGCCGCGGCGGAAGACAACACCATCGCCCGCGTGGTGCGGCTGGTGGAAGAGGCGCAGGAGAGCAAGGCGCCGACCGAGCGCTTCATCGACCGCTTCTCCCGCTACTACACCCCGGCCGTGCTGGCCGTGGGCGCGCTGGTAGCGGTGGCGCCGCCCCTGTTCCTTGGCGGGGGCTGGGCCGAATGGGTTTATAAGGGTCTCGCCATCCTGCTGATTGGCTGCCCTTGCGCGCTGGTCATCTCCACCCCGGCGGCGATCGCGGCGGGGCTTTCGGCCGGCGCCCGGCGAGGGCTGCTGATGAAAGGTGGCGCGGTGCTGGAGGCGCTGGGCCGGATCGATGCCATCGCCCTCGACAAGACGGGCACCCTGACCGAGGGCCGCCCCCGCGTGACCGATCTAATCCCGGCCGAAGGCGACGCAAGCGCGCTGCTCGCCCGCGCCGCCGCGCTGGAGGCAGGATCCAGTCATCCGCTGGCCCTGGCCATCCTGGCGCGGGCCGAGGCCGACCGGATCGCCGTGCCGCCGGTTTCCGGAGCAGCGGCCCTGGGCGGCAAAGGCGTGGTAGGGCGTGTGAACGGCGAAAGCCTCTTCCTCGCATCGCCCGTCGCCGCCTCCATGCGCGCGACCATCCCGCCGGACTGGCAAGCGCGCATCGCCGCGCTGAACGAGGAAGGCAAGTCGGTCTCTGTTCTCCTGGCTGATGACCGGCTGGCCGGGCTGATCGCCATGCGAGACGAGCCGCGCACCGATGCCAGGGCCGGGCTGGATGCGCTGAAGCGTGCCGGGGTGCGGCCGGTCATGCTGACCGGCGATAACCGCCGCACCGCCGAGGCGATCGGCGCCGCGCTTGGCCTGCCCGTGCGGGCGGAGCTCTTGCCCGAGGACAAGCAACGCATCGTGCGCGAGATGCAGGGCCAGGGCCGGCGTGTCGCCAAGGTGGGCGATGGCATCAACGACGCCCCGGCGCTGGCCGCCGCTGATATCGGCATCGCCATGGGCGGCGGCACCGATGTGGCGCTGGAGACAGCGAATGCCGCCGTGCTGCATGGCCGGATGCTGGACCTGTCGCGGATGGTGGAACTGTCCCGCCGGACCATGGCCAATATTCATCAGAACATCGCCATCGCGCTGGGGCTGAAGGCGGTGTTCCTGGTGACGACGATTCTCGGCGTCACCGGGCTCTGGCCGGCCATCTTGGCGGATACGGGTGCCACGGTGCTGGTGACCGCCAATGCCATGCGGCTGCTGGCTGTTCGGCTCTGACGGTCCATGTCCCAGGTTTAATGCACCGATGGATGGAGCTGGCGCGTTGGGCTGATCCAGGAATTCAGGAGGTCCATACCGTGCGTTTTGCCCTTATCCCGGCCTTGGCTCTCGCCGCTGGCCTGAGCCTCGCCGCCCTGCCCGCCAGCGCGAAGGAGGGCGGCTGCATCAAGGGTGGGGCAGTCGGTGCCGCCGCCGGCCATTTCGTGGGCAGCGGCCATGCCGTGGCCGGCGCTGCGGCGGGCTGTGCCGTCGGCGTCCATCGCCGGCATCAGGCCGAGCGCCGCGACGCGCGGGCCCAGGCGCAGCAAGGTCAGAATCAGCCCTCCACCCGCTGAGGCGCGCTGTCCGACGCGAATAATCAATAAGGGGCCGGGGAGAATTTTGTCTCCCCGGCCTTTTCGACCCGGGCAGGGGGCCTTCCTTGCGGGGTTTCGGCGGCGGGCCCTATACCGGCCGGCTACGGAATACCGCGCCCACTCGGATGACCCTGCCCGAATGACCACCACCCCGCTTCCGTTCCAGGACATGATCCTGGCGCTCCACGCCTTCTGGTCGAAGCAGGGCTGCGCAATCCTGCAGCCCTATGACATGGAGATGGGCGCGGGGACCTTTCATCCGGCGACCACCCTGCGCGCCCTGGGGCCGAAGCCCTGGCGGGCCGCCTATGTGCAGCCCAGCCGCCGCCCCTCCGACGGGCGCTATGGCGAGAACCCGAACCGCCTGGGCGCCTATTACCAGTACCAGGTGATCCTGAAGCCAAGCCCGCCCGACCCGCAGTCCCTGCTGATCGAGAGCTACAAGGCCATCGGCATCGACCCGATGCTGCACGACATCCGCTTCGTGGAGGATGACTGGGAGAGCCCGACACTGGGTGCCTGGGGCCTGGGCTGGGAGGTCTGGTGCGACGGGATGGAGGTGACGCAGTTCACCTATTTCCAGCAGGTCGGCGGCATTCCCTGCGCCGTTCCCTCCTGCGAGTTGACCTACGGGCTTGAGCGCCTGGCCATGTATATCCAAGGCGTCGAGAACGTGTACGACCTGGCCTTCAATTCCACCGGTCTGACCTATGGCGACGTGTTTCTGCGGAACGAGCGCGAGTTCAGCGCCTATTCCTTCGAGCACGCCAACGTGGCCGTGCTGTTCCGGCATTTCGCGGAGGCGGAGGAGGAGTGCAACGCGCTCTGCGATGCCAACCTGCCGCTGCCGGCCTATGACCAGTGCATCAAGGCCAGCCACACCTTCAACCTGCTGGATGCCCGCGGCGCCATCAGCGTGACGGAGCGCGCCGCCTATATCGGCCGCGTGCGCGCGCTGGCGAAGCGATGCTGCGAAGGCTGGCTGGCCGGGGAGACGGTGTGATGGCCGAGCTCCTTCTCGAGATCCTCTCCGAGGAAATTCCGGCCCGCATGCAGGCCCGCGCCGCCGAGGACCTCGCGCGGTTGCTGGGCGAGGTGCTGAAGCCCGCCGGCCTTTTGCTGCAGGGCGTTCGTACCCTCCATGGCCCCCGCCGCATTGCCCTGGTCGCCGACCTCCCTGCCGCCACCCCGGCGAGCGAGCGCGAGGAGAAGGGCCCTCGCCTGGGTGCGCCGGAGAAGGCGCTGGAGGGTTTCGCCCGCAAATTTGCGCTGCCGGAAGCCGCCATTGCCGCCATGCGCGCCGCGACCGGCGCCTCCGATGCTCCGGTCTATGAGGGCGGCGGGCTGACCATCATCGCCCGCGCGGAAAAGTCCGGTGCTTCCTTCCTGCTGCGCCTGCAGAACCCCGCGCGTTCCAGCGCCGAGGTGCTGGCGGAGGCCATTCCCGGCCTGATCCGCCGCTTTCCCTGGCCGAAGTCCATGCGCTGGGGCACCTCCGACCTGATCTGGGTGCGGCCGATGCAGCGCATCCTCTGCCTGCTCGATGGTGCCGTGGTGCCCTTCGCGCTGGCCGAGGGCGACGACGCCCATGGGCTGCGTTCCGGTGATCTCACCGAGGGCCATCGCATCCAGTCTCCAGGCGCTTTCGCTGTCACCTCCGTGGCCGCTTATGAGTCCGGCCTGCGCGAGCGATCCGTCATTCCCGATGCCGCCGAGCGCGAGCGGATGATCGAGTCCGGCATCGCCGCGCTCGCCGCCGCCGAAGGGCTGGAAGTCGTGCCCGACCGCGGCCTGCTGGCCGAGGTGGCAGGGCTGGTGGAATGGCCCGTGCCGCTGCTGGGCCGCATCGACGACGCCTTCATGGATCTGCCGCCCGAGCTGATGCGGACGACCATGCGGGTGAACCAGCGCTATTTCGCGTTGCGCCACCCTGATGGCCGGGCCGCTGCCCGTTTCGCGCTGGTGGCGAACATCGCGGCGAAGGATGGCGGCACGGCCATTATCGGCGGCAATGAGCGCGTGCTGCGCGCCCGCCTTTCCGACGCGCGCTTCTTCTGGGACCTGGACCGCAAGCAGAAGCTGGAAAGCTTCCTGCCAAAACTCGATTCTGTTGTGTTCCACGCAAAGCTCGGCACACAGGGCGACCGCGTGCGCCGGCTGGAGCGCCTGGCGCGCCATATCGCGCCGATGGTGGGCGCCGATCCGGATCTGGCCGCCCGCGCCGCGCGCCTGGCGAAGGCGGACCTCGCCTCGGGCATGGTGGGCGAGTTCCCGGAACTGCAGGGCGTGATGGGCCGCTACTACGCGCTGCACGCGGGCGAGGACTCGCGCGTGGCGGAGGCGATCGGCGCGCATTACCGGCCGCTCGGCCCGGGCGACGCCGTGCCCTCCGAGCCGGTCGCGGTGACGGTGGCGCTGGCCGACAAGCTGGACCAGCTCGCCGGTTTCTTCGCGGCGGACGAGCGCCCGACCGGATCGGGCGATCCCTATGCGCTGCGCCGCGCCGCGCTCGGCATTATCCGTATCGTGCGTGAGAACGGACTGCGCCTGCCGCTGGCCGACGCGGTGGCGGAAGCCTTCTTTGGCTATCCCATGGCCCAGGGCACGACGGCCACGCCGGAATTCGGCATGGCGGTGGCCACCGAACGGATGAATGCCGGTTGGAAGCCGCCCGCCGATTCGATGCACCCGCCCATGGTCGCCGCCTTCGCCCAGGGGGTGGTGGAATTCCTGGCCGAGCGCCTGCGCGTGCAGATGCGGGCGGAGGGCCTGCGTCACGATCTCGTGGCCGCGGCCTTCGGGACCTCGGGTGATGACGACCTGAACCGCCTCCTCGCCCGCGCGGATGCGCTGCGTGACTTCCTCGCCACCGAGGCGGGGGCGGATCTCCTGGCCGCCTATCGCCGGGCCTCGAACATCCTGCGAATCGAGGAAAAGAAGGATGGGCGGAGCTATGCGCCGGCTATCCGGCCCGAGCTGCTCCGCGCGCCGGAGGAGAAGGCCCTCGCCGCAGCGCTGGAGGCCGCCCGCCCGGCCGTGCAGTCAGCACTTGGTCGTGAGGACTTCGCAGCTGCGATGGGCGCTCTTGCGCCGCTCCGCGCTCCGGTGGATGCCTTCTTCGATCGGGTCACGGTGAATGACCCGGATAGGGAACTGCGCGAGAATCGGCTTGGCCTGCTGGCGCTGCTTCGGGGCGCCATGGATGAGCTGGCCGATATCGCGCGCATAGAAGGCTGAGGAACAGGTCATGACGAGCTGGGTCTACGGGTTCGGCGCCGGACGGAACGACGGCCGAGCCGATATGCGCAACCTGCTGGGTGGCAAGGGTGCCAACCTGGCGGAAATGGCTTCCATCGGCCTGCCCGTGCCCCCCGGCTTTACCATCACAACCGAGGTCTGCACCTATTTCACCGAGAATAAGGGGCAGTACCCCGCGGATCTGGACGGCCAGGTGAAGGCGGCGCTGGCCCGGGTGGAGGAGGCGGTCGGCGCGAGGTTCGGCGACGCGAACAACCCGCTGCTCGTCTCCGTGCGTTCCGGCGCCCGCGTCTCCATGCCCGGCATGATGGACACGGTGCTAAACCTGGGCCTGAACGACACCACCGTGCAGGGCCTGGCCAAGGCCTCCGGCGACGACCGCTTCGCCTGGGACAGCTACCGCCGTTTCATCCAGATGTACGGCTCGGTGGTGCTCGGGGTGGATCATCACCGCTTCGAGGAGATCATCGACGACGCCAAGCTGGCGAAGGGCGTGATCGAGGACACCCAGCTCACGGCCCAGGACTGGCAGCAGGTCGCTGCCGCCTACAAGGACATGGTGCGTCAGGTGACCGGCGCGGACTTCCCGATGGACCCCTGGGCGCAGCTCTGGGGCGCGATCGGCGCCGTGTTCGGTTCCTGGATGAATCAGCGCGCCATCACCTATCGGCGGCTGCACGACATTCCCGTGGACTGGGGCACGGCGGTGAACGTGCAGGCCATGGTCTTCGGAAATATGGGCGATGATTGCGCCACCGGCGTCTGCTTCACCCGCGACCCGTCGACCGGCGAGAACGTCTTCTACGGCGAATACCTGATCAACGCGCAGGGCGAGGATGTGGTGGCCGGCATCCGAACGCCGCAGCCCATGTCCAAGGCCCGCGCCAAGCCCGGCGAGCACAGCATGGAAGAGGCCATGCCCGAGGCTTATGCCGAGCTGGTTAAGGTGCGCGAGACGCTCGAGCGCCACTATGCGGACATGCAGGACATCGAGTTCACGGTCCAGCGCAACAAGCTCTACATGCTACAGACCCGCAACGGGAAGCGCACGGCGGCCGCTTCGCTGAAGATCGCCGTGGACATGGCGAATGAGGGCCTGATCGACCACGCCGAGGCCGTGCGCCGCGTAAATCCCGGCTCGCTCGACCAGCTTCTGCACCCGACGCTGGATCCGAACGCGCCGCGCAAGCTGCTCACGCGCGGGCTGCCGGCCTCCCCGGGTGCTGCCTGCGGCGTGGTGGTGTTCAATGCCGACGAGGCGGAGGCGCGGGCCCAGAAGGGCGAGAGCGTCATCCTCGTGCGCATCGAGACCTCGCCCGAGGACATCCACGGCATGCACGCGGCCCGCGGCATCCTCACCACTCGTGGCGGCATGACCAGCCACGCGGCGGTGGTGGCGCGCGGCATGGGCCGGCCCTGCGTGGCCGGTGCTGGCGGCGTCGTGGTGGACTATGCGGCCCAGGCCCTCTCGGCTGGCGGCGTGACGGTGCAGGCGGGCGAAACCATCACCCTGGACGGCGCGACGGGCGAGGTCTTCGCCGGCACCGTTGCCATGGTGGAGCCGAAGCTCTCCGGCGATTTCGAGACGCTGATGGCCTGGGCCGACGAGGTGCGTCGCCTGCGCGTGCGCGCCAATGCGGAGACGCCGCTGGATGCCGACACGGCGCGCAAGTTCGGCGCAGAGGGCATCGGCCTCTGCCGCACCGAGCACATGTTCTTCGACCCCGAGCGCATCAGCGCCGTGCGCCAGATGATCATGAGCGAGACCGAAGGCGGACGCCGGGACGCGCTGGCCAAGCTGCTGCCCTTCCAGCGCGACGACTTTGTGAAGCTGTTCCGCATCATGGCGGGCCTGCCCGTCACGATCCGCCTGCTCGACCCGCCCCTGCACGAATTCCTGCCCCATAAGGAAGAAGAGCTGGCGGAGGTGGCGGAGAGCCTGGGGGCTGATCTTGCCACCATGAAGCGCCGGGCGGCGGATCTGTCGGAAGCCAATCCGATGCTCGGCCATCGCGGCTGCCGCCTGGCCATGACCTTCCCCGAGATCGCGGAGATGCAGGCGCGCGCCATCTTCGAGGCGGCGGTGATCGTGGCGAAGGAGGCCGGCAAGGCGCCGGTGCCGGAGATCATGGTTCCGCTGGTCGCGACCAGGAAGGAGCTGGAGATCAGCCACGCGCAGATCGACAAGGTGGCCAAGGAAGTTTTCGCCGAGGCCGGCATGACCATCGAATACATGGTCGGCACCATGATCGAATTGCCGCGCGCGGCCCTGACGGCCGACAAGATCGCGGAGACGGCCGACTTCTTCTCCTTCGGCACCAACGACCTGACGCAGACCACCTTCGGCCTGTCGCGTGACGATGCCGGCAAGTTCCTGCCCTTCTATGTCGAGAAGGGCATCCTGCCGAAGGACCCCTTCGTTTCGATCGACGTGGAGGGCGTGGGCGCGCTGGTGCGGATCGCGGTGGAGAAGGGACGGGCCACCAAGCCCGGCCTGAAGCTCGGCATCTGCGGCGAGCATGGCGGCGACCCTGCCTCCATCCAGTTCTGCGAGACGGCGGGGCTGGATTACGTGTCCTGCTCGCCCTACCGCGTGCCGGTGGCACGGCTGGCAGCGGCGCAGGCGGCACTGGCGAATGCCTCGCCGGCCATGGCCGACCGCACGGCCTGATATTCCATCCTGCCGGGGGCGGAAGCGCCCCCGGCATCTCCGCACGGCAACCCCGTCCTCGCGCCAGACGTTCGCAGCGTCTCGCAGTCGGGAGATTTGGCGATGCGTGGCATGATGATGGCAGCGGTGCTTCTGGCTGCAGTGCCGGTGGCTGTTCCAGTTCTGCTCCAGGCCCGTGACGCGATCCAGGCCACCCCGAGCGGCGCCGCGCCCGCCAGCACTTCGGCGGCAGTGCCCGACCTCGCCACCTATGGCCGCCGGCTTCAGGGGATCGAGGACAATCTACGCCGTGCTGCCGGCCGCCCTGATGTCCGGACTGCCACTGAAGGACGGAAAGAAGAGAGGGGCGCCCGCCAGGATCTGCTCCGTGCGATGCAGGAGGCGCTGGCCGTGGTCCGTAGCGCGCCCACGGAATATCGCGACAAGGACGAGTACAAGGACGCCGAGCGACGGGTTCGCGCTGTCACGCAGCGCGTCCAGGGGCAGCACGAGCCATCCGACCTCAACAGCCCGGCACAGGAGATTATCCAGGCCGTCGAGATGCTGCGCGCGAAGGTGGTTGCCGCAGGCGGTGGGCCTGCGGCTTCGGAACACGGTTGAGCGCCTGCGGCGTTACCGGCCCCTGGGGCGTGCGGGGATCCGGCGCCGAACGCGCATGGCCGCGAGGAAAGTGGCGCCCAGCGCCAGCATTCCCAGCGAGTTTGTAATGGAGGCCGGGCCTGCCGCCGGCCTGATACGGGGTGCCGGGGCCGGCTCCCCATCAGCGGGCGGTGGCACTTCCCGGGTCGTGGTGGTGCCGGGCATGGTGATCACCTTGCCGGGCGGCAGCAGCCCGGCATTGGCCCGGACAAAGGCCGCCGCCTGGGCGCGCGGCAGCATGGGCATCCGGTAGGACGGGCGGAAATCCGTGGTCGAGCGCCAGTCCGTCGCCAACCGTTCCCGGGCCTTGGCCTTGCCCCAGCTGCAATCGATCGCCTGGCTGTCCACAAGGTTCCAGAAGCCGGGCTCCCGGCTGTCCAGTGCGGCCACGGGATCATGCACCCGTTCGAAGGTGGTGCCCTCGATCAGCACCTGTGCACCCATGCGGCAGTTCACCCCGCTGCTTTCGACATCCGTCAGCAGGCAGCCCGCAACATGGGCCTCGCCGAAACGGACGGAGGGGCAGCGGGATCCGAGCTTGTCGAACCAGGAATAGGCGAAGGTGATGCGGCGGCTTCCCTCGTCCCGGTCGCTGGCGCCGTTGAGGCAGGCCTTGTGGTGGTCATGGAACTTGCAGAGCACGGCGGCGATCCGTTCCGCCCCACGCTTCGTGTCCATCAGCCCGTCATAATAATCCTTGTCGGCACCCATATCGCCGTACAGGTCGCAATGGAGGAGGACGATGTTCTTGCAGTCGCCCTCGATGCCAACCGCGTCCTTCTGTCCTTCCTCGATCCGCCCGATCTTCAGGTTGAAGAGGATGATGTTCTCCGACCCCTTGTTGATGCGGATGCCGACATTGGTGGCGTCCAGGTGCTGGCCGTCCCCCATGATTGTCAGGTCGCGGACGCCGGAAATGTCGATCTGCGGCGCCTGGCTATTGGCCCCGGTTATGGTGTCGGTGATGAAGATCGTCAGCGGCGCGTTGCCCTTTGCCTCCAGCGCCGCCCGCACCGCATCTCCGGTGGCACAGCGCACCACCGGCCCGCCCTGGCCACCGGTCGTGCCGGCGGCATAGCCGAAGAAGGGCTTGTAACGGTCGAGATCGAGCATGTGCTCCCCCTGTCGGACGCCGCGCAGGCCCGGAAGATGGGAGCGTCACCACAGCTGCGCCAATGTTACCGTATCCGGATTGGAGCTGTTCTGGCGTGATGTCGCGAAGGAAGAAGAAACTCTTTCCCGGAGCCTTTTCATTCCATCTCCGCCGGAACCGGCCCTGTTCCCGCCGTCGGCCCCGCCACCTTGTCGCGGTAATTGCAATGCGCCCGCGCCACGCAGTGCCAGCATTCCGGCCGCCGCGCCTTGCACACATAGCGTCCGTGCAGGATCAGCCAGTGATGGGCGTCGCGCAGCAACTCGGGCGGGCACCGCTTCACCAGGCCGTCCTCAACCTCGCGGGGCGTGTCGCCGGGAGCCAGGCCGGTGCGATTGCCGATGCGGAAAATATGGGTGTCCACCGCCATCGCATTCTCGCCAAAGGCGACGTTCAGCACGACATTGGCGGTCTTGCGGCCCACGCCCGGCAGCGCCTCCAGCGCCTCGCGCTCGCGCGGCACCTCGCCGCCATGGCGCTCGATCAACTGCTGGGACAGGGCGGCGACGTTCTTCGCCTTGGCCTGCCAGAGACCCAGCCGGCGAATATGGCGGGCAATGCCCTCAGGGCCCAGCGCGGCCATGGAAGCCGGGTCCGGCGCTTCGGCGAAGAGGGTGGCTGTGGCCTTGTTCACCGCGAGGTCGGTGGTCTGGGCGGAGAGCACCACGGCCACCAGCAGGGTGAAGGGATCCCGGTATTCCAACTCCGGCTTGGGTGTTGGGTTAGCTTCGGCCAGGGCGCGAATGAAGTCGGCGGCCTGGGCGGCCGACATGCGGCGGGCACGGCGGGGCTGCTGGGCCGTGCCGTGCAGGGGCGCTTTGCGCGGGGCGGGGCGGGTCACGATCCCGTCAATAGCCCCACATTGCTTTCCGGAGGAAGTCGGATGGCAAACACGCTAAACTCGACCGATGACGCCCGCCGAGGCTCCCCTCTTCGAGGCGCTGGCCACGCCGCACCAGTCCGGCACGTCCACCGGACTTCGTGTGATCGCGGGGCTGGTGCTGTTCGGCTCTGGCATGCTGACAACCCTGTTCTGGGCCCTTGGAGCCTGGCCAGTGGCCGGGTTCATGGGCGGGGAGGTCGTGCTGATGCTCGGCCTGTTGCGCGCCCATCGCCGCTGGTCGGGCCGCATCGCGGAACGCATCACTCTGGCCGATGGCCGGCTTCGGGTAGACCGGACGGATCGCCGGGGGCGCCGTCGATCGGAGGAGTTCGATGCCTATTGGGCCAGCGTGCGGCTCAGTCCCCGCCCTGGGCGGGTGAGCGAGTTGCGGCTGGCGGCGCGGGGTCATTCCACGGAGATCGGGTGCTTCCTGCCCGAGCTTGAAAAGGCTGACCTGGCCCGTGCCCTCACGCAGGCACTGCGAAACTATCGCAGTCCCGTTTTCGACAATCCTCAGCTCCGGGCCTGATCCCCTGGGCAGGCTCCCACCCATAGGGGAACCCCGTCCATGATCCTCGGGCTGAGGCCTTTCCAGGTCAGTCCGTTGGGGCGAGGCTCTTGATCAGGTCGAAAACACGCTTGCGCACTGCTGGCTCGGTGATGCGGTAATAGGCCCGCACCAGTTCCAGCGTCTCGCGCTTATGCAGCGTGTCGTCCTCGAACCCTTCCTGTGTCTCGGCAAAGCCGGCGAGCCGGCTACGATAGCCGGAGGCCACCCCGCCCATGCTGTCCGGCATGTCATCGAAGAAGAAGCCGATGGGGACATCCAGGACGCGGGCCAGATCGAACAGGCGGCTTGCGCCGATCCGGTTAACTCCGCGTTCATACTTCTGCACCTGCTGGAAGGTGAGGCCGAGTGCCTCTCCCAGCTTCTCCTGGCTCATCCCCAGAAGAGTGCGACGGAGCCGGACGCGGCTGCCGACATGCACGTCGATCGGGCTCGGCCGGTGCTCGGGTTTCTCAGTGCGCTCAAGCGCCTCGTCGCTCGACATCGGCGCCGCTCCTTCCTCCAACGGGGCAGGGGGGTGGCGCACATCCTGCACACCATGCCGACGGGCGGGGCCGTGGCCTCATGGAACCCTGCTTCGGTATAGGGAGAGATTGGGCACCCGCTAAGGATTTGTCAACTCTTTCGAGAATTCTAATTAAATGGACGATTCTGCTGGCCGTTACGGCCTCGGGATGGTCCGGCTTTTCGCGGTTCCCGCCAGCCCAGCAAGCAGGCAGAGCACCGTCAGGAAGGCCGGAATGGCAAGGCCAAGCCGCGAGAACGGTGTAGGCTCGCCGGCCACAGGCAGAGGAGAGAGGGCGAAGCCGGTTTCGCCCAGAGCAAGACGCGCGATCTCTCGCCCTCGCGAATCAAAAGTGGCGGAGATCCCGGTCTGTGCCGCCCGCGCCAGGGGCAATCCCTCCTCGACAGCGCGGAGCCGGGCGGCGGCGAGGTGCTGATAGGGGCCGGCCGAGATGCCGAACCAGGCATCGTTGGTGATGTTCAGCAGCCATCCCGGTCTCTCGTCACCCACCACCGCGCCGGGGAAGATCACCTCGTAGCAGATCAGGGGGGAAGCCGAGGGCAGTCCGGGCAGGGACATCGCCACGGGGCCCGGACCGGCGCCGAAATCCACCCCGCCACGGATGACCCGGATCGGCAGCCAGCCGGAGAGCGGCATGTACTCGCCGAAGGGCACGAGATGCGACTTGTCGTAAATGCCGGCGATCGCCGCATCCGGTCCTATGGCGACAAGGCTGTTGAACAGCTTGGTCGCCCGCCGGTCCGGGCCCCACTCGGCGCGCACCGTACCGGCCAGCAACAGGCCATCAGACGGCAAGGCGGTGGCGGCAATACGGCGCGCCTCCGGGTCGTCCGCCAACAGGAAGGGGCTGGCCGTCTCCGGCCAGATGATGACGGGGCGCGTGCCCGGGGCCTCGCGGGCGGCCGCCTGGGCCCCCTCTCGGCTCAGCTCCAGGTAGCGGCGGAAGATCGGCCAGCGCGCGTCCTCCCGCCACTTCACATCCTGCGCCACATTGCCCTGCACCAACACCAGGGTGACGGGCAGCGGGGCCGGCCCGGCGGGCTGGAGCCGGGCGTAGCCGAAGCCCGCGAAGGCGAGCAGCATCACGAGGCCGCCGGCCATGGCCCGGCGCCCCAGTAGCGGCGTGCAGGCCAGCAGAACCGTTGCCAGAGACAGCCCGTGCACCCCGATCCAGGCGGCGCCCTGGACCGGCAGGGCCGCGAAGGCCCAGACGCTGCCCATGAGGTTCCAGGGAAAGCCGGTGAAGGCCCAGCCGCGGACGAACTCCGCCAGCACCCAGCCGCCGGCCAGCACCAGCACGCGCGGCCAGCCTGGCGTCGCCCGCCAGGCCAGGACCGCCGGGATGATGCTGTAGATGCCCATCCAGATCGCCAGCAGCGGCACGGCCAGCGGCACGAACCACCAGAGGCGGTCGGCCTCTGTCAGGATGGAGTGGGTGATCCAATAGAGGCCGACGATGTGGTGACCCCAGCCGAAGGCCCAGCCGAGCATGGCCGCGCGACGCCAGCCGCCCGCCCTGCCCAGCAGAAGCAGCAGCCCAGGCAGGGCGATCAGCAGGACGGGGATGGCATGGACAGGTGGCATGGCCAGGGCGGAGAGCGCCCCCAGCCCGAAGGCCGCAGCCAGCGCGCGCCAGCCGGTGCGCGTTTCCAGATACCGGATCAGGCGCTGCATGTCGGGTGAAGGCTACTCCGCGGCCTGGGAAGCACCGGCCTCGGGTGCCTCGGCTGAAGAGGATGCGGGGCGGCGCACCCGCAGACGCCGGATGCGCCGTGGATCGGCCTCCAGCACGCGGAATTCCAGGCCCGAGGAATGGGAGACCAGTTCCCCTCGCGCGGGCACGCGCCCGGCCAGGGTAAAGACGAGGCCGCCCACCGTGTCGATGTCCTGATTGCGCTCCTCGGAGGTCAGCACCGCGCCCATCCGGGCCTCGAAATCCTCGATCTTCATCCGGGCGTCGAGGTCCAGGCTGCCATCGGGGCGCTCTGTCACTTGCGGCGCCGCCTCCTCGTCATGCTCATCGGAGATGTCGCCGACGATGGTCTCGACGAGGTCCTCGATCGTGACAAGGCCGTCAATGCCGCCATACTCGTCCACGACCAGGGCCATGTGGGTCCGGCCCTCCCGCATCTGCAGCAACAGGTCCAGCACGGGCACTTGCGGCACGACGAAGAGCAAGGGGCGGAGGATCGCCTCGATGGAGAAGGGCTCTTCGTCCCGTCCCACCGCGGCGAAGACATCCTTGATGTGGATCATGCCCCGGATGTCGTCGAGATCCCCATTATAGACGGGGAAGCGGCTATGGCCTTCCCGCTGGATCAGGCGAATGGCCTCGTCCAGCGTCAGGTCACAGGGCATGCCGATGATGTCGGCGCGGGGAACCATCACATCCACCGCGGTTTTGTTCCGAAGCTTCAGGACATTGCCAAGGATGACGCGTTCATTGGCGTCCAGCGCATCTGCCTCGGGCTCGGCGCCCTCGTCACCCTCCCCCTCGACCAAGGCTTCCACCTGATCGCGGACGCTCTCGGCCTCACGCCGGCGGAGCAGACCCTGGAACTTCCAGAAAATGCTGGTGCGATCGGGCCCGTGGCCATGACGCTCGCTCATGCCACGCCCCTCCACGGGTTGGGCAGGGCGAGGCGGCGCATGATCCGCGCCTCCGCCCGCTCCATCCGTCGCGCTTCGCCGGCGCGCAGGTGGTCATGCCCCGTCAGGTGCAGAACCCCATGGGCAACAAGATGGGACAGGTGCGCCATCACGCTGCGCCCCGCCGCGCGGGCCTCGCGCCGGACCGTGCCCAACGCCAATGCCACATCGCCGGGCATTCCGGGATGAAGGGGCGGGAAGGAGAGCACGTTGGTCGGTTTTACCTTGCCGCGATGCTCGCCATTCAGGCGCTTCACCTGAAGATCATTGGTCAGGAGCACCGTCACGGCACCCTCGACCCCGGCTTCCTCGAAGGCGGCCGCCGCGGCACGGCGCGCCACTTCCTCGACCCGCGGCACGGCGGACCGCCAGGCGGGGTCCTCCAGCACCACGTCGATATCACAACTCCAACCGGGCTCTGGACCCGGGGGCTCCTTATTCGGCCCGGCGGCATCGCCGCCGGGCGGGCGACTGCCCACTTCGGCTCTACTCCCTCATCCGTCCACGCGGGCTGCGGCCTTCGGTCGCTTCGGGGCGACCCTGGGCCTCGGCGCGGCCATAGGCCGAGACGATCCGTCCGACCAGAGGATGCCTTACCACATCCGCTTCGGCAAAGCGCGTGATGCCGATACCCTCTACCCCGTCGAGGATGGAGAGGGCCTCCACCAAGCCCGATTTCTGGCCGGGGGGCAGGTCCACCTGGGTAGGATCGCCGGTGACGACCATGCGCGTGCCCTCGCCCATGCGGGTGAGGAACATCTTCATCTGCGCCGGGGTGGTATTCTGCGCCTCGTCCAGGATGGCGAAAGCATGGGCCAGGGTGCGGCCGCGCATGAAGGCCAACGGCGCGATCTCGATCTCGCCGGAGACGAGACGGCGTGCCACCTGGTCAGCCGGCATCATGTCGTGCAGCGCGTCGTAGAGCGGGCGGAGATAGGGATCGACCTTCTCCTTCATGTCGCCGGGCAGGAAGCCCAGCCGCTCGCCAGCCTCGACCGCGGGGCGGGAGAGAATGATGCGATCCACACGCCCGGCCATTAGCAGGGCCACGCCCTGAGCAACGGCGAGATAGGTCTTGCCGGTGCCGGCGGGGCCGACGCCGAAAACCATCTCCTGGCTCTGGAGCATGTCCATATAGGCGGCCTGGGTACGCGAGCGGGGCGCAATGGCGCCCTTGCGCGTGCGGATCGCCGGCATGTCGGCGAGCGGCAGACGTGGATCTTCCGCGGGGCCATCCGCCATGCGCAGCGCGGCTTCAACCTCGGCCATGCCTGTTGCGTCTCCTCGTTCCAGCCGCTGCCAAAGGGACCGCAGGACCGATTCCGCCAATCCCGCGCCCTCGGCGCCGCCGCTGATCGTTACCCGGTTGCCCCGCGAGGCGATCCGCACGCCCAATCGCTGCTCGATCCGTGACAAGTGGCGGTCGTGCTCCCCGTACAGCATCGGCAACAGGGCGTTGTCGTCGAAGCTGAGGGTGACGGTCCGCTGGCTGTCCCGGCCCTGCGCCTGGGGCGCAAAGGCCGATCGCGCCACGTCACGGAGACCGGGGGCGCGGGGATCGGTCCGAAGGGTAATCCCCCCGGTCGTGGCGGCGATTTGGGTCAAGCGGCAGCGGACTCCTCTTGGAGCATGGTGGCGGAGAGAGAATTGGGGTGGGCGGCCCGTAATTGCATCGGAACCACCGCACCAATCGGGGCTGCGCCGGACGCATGGACCGGCTGGAGCCACGGGCTGCGGCCCGCCACCTGCCCGGGGTGCCGCCCGGTGCCGGTGACGAGGACATCGACGGTGCGCCCGACGCAGGCGCGGTTGAAATCATCCTGCTGCTGCCGGAGCAGCGCCTGGAGGGTCTGAAGCCGGCTGTCCTTCTCCTCCTCTGCCACCACAAAGGGCTGGGCGGCGGCGGGGGTGCCCGGCCGGGCCGAGTATTTGAAAGAATAGGCACCGGCGAAGCCGACCCGCTCCACCAGCCTCATCGTGGCGTCGAAATCGGCCGGGGTTTCGCCGGGATGGCCGACGATGAAGTCGGAGGTGAGCGCCAGATCCGGGCGGGCCTCCCGCAGCCGGTCTGCGATGCGGAAATACAGATCGGCCTTGTGGCCCCGGTTCATCGCGGCCAGCACCTTGTCCGAGCCGGACTGCACGGGGAGGTGCAGATACGGCATCAGGGACGGGATTTCCCCGTGGGCGGCGATGAGCTCGTCATCCATGTCGCGCGGGTGGCTCGTCGTGTAGCGCAAACGGGCAACGCCGGGGATTTCGGCCAGTTCCCGCAACAACCGCGCGAGGCGCCAGGTGTGGCCGCCGGGTGACGTGGTCGTCGGGGCCGCGCCCGCCCAGGCATTCACGTTCTGGCCGAGCAGCGCGATCTCCCGCGCGCCATTCGCGGCAAGCTGGCGGGCCTCCGCGATGATCGCGGCGGCGGGGCGGGAGAACTCGGCCCCGCGCGTATAGGGGACCACGCAGAAGGAGCAGAACTTGTCGCAGCCTTCCTGGATCGTGAGGAAGGCGATGGGGCCCTGCGGGCCGCGTGCCTCGGGCAAGTGGTCGAACTTGTCCTCGGCGGGGAAGTCCGTCTCGATCACGGCGCCGGCGGCGCGGCTGGCGCGGGCCACCATCTCCGGCAGACGGTGATAGGTCTGGGGGCCGAGCACGATGTCCACCCAGGGAGCGCGGGCGGTGATTTCCGCGCCCTCGGCCTGGGCGACGCAGCCGGCGACGGCGATGATGGTCTCGCGGCCTTCCGCCGCGCGCTCCTTCTTCGTCTCGCGCAGCCGGCCGAGATCGGAGAAAACCTTCTCGCTCGCCTTTTCCCGGATATGGCAGGTGTTGAGGATGACCATGTCGGCCTCCTCCGGGCGTTCCGTCGGCGCATAGCCGAGCGGCGCGAGGAGGTCGGCCATCCGCCCGCTGTCATAGACATTCATCTGGCAGCCCCAGGTGCGGATCAGGAGCTTGCGCGTGGCCTTCGGGGCCCCCTCGGTCGGGGCCGGGCCGGCCATGATGGTGCCGGTGGAGCTGCTCATGCGGAGAAAGATCCTCTCGTTCCGAAGCCCCGTCCGGTGCGGGCGGCTTCGGGCCGGGGGGATGTGCGGCGCGGGGCCTTCCAGGTCAAGAAAAGCCCGAGATCAGCAGCGCACGCGACGAGGGCAGCGCGTCCATCTGCGGAACGATGCGGAGGATGGTGATTTCCGTCAAGCGGCCCGTCACTCGGGCAGAGCCGGCCGGATGGCCAGCGGGGTGGGCTCGCGGTTCTGGCGCAGCGTGGACGCGCCCTCGGCCACCGTCGCCTCCGCGGCGGCGGAGAGGATCTTGCGGTTCGGGATGGTCGACGGCTCCACCGCGTCATGCAGCAGGATAGTGGCGCGCAGCCCGGCATGGCGCAGCAGGCGCCAGGCATGGGGGGCGATGGACATTTCCCCGTACCAGGCAAAGACCGGCCGATCCCGCCGGCAGGCCGGCAGCCCACCGAGCCGATCATAGGCCACCGAAACCGGCCGGATGGCTTCGGCCGCATCCGCCACTGCCAGGAAGGAGGAACGGAAGGGCAGGACGCGTGTGCCGTCGGAGCTGGTGCCCTCGGGGAAGAGGATGAGGGAGTCGCCCTTGGCCAGCCGGTCGCGCATCTCCTTGGCCTCGTTGCCCGTGCGACCGCGTGCGCGGGAGACGAAGATGGTGCGGCCGAGCCGCGCCACGATGCCGATCACCGGCCAGCCTCCGACTTCGGCCTTTGAGACGAAGGCGGCTTCCAGCGTGGCGCCCAGCACGGCGATGTCGAGCCAGGAGGAGTGGTTGGCCAGGTAGAGGGTACGCGGCGCGGTCCGGCGTTCCCCCACCACCCGGATTCGCATGCCGATCAGGAAGCAGACCACGCGCCAGTAGATACGGGCGAAGACGATCTTGCCCCGGCCAGGCAGGAACAGCAGCACCGCCTGGATCGGCATCGCGATCAGCGTCCAGAGGGTCGCGAAGAACAGGCGCCGCACGGCCCGGAACCGCCCGCCGAAGGGACGGTCACCCATGACGTCGAACAGGCGCCCGCCGGGTACGGCGCGGCGGAAGCGGAGTGGAGTGCGGCGACGGAGGCGGCTCGGCGGGGCCAGGGCCTCGGCCGGATCGCGGAGGGCGGAGTCCATGATGCCGGGTTAGCCGCTGGGCCTGGACACGTCCATGGCAGGAGGGTGACACCGGCGTGACGGCTTGCCCACACCCCCGCCACATCCGTATCGGCAAGCCCAGTGAGGTGCAGACTCCTCCTGCCAATGAAGACCAGGTGGTCGAAGGTGCCCAGCCGCTCGTAGTCGGGCGGTGGCCCGGCTTGAGGCCCGGTCGGGGTGTGCCTGCTGGACCGCACGCCGCGCGGAGTGACGCTCACGGAAGAAGGACAGTGCTTTCGTGCGCAGGTCGTGCTCCTGCTCGCCGGGCTGGGCGGAGAAGCGCTACCCGCCCTATGCCTATCCTCCTTGCCCGCGTCTGCAGCTCGCCAAGGTGCGGGCCTTTCTCGACTTCACCCTGGCCAGCCTTGCCTGGCCGGATCCAGTCGCGTCAGCGCGTCTCTTCTGAATGCGGCGCCAGCTTCCGCTCATAATGCTTGTAGTATTTGGCAGTTACCTGATCGGTCTTAACCACCACGCAGACATCGGTGGTATTGAACTGACGGTCCACCACCGCGCCTTCCCCGACAAAGCCGCCGAGGCGCAGATAGCCCTTCACGAGCGGCGGCAGATCGGCCAGCACGCGCTTCGCGTCAATCATGGCCGGATCCATCCGGTTCATTGGCACGTAGAGTTCAGGCAAGGCGCGCGGACGCAGCCTGGGCGGGGCCAAATGATTGGCGTGGAGATAGGTCAGCGGTTCCGCCAGCGCGTCCGGGTCGGTACCGGGCAGGGAGGCGCAGCCGAACATCAGCGCAATCCGGTGCTGGAAGACATAGGCCGCGATGCCCTGCCACAGAAGCTGAAGCGTGCCGCGGGTGCGATAGCCCTCGTCCACACAAGAACGCCCCAACTCCAGCAGCCCGCCCTCCATTCCGAGGATGGGCGTGAGGTCGTATTCTGAGGCCGAATAGAAGCGCCCGACCCGCTCGGCCGCGGGGCGACGGATTAGGCGGTAGGTGCCGACCACGGCGCGCGCGCCTTTGCCCCGGTCGTGGTCGAGTACCAGCAGGTGGTCGGCCACGGGGTCATAGATGTCGGCATCCAGCCGCGAGGCGGCGGTGTCGGCATCGGGATGGGCGCCCATCTCCTCGTAGAAGACGCGCCAGCGTAGCGCCTGGGCAGCCTCGACCTCCGCCGCGGTTTCCGCGAGCCGGACGCCCAAGCTGCCGTTGCGCAGTTCCTCGAAGCCGGAGCCCGGATGAATCATTCCAGGTCCTTTTTCGTGCCGGCGCGACGCCGCGTCTCGGCTTCAGGCGCGGTCGGGATCTTCTTCCCGAACAGTTCCAGTCGTTGCTGCACCAAGGTGAAGCCGTAGCGCGCGGCGATGGAGCGGACGAGGCGCTCATGCTCCTCGTCCTCAAATTCGATGACGGTGCCGGTATCCACGTCGATCAGGTGATGGTGCTGGCCGCGATCGGCCGGGTCGTAGCGCGACCGGCCGCCGCCGAAATCGCGGCGCTCCAGGATACCCTTCTCTTCCAGCAGGCGGACGGTCCGGTAGACGGTGGCGATGGAGACCTTGCTGTCGAGGGCAATGGCACGACGGTAGAGCTCCTCGACATCCGGATGGTCCTCCGCCTCGGAGAGGACGCGTGCGATCAGCCGGCGTTGGCCGGTCATTTTCAGCCCGCGCTCGATGCAGAGCCGCTCGATCCGGGTCGGGTCGGCCCGGTGGGGCGGATTGGGCGTCTTTGTGTGCGTGGCGTGGTCCATGGTCATCCCGTTCGGGCGGAGACTACCCCGCCTGGCCCTGTGGCGCCAAACCACCGGGGCCGGGCATGGCCGTCACGCCATGTCACCTGCCGCCCATGCCACGCGGGCCAGGCACGTGGAACTGGGCGGCCGGGGCCTGGAGGCCGAAATTGGAGCAGGCCGTGGCCGGGCACCATGACCCGGAAGCGCGGATTTGGCCCCCAGGTCGATACTAATCCTTACTGCCGCGCCCGCCCCGGCGGGAGCGCGGGCGGGTGCCCAGACCGATCTTCTTTGCGAGGGAGGAGCGGTGTTCGGCGTAGTTGGGAGCCACCATCGGATAGTCAGGTGGCAGGCCCCAACGCTCCCGATACTGTTCGGGCGTCATGTTGTAGGCGGTCTTGAGGTGGCGCTTCAGCATCTTCAGCTTCTTGCCGTCCTCGAGACAGACAAGATACTCGGGCGTGATGCTCTTCTTCACGGGCACCGCGGGCTCGGGCCGCGCGGGCGGTGGAACCTCGACCGGACGGCCCAGGCCGGAAAGGGTGCGGTGCACGTTCTCGATAAGGCTGGAGAGCTCGTTCAGCGGCACGGGGTTGTTCGAGACATGGGCCGCCACGATCTGCGCGGTCAGCCCCAGCACGCTCCCCTCGGCGTTTTCCCGACTGGTGGTCGCGCTCTCCGGCATGCCGGTCTCCTCGATAACGCTCGGTCAGTACTGGAGGCTGGTGATGCCTCCGATTCGCAATTGATCTACATCTTTTGTCCGATGAAGGACAGTGAAGAAAAGGGTTAATGTTCGGATGCAAGAAGAAATAGACGCGGTGCAGCGCGAAAGTCTCAGCGGGGAGACTTCCCGTCTCGACATCACGCGTGAGACTTGCCCGATGACCTTCGTCCGCACCCGTCTTGCGCTCGACCGGATGGCTGCTGGGGAGGTTCTCCTTGTACTGCTACGGGGCGAGGAGCCGCGCCGCAACGTGCCGCGTACCGCTGCCGAGCAGGGGCATGCCGTGCTGGGGATGGAGGAGGGGCCGGATGGCATCATCCGGCTTCGGATCAGGAAGGGGGGATGATTCGCAGGACCAGAGCGTCCGTGCCATCGGCGTAATAGCGTCGGCGGCGGCCGACCTCCTCCGCTCCAGCGGCGGCGTAGAGGGCTCGTGCCGCGACATTGGCTTCGGAAACCTCGAGAAATAGGCAGGCTGCGCCGCAGCGCTTCGCTTCGGCCAGGGCGGCGGAGAGGAGTCGTCTGCCGAGGCGCAGCCTGCGGCAGTCCGGATCGACGGCCAGCGTCAGGATCTCGGCCTCCTCCGCCACAGCGCGCGCCAGGATGAAGCCCTGGGCGCCCGGCGCGGCCCGGAAGCCGAAGGCACCCTCCAGGGCCAGCATCGCCTTGATTGCGGTCGACCCCCACCGCTCGGGGGGCGGGAAGGCGCGGGCATGCAGCGCGACAAGGTCCGGCACATCGGCCGGGAGGACCGGGCGGAGCGAGGCGGCCGCCGGGTCGCCGCTCATGCCAGGCCGGCCGTGGGGCGCAGGGCCAGGGGCTCGGCATAGAGCGGCGCGGCCTCCCGCACCTGGCCGGCGGACAACGCCAGGGCGGCCGCGGTGGCGACAGCACCGGCCTCGGGCAGGCGGGTCTCCGAGAGTAGTGCATCCGCCCCGCGGGCAAGGAGCCGCGCAGCCGCCAGCGGTGCTGCATCGCCCACGAGAACCACAGGGCCGGGAGGCTGCGGCAGGGCAGCCTCGTCGAGAAGCACCGGTGGAGCGCCTGAACATTCGAGCACCAGCCCGCCCCGACCGGCGACTGTGACGGACCAGATCATGCGGCCTTCCGCCTGCCAGGGCGGCAGGGCCGCCGCGAGCGCCTGGCCGGTGGTCACGCCGTAGCAAGGAACGCCCCAGCCATCCGCCAAGCCTCGGGCCAGGGCGATGGCGGCGCGCAGGCCGGTGAAGCCGCCCGGACCGATCGTGACAGCGACCGCGTCGGGCGCGACTTTCGCTGCCGCGAGCACCTCGGCGGCCAGTTCGGGCAGGGCGGCGGGCTGGCCACGCGGGCCGTCACGATGGGCCTCGGCCAGCACGGCCCCGTCCACCCAGAAGGCTGCTGAAGCGCGCGCCAGCGCGCCATCTAGGGCCAGCAGGCGCATGAGATCTCCTGTGAAGAGGCCGACTATGTCAGAGGTACTGGGCCCGGGTGAATCTACTGGCCGGCCCCGGCAATCGGATCGCCGGATATGAGGGGCGGAACGGTCATTTGGCGGTTCAGTCCGTTTCGATCCGGACGGCCTTCGCATCCTTCCACCCGATCTCGCTCCGGAGCGCGAGGCGCCCCGTGGGGCCAGGGCCAGGCCGAACTAGCAGCGGGTCCTCGCCCGGATGCGTCTGCATCCACTCCTGCGCCTTCAGCAAAGGAGCAAACTGCGTTTCACCATTCAGGGCGTAGCGGGTGCCGTTCCAGGTGAACCAGGCCATCGTCCGTCCGGGAACGTCGTAGGCGCCGTCGACCCGCTCCCAGCCGGGATGGGCCCGCGCCAAGGGCAGGACGTAGTGCTGCAGCAGTGACGCGAAATCGCTGTAGTGATTCATGGACGGCGCGCCCCCACCCTCGAATTCGTCATGAGTGTCCGAATCGAGAACTCCATCGGAGGTGGACGAGCCTTTCGTTCGGAAAGAGGTTCTTTTCTGAAGCCAGATCGTGGTGGCCCGCACGAGCACCGTGGCGACAAGGACGAAGCCGCCGACCCACAGCAAATTTTCGACGCGGTGCATGATCTGCCTCTACTTCAAATTCGAGGCGCCCTGTAGCCCCGGAGGGTCAAGAGTTCGTTCTTAAAGTGACGCCAGGTCGGAATGCGGCTGGGCCGAGAAGCCCTCGGGCCGCATGTGGGGCCCGCGGCGGTCGAGACTGTCTAGGGCAACATGACGAAGACCGCGTCCGTGCCCAGGAGATGCCCGAAGAGCAGCGCGGCATAGCCGCCCATCAAGGTCCCGTCGTGACCACCCGTGCCGGGGACAGCGCGCAGAGCACGCCGTGCAGATGATCGGCCAACGCCGTGGGCGCCGTGAGCGCGCCGCCGATGCCGCACTTGAACCAGCGACCTGCGGACGCATTGAGATAGGTCTACGTGAGAAATGTGCGGCTGCGAGCTCATCCTCCCTATTCCCTACCAACAGGGTAAAGAACAGGGATTTCCATGAGTGTGACCCAGGTATGCATACTGTGTCCGCGTTAGCCTCGGGCGATGTCATGCATTTGGCCTCGATTTCCCTATAGATCGGTTCAGGGAAAACCCTAGGCGAAGCAGTCAAACCCGTGAGGTTCAACAGGCGCCTAGACTGCAAAGCAGGGACACAGCTAGGGCTGGGCTGTCGAGGCGGGCCTGGAGCTTCTGGCTCCTGATGGCTTCTGGGTGACAGCTGAGCCACTACTGCCATGGAGCCAGCCGACGTCACAGGGTGGGCGGCCACGTGCCTCCGCTCGCGCCGCCTTGGCTGGTCCCTTGCTCGTGCTGCGGTAGAGCGCACATTCGCTTGGCTGGTCCGACTTCAACACCTAGTCTTACTGTGTCACTTAACGCTCCTATATGCTGGGCATGGTGGACGGAGATGCAAGTCGGCTGCGGACGGGCGAGGATCGGTTCGCGGCGTATCTGGACGAGATTGTGTCGGTTTTGGGCCACGCGGGCCGGGTTGAGCCGGCGCGGGCCTACTGCATGGGTCTTCTGCTGCCGGGGGCGCGCAAGAGCGTGGAGCCCATGGCGGCGCGGATCGAGCCGGGCCGGGTGCAGGCGGCGCACCAGTCGATGCACCACGTGGTGGCCAAGGCGGCCTGGGACGACGCGGCCCTGCTCGCGGCCGTGCGCGAGACGGTGCTGCCCGCCATCGAGCGGCACGGGCCGGTCGCCTACTGGATCGTGGACGACACCGGCTTTCCCAAGCAAGGCCAGCACTCGGTGGAAGTGGCCCGGCAGTACTGCGGGCAGCTGGGCAAGCAGGACAACTGCCAGGTCGCGGTGAGCCTTTCCGTGGCCAACGACCACGCCAGCCTGCCGATCGCCTGGCGTCTGTACCTGCCCGAGACCTGGGTGTTGAGTTTCGCTGAGAACTGACCCGGGGTTGGAGTGAACCCCTGGAGTTGGACCACTGGGGCACCCGGAACTGATACGCTGGCTGGACCTTCGATCAGGAGAAGGTCATGTCATCCCGAGGCCCCTACCGGCGTCACACGCCGCAGTTCAGGCTTCAGCTGTGCCACGAGATGCGCAGCGGTGCCATTGGGCGCCGCGATGCCGCCCGACACCATAACCTGTCGACGAACCTGCTCCAGCTCTGGCTGACCCAGTACGACCGGGGGGAGCTCACCAACGAGGAGGCCGAGGCCTCGGTCATTGCGGAGTACGAGGCCAGGATCGCCGCGTTGGAGCGCAAGGTCGGCCAGCTCACGATGGAACTGGACCTGGCAAAAAAACGCCGCGCCTGCGCCTCGTGAACGACAGCGAGACCTCATCGATCATCACCGGCCCCAGGCCTGCTCCGTCCGACGGGGGTGCCAAGTGATCGCTCTCCCGCGCAGCAGTTACTACTATCGAGCTCATGAGCGTGCTGTCGCGCTGACGGATAGCGGACTGGAGGAGCTCATCGGCACCGTCCAGGATGAGCTACCCGGCTATGGCTACCGCAGGGTGACGCAGGAACTCAGGCGACGGGGACACCTCATCAACCATAAACGGATCGCCCTGGTGATGCGGGCGAAGGGCATGGGGATCAAGCCACGGCGGCGCCATGTGCGCACCACCGACAGCAGGCATGACAGCCCGATCTTCCCTAACCTGTACCAGAACGTCATTCCGACCGAGCCGAACCGAGTATGGGTGGCCGACTTTACTTATATCCGGATCGCGTCGGGGTTCTGCTACCTGGCTGCCATCCTAGACGCCTGTAGCCGCAAGGTGGTCGGCTATGCCATCTCGCGCACCATCGACACCCCCCTGGCCCTGGCTGCCCTGAGATCGGCTGTGCAGAGCCGCCACCCTCCGGCCGGATGCATCTTCCACACCGACCGCGGGTGCCAGTACGCCAGCGAGACCTACCGCCGGGCCCTGGCGGACGCCGGGCTCCAGGGCTCGATGAGTTCCGTCGGAAACCCGTACCACAATGCACAGGCCGAGAGCTTCATGAAGACGCTCAAGGTCGAGGAGGTCTACATCGGCGGCTACGAGACCTTTCAGGACGTCGCGGAGCGTTTGCCGAGGTTCATCGAGGACGTCTACAACGCCAGACGGCTACACTCCGCGCTCGGCTACCGATCGCCCAACGAGTTCGAGAACCAACTGGTCCCGCACGTGGCTTAGTTCTGACCCGCGCGGTCCAGTCCCAGGGGTTCACTTCAACCTCATCCACCACCAGGCCGGGAGGCAACAGGGCACTAGGGTCGAGGTCGGGCATCGTGGGCGTCTCCGCGGAAGCAAGCCTCCCCAAGAAACGCGGAACGAGCACGCATTCAGCGACAGAGCCCCAATTCCATACGTTGCGTAATCGCGGCCGGTCACCTGGGAGGGTCGATAATCTAAGCCTGCCCAGGGGCAATCAGGAGGAGGATCCACTATGGCCCAGTACGTCGGCTTGGATGTGTCGCAGAGGGAGACGGCGCTGTGCGTCGTCGACGGGGATGGGAAGGTCCTGTTCGAGGGCAAGGTTCCATCCGATCCAGGTGCTCTGGCGCTGGTTCTCCGAAGGCGTGCGCCGGAGGCGGTGCGCATCGGCTTCGAGACCGGCGCCATGGCGAGTTGGCTGTGGTACGAGCTGAAGCGGGTTGGGCTCCCGGTGGTCTGCGTCGGCGCACGTCACGCGCATGCGGCGCTTTCGGTCCGGATGAACAAGAGCGATCCGAATGACGCCCGTGGCCTCGCCGAGCTGATCCGCGTCGGCTGGTATCGCGAGGTGCGGGTCAAGGGTGAGGAGTGTCAGGCGATCCGCTCGCTCCTGGTCGCCCGGGCACGGCTGGTGACCATCCGCCGCGACCTGGAGAATCAGGTCAGGGGCCTTCTGAAGGAGAACGGCTTGTTGTTCCCGCGCGCGATTGGTGGGGCGTTCCGGACGCAGGTGCTGCAACTGCTCGATGACCAGCATAACTTGCGCCCGGTCATGGCGGGCTTGCTCGCCATGCACGAGAAGGTGGATGAACAGCAGGGTATCCTCGACAAGCAGGTTCGTGCTCTCGCCAAGTCCGACGAAACCACGCGACGGCTGATGAGCGTGCCCGGAGTGGGCGTCGTGACGGCCCTGACCTTCCGCCACACCATCGATGACCCGACGCGGTTCCGATCAGGTGGAAGTGTCGGCGCCTACGTCGGCCTGACACCGCGGCGAAAGCAGTCGGGCGAGCAGGACTACAACGGCCGCATTTCGAAGTGGGGCGACCGGCTGCTACGAGCCTATCTGTTTGAAGCCGCCAGCGTGTTGCTACACAGGACACAGCGGTGGTGCAGCCTGAAGGCTTGGGGAACCCGTCTGATGAAGCGGATCGGCGCCAAGAAGGCCAAGGTCGCGGTCGCGAGGAAGATCGCCGTCATCCTGCACTGCATCTGGACGGACGGCACCAGCTTCGAGTGGGGACAGCAGAAGGCAGCTTGAGGATCCCAGATCCGGCCCGCGGCCTGACCGACGGCGCCGGTTGATGTCCCTGCCGGGACGGTGGTGTTGGTGACCTCGGTCAATCGGCTGAAGACGAGACCCTCGGACTTCGCTCAGTACGGTGAGGCGCCCACCCCGAACACGATCATGAGGCTCTGACTTCGGAAAGGACCCTGGCCCTGGCAGTCGCATCATCACCGGCGTTGACAGCGGGCCGCGATTAAAGGGCCGATTGACACGCCGCATCAAGACGCAGACCGTGCTGCTCTCGGCCGAGACAGCAGCCATGCTGTTCTAGGCGCTGCTCGCCTCCGGCCAGATCAGCAGGCGCAAGGTCGATGGCTGGCAGAGCCTCGGTCAACCGCCTGCCAGGAGCATGATTGACCTTGCCGCCTGAAGCAGTACCGTCACCGTGCCGGAGACGCTGAACGCGATTTCCTACAGCCTTTGCGACGGCACCAATAAGCTGCGTCCTGAGCGGTGTTGTGCGGTGGCTCCGCTCGCGCCATCTAGCCTCATTGGGTTGCCCTGACCGGCGCTGAGAGTGCCATTGTCCAGCTCCTCACTTTTGGGTTGCCGCGCACGGGAGGATGCTGGTAAGATCGCGCATTCGTGAGCGGACGTGAACCCTGGAGCCGCAGGCGCTATGATACGCGCATTCACCTACCTCGGAGCTGCGGCCCGCTTTGCCTGGCAACGCCGTTGCGCATTGGCCGGCCATCATTGGCAAAGCGATGGCTGGAAGAGCCTTCCTTATGGGAATGGGCGGCAAATGCGCTTGCAGCTGTGCTGTCGGTGTAAAGAGCAGTGGACTGAGCTGGCTTGCTCCAGCGACTACCAGGCGACAACCCGCTTCTGGGTCACCCAGACCACGCCGTTCAACAGCGAACACCAGAAAGAGACAGCACCTCGCTTTGCTGATCTCACGACGTCACACCAATGACGGGCAAGCTTCCCCCAGGCATGGCCAAGATCACGGCTGTTTTCCCCGTGGAGAGCAAGATGCCGTTCGGCCTTTTGCCAATCGTTGTGGCGTTCGAGACAACGCACGGGAAAGAATTCGTCGCGCTGCCACCGTCGCGGGTCAGAGAACTGGGAATTATCGCTGCCTTTGAGCGGCAGCAGCTAATCCCTATTCCGACGCTGTAGAGGCTGTGCCGGGCGACGGTTCAGATCTGCTGTTCGGCCGACGCCCACCGCGCGGGCGCCTCGTCGGTGCCGCGCGTCGCCGGCCCGGCTAACCGGTTCTCCGACCGCTCCTGTCGGCGCAGAATTTTCTAGGCGCAGCAGGATGCAGGCGGTCGCGTTGGCGAGTTGGGCTGCTCTTTCCAAACCGCTCTGGTCCGCAACCTCCATGGACCGTATGCGGCGGTGGAGCGCCTGCTGCTGCTGGTCGCGTATGCGGGTTGCCCTTTCCATCCGCGTCTCGAGCTGGCCGCGCATAAAAGCGCCTAACAGAACCGTCTGATCTGGCCGAGGCAGACCAGGGCACAGGCGAGTGTCGTGAAGGCGAGATGGATGTCGGCGCGGCGCTCGTATCGGATGCTCAGGCGGCGGTGGCGGGCCAGCTAGGCGAAGGTGCGTTCCACAATCCAGCGGTGTCGGCCGAGATGGCTGCTGCGCTCGATGCCACGCCGGGCGAGGCGCGGGGTGATGCTGCGGGCACGGCCCTCCTGGCGGCAGCGCCGGTGGTCGTAGGCTTTGTCGGCGTGGAGCTTGCGCGGTCTGCGGCGTGGGCGGCCCCGGTGCCCGCCCCACAGGGGCGAAACGGCATCGATGGTCGGGGCCAGCATGCGGCTGTCGTGGCGGTTGGCCCCGCTGAGCATCAGGTCAAGCGACGTGCCGCGGGCGTCCGTGACGAGGTGGCGCTTGGTGCCCGGCTTGCCGCGATCCGCCGGGTTCGGCCCGACTTCCGTGCCCCCCTTTTTTGCCGCAATGCTACAGCTGTCGAGGGCTGCCCGGCGCCAGTCGATCTGCCCGGCTGCCTGGAGCCGCTCCAGCAGGGGCCGGTGCAAGGCGGCCCAGACCCCGGCCTCGTGCCAGTCCCGCAAACGGCGCCAGCAGCTCATCCCAGACCCGCAGCCCATCTCGGCAGGCAGCATCTCCCAGGGCAGGCCGGACTTCAGCACGAACAGAATACCCGTCAGCGCAGCCCGGTCCGACAGCCGCGGCCGACCGCCCTTTGGTTTGGGCCGCTCACGCGGCAGTAGTGGCTCGATCGCCGCCCAGAGATCGTCCGGAACCAGGAGCTTCGCCATGCCCCTGAGAACGCCCAGAACGCAGTTTCGTTAGGTGTTCTTGGCAGCGCCGGTTTGTGTTCCCATCGTGACGGCGGTGCCGGTGACCTCGTTGAATCGGCTGAAGGCAGACTCCTGCACCTCGCTCCACACGATGAGGCGCCCAACTCGAAGACCATCATGAGGGGCCGACCTTGGAAAGGACCCTACCCCCGGCAGGGAGACGGTATCGGAGTTGACAGGCCCCTGCGATTAATGCGGCTGATCCATAGGACAGGATAATGTCTATAGACTAATACCAGCCCGTTGCCGGTGATGCCTAGCCTAGGTCTTCTTCGGCGAGTTCACCAAGGACGCTGGACGGAACCGACTGTATGCAGCTTCAAGGCCATATCGAGGTCTTCGCCCGGCGCGACCAGTTCCTGTCCATGGCGGGCTGGATGCGCGCCCCGGCAGACCAGCTCGCGCGCGAGACGCCGCGTCTAGCCCTCCTCTGGGCAGGGGAGCGGCACGAAATTCCGCTGAGGCGCCTTAGCCCGCGGCAGGACCTAGCCGCACAAGAGAAGCTGCCCGAGGGCTATGGCTTCCATGTCCTGCTTGAGACGGCTAAAACAGAGCTTCCCTCACAAGCCCTGCTTCTCCTCGGTGAAACCGTGGTGCCGGTCACGCCCGCGCCGCTACGGAAGACAGCCTTCCAGCCTCGGGGCAATCTCGAGGCAGCTCATCGTGGTGGTGTGAGCGGTTGGGTGCTCGATGCGCCCGGACAAAAGCCGTCGATCCTGCTGGACGGGTGCGCAATCCCGGTCACACTCGACGTGCATCGCCCGGATCTTCCGTTCGATGACGGCTCGGAGAAGCCCCTTTTCGGCTTCCACATGCCTGCCGAGGCCCTGGCCACCGCCCTCAGACAGAAAGATCCCAAGGCCACCCTCTTCGACGGCGCTCCGCGTGAGTTGGTGCTCGTGGCCTCGGGCACGGAGCTGGGGCGGCGCAGTCTGACTCTTCGGCGCGAAATGATTGGCAAGCTTGAGCGCGTCGGCAATGGGGAGGCTACAGGTTGGGTTGCGGAGAGTGGGCGGCCCGAGGACCGGCAGGCGGTGGACCTGCTGCTCGAGGGTGTCCGTTGGAGTACTGCCCAAGCAGACCTTGCCCGTTCTGACCTTTTGCAACACGGGATCGTCCGTCGCGGTGGCGGCTTCCGCTTCGCCCTGCCGAACCTGCATCCCGCAGAGGGCGGCCCGCTCCGTGTCGCCGCCGTCCCTCGACATGCGGCAAGCCCGCTACCTGGCGAGACTGACCTGGATTCACTCCCGACCTGGCGCAAGGATCGCGGCGAGGTGGCCTTCCGTCTGCCAGCCGACGGCCGCGTGCCCGTTGCGGTAATCGTTCCAATCTACAATGCGGCCGCCGAGCTAGACCGCTGCATTGCAAGCCTCGTGCACCACACGACCGGCCCTGCCCGGCTATTTCTCCTGGATGATGCCAGCCCTCAGCCGGAGGTCGCGGCGACACTGGAGCGTTGGCAGGGCACACCAGGCATTGAGATACGACGCAATCCCGAAAACCTTGGGTTCACCCGCACCGTTAATCGCGGCATCGGCCTTACCGCCCCACATGAAGACGTGGTGCTGCTGAACTCGGATACGATGGTCGGCCCAGGCTGGCTTGACGGACTGCGCATGGCCGCGCGCTCGGGCCCGCGCACGGGAACTGCGACTCCGGTTTCCGACAATGCTGGTGCCTTCTCCGTGCCGGAGATTAACGCCGCCAACCCGATGCCGCCCTGGTTTAGCGTGGACGAGATGGCGCGGTTGGTGCGCGGCACCTCCCTCTCCCTCTACCCCGCCGTCCCGACGGGACACGGCTTTTGCCTTTATCTGCGTCGGGAATGCCTAGACGCGGTCGGCTGCTTCGATGAAGCCGCCTTTCCGCGCGGCTATGGCGAGGAGAACGACTTCTGCATGCGGGCCGCATGGGCCGGCTTCGAGAACGTCGTGGATGACCGCACCTTTGTTTGGCACCAGCGCTCCGCCTCTTTCGGTGAGGAGAAGACGGCGCTCAATGCAGCCGGCCGCTCCGTACTCGCTGAGCGCTATCCTGAATACCGTACACTGACGCGGGTATTCGAGACGGACCCAGCACTTCTGACTATCCGATGGCGTCTCCGTCGCGCTCTGGAGCGCGTGCATGCGGAAGGTAGTATACCACGCCCGCGGGTACTCTTCGTGATCTCAACCGAGAGCGGGGGCACGCCCCAGACGAACCGCGACCTGATGGACGCGCTGGCCGACCGCTACGAGCCCTGGGTTCTACGCTGCAATAGGAAGGTCCTGACCCTCTCCCGCCACTTGCCTACCGAACGGCGAGGGACGGACGGAGTATTGGCGGAGGTGGTAGAGGAACATCCGCTGGAGCGATCCATCGAGCCCGCGACACACCGCTCCGGCGAGTATGATCGCATTGTAGGTGACCTGATCTTACGACACGGCTTCGAGCTCGTGCATATCCGACATATCGCTTGGCACGGGATCGGTCTCACAGAGACCTGCCGCCGCCTTGGCGTACCCGTCGTCTTCTCCTTCCACGACTTTTACACGCTCTGCCCCGTGACAAAGCTGTTGGATGCAGAAGGCCGCTTTTGTGGCGGCCGCTGTACGGAGGGGGACGAAGACTGCACGGCAGAGCTCTGGCCCGTCGATACCGTACCGCCGCTGCGCCACCGCTTCGCGCCACGCTGGCAAGCGATGATGGCCGAGGCGCTGCAAGCCTGCGACGCATTCGTCACAACCTCCCCCGCGGCCCAGGAAACGCTACTGGCCCGATTCGCCTTCCTTGCTGAGCGAGACTTCCGCGTCATCCCACATGGTCGCAGCTTTGGCCGGATGGAGATGCTCGGAGCGGAACCCAACATGGACGAGCGGCTCCGCGTACTCGTGCCCGGCAATGTATCCGTTGCGAAGGGTGGCGGGCTGGTCGCGGCTATGGCCGCGCTTGATCGTGGGCGAGAAGTGGAGTTCCACGTCCTGGGCGGGGTTGATACTTCTCTCGCCGCCGCGCCCGGCCTTGTGCTGCACGGGCGTTACGACCGGTCGGACTTTGCCGCCCATGTGGGCCGGATCCGGCCGCATCTCGGCGCTATCTTGCCACTCTGGCCCGAGACCTACTGCCATACGCTGACAGAGTGCTGGGCCACCGGGCTGCCGGTGATGGCGACAGCATTGGGCGCCCTGGCTGAGCGTATGAGTGAGACGCCGGGCGGATGGCTGGTAGACCGCTGGATGAAACCGGAAGCGATGCTGGCAATGCTGCGTCGGCTTCGTCGCGAGCCAGGGGAAGTGCGTGCCCGCCGGAACACAGTGCTGGACTGGCAGGCGCGCAGCGGCCGGCACCGTGACGCCGCGGCGATGGCCGTCGAATATGACCGTCTATACCGCGAAGTTCTGGACCGCCGCCGCGCCTTGCGCGCGGTACCGATGCGGCCCCGCGTGATACTCACGCTTGACCGTCCTAAAAGCGTACTTCCTAGCCCGCTTGCCGCCGCCACGCGCAATGCGGTGTCACGCCCCTTTATCTTCCGCCCCATCCTTCCGTCCTTCCCGTTCGGCGACCCGGCAGCAGGCTCAGCTGATGCCGTGCTCGTTGCGCCGGACGCGCTGCCACCTGAGGATCTCGCCGAACTACGGCGCCGCTGCGCCAGAGCCGGTTTGCCGGTCCTGGATGCGGTCGGAGGTGACAGTGCTGTGCCTGAGGGTGCTTCCACCTCCAGTCTCAAGCTCGAACATGGTTTAGAGGCGGAATCTTGGCTTTCGGATGGCGGGCAGCGATCGCTGGGCAAGACGGAGGGAAAGATGCCTCCCTACCGCGTTCTATACCTTGCCGGCCCAGATGATACGTTGCTAGCGGCCTTGTACCCGGTATTCGAACATCTCGCAGCACTTGACGTGGCGACGCTCAGCGTACTCGGCAGACCGAGCATCGCGGGAGGCTGGTTCCAGGGCATCGACATCGGCCCACAAGGGGCTGTTGCTGCACTGCGGCGCGCAGCGCCCGATCACCACATTGGTCTTGCCGAGCCAGGGCCAGCGATGCTGGCGCTTCAAGCGGCGGGCCTGCCCGTTCTGCCCATTTCGCCCGTTTTGGCAAGCGACGACCAAGAGCAGGCCACGTTGGCAGCCGATGCACTTTTACGGGCAATTGCGGAACTGGTAGCCGATGCGCCGGGGCGTGAGGTCTTGGCGCGCGAGGGTGTCCTCGCGGCCAAAGTTGCGATCGAAGAATTTTCGCCCAGACACGTCATTGATACGAAGCTGAGCGAAATGCTTCGGGTCACCTGCCCTGCCAGAGCGCTAGATACCGTAATCGGGTCGGCTGGTGGCGCGAGCTGCCATGACCGGTTGTTCTTCCAGGAGGCCCAGGCGGGGCTCAGCAGAGGGAGGCACCGAGATGACCCACTATGCCGGGATCGACGTCTCG